>JBGAUK010000088.1:0-15281 GCA_044228695.1 Chromatiaceae bacterium | reverse complement strand
TTCAGGTGTCCAGTTTGCCCTGGAACAGGTGTCCGGCTTGCCGTGGAATCACTGTCCATCTTGGCGTGGAATACGCAATCGGGAAGGCTGCAATCTGCCGTGAGCCCATTGGCTTCAATCAGCAAAGCAACTCCGTGCGGCTTCAGCGGGACTTGCCGGAGTTCGTCTATTTGGCCGTCACTGCCGATTGCTTCCAAGAGCAAGTCCTCGCCAACGCCTCTGGCTCTGCGACCCCAATCATAAACAAGGGCAAGTGGGAGCAAATTCCCATCCCACTCCCACCGCTCGCCGAACAACGCCGGATCGTCGCCAAAGTGGATCAACTGATGGCCTTGGTGGACCAATTGGAAACCCAACTCGCTGCCTCCCGCGCCACCGCCGCGAATCTCCTCGCCGCCCTCGTCGCCGAACTCACCACTCAGGCTTGATCAATGCCGAGTTACCCAATAACGCCCCTTCCAGGGTGGGCCCTTGGGTGAGGGCGGGCGATGTGGAGGTACTTCCCAGTCGGATACGCCAACGGCTGTCCCGGGAGGCTCTGGCCGTTCGGCACCACATCCTGGGCGGCGCGGCCCGAGGGCTGATTCGCTAACCCGGCGTGGTAGCGTCAGCGGAGTAAGGGCGCTCGCCGCCGTACCCGCGCCACGGGGAGACTAGTGGCCTGTTGCGTCCTGAACAGGTTCAGTCAATAATCGAATTCATCAATAAACCAGGAGCTTAAATTATGTTGCGACTTAACATTCACGAAGCTAAAACGCATCTATCCCGTTACCTGCCCGCGCTGGAACACGGCGAAACTATCCTGCTGTGCAAACATGACGTGCCAATTGCCGAAATCCGTCCATTACCGAAGACGCCGGCTCAGCCGCGCCCGTTCGGACTTGCCGCCGACTTTGGGATCGAACTGCCCGCGGAATTCTTCGAGCCCCTGCCTGATGAACTGTTAGCCGCCTTCAACGGCGCTGATCAATGAATATTTTGCTCGATACCTGCACCTTCCTGTAGATCGTGCGGGACGCCCCACAACTCTCGGCGACAGCCCGCACCCTGTTCAGCGACCCCCCGCCATACCGTCTACTTGAGCGCCGTATCGGCTTGGGAGATCACGGTCAAGCATCACCTGGGACGGTTACCGCTCGCTGAACCACCCCATCAATATGTTCCGAACGAACGCGCCAAGCACGGTATCGCCGCTCTCGATCTGACGGTAGCAGCGGTTCTGGAATTACGGCGGCTACCGCCTCACCACCAGGATCCCTTCGACCGGATGCTGATCTGCCAGGCGATTGCCCACAGCCTGACCCTCCTGACACCGGACGGCCATATCCAGGACTATCCGGTGCGAACCGCTTGGTGAACGCAGGCCGCGTCTGCCCGTTGGCGAGGGTGAAATTCCCGATCGGGAAATATATATAGACCCGAGGTGAGTCCTGGCATAAAATGCCCCGAACGGGAAATTGAGCAGGCCATGACATCCATTCGATCACCTCAACAACTCGGCGCTGCGCTTCGTGCTGCCCGTAAACAGCTCGGGCTCACGCAACCCCAGTTGGGCCTGGCGGCAGGGGTTGGCGTGCGCTTCATTGTCGATCTTGAAGCAGGCAAGCCGACGGTGCGACTGGAAAACGTCCTGCGGGTCATCCATGCCTTGGGTGGAGAGCTCCAACTCAGCGGGTTGCCATCCCCGGTCGCCGTAGATCAACCCGAGGGCAACGACCATGGCGCCTGAGCTGGAAGTCTGGCTGTTCGCTGACCGCGTCGGCACCTTGGCACTGGTCGAAGGCCGGCTGAATTTCCGTTACACCCACGATTGGCTGTCCCGATCCAACGCCGTGACCTTGTCCAGTTCCCTGCCTTTGCAAACAGAGCCGTTCGACGATCACCAAACCCGGCCCTTCTTTGCCGGTCTCTTACCCGAGGGGCAGATGCGCCGCCTGATCGCACGGCAATTCCAAGTGTCGGGTCAGAACGACTTTGCCTTGTTGGACCACATCGGAGGTGAATGTGCCGGGGCGGTGACCTTCCTGGAGCCCGGACAGGCGTTGCCTGCCCCTAACCAGGGTGATGATGTTCAATGGCTGAGCGACGAGGAAGTCGTCGCCATCCTGGATGAATTGCCGCATCGCCCCATGCTGGCGGGCAAGGACGGTTTGCGGCTTTCGCTGGCGGGCGCACAAGACAAATTGCCGGTGGTTTTTGATGGCGCCCGTCTGGGTTTGCCTCGCAATGGCACGCCTAGCTCCCACATCTTGAAGCCCGCCATCCATGACCTTGAAGACAGCGTGACCAACGAAGGCTTCTGCATGGCGCTGGCCGAGGCCATGCGGCTCAAACCGGCACAGTCAAAAGTTCATTCCGTCCTGAGTCGTCCCTTCCTGCTGGTCGAGCGCTACGACCGGGTCGTGGATGCACAAGGCCACCGACAGCGCCTTCATCAGGAGGACTTCTGCCAGGCCTTGGGCGTGATTCCTGAAATGAAATACCAGAACGAAGGTGGCCCTGATCTGGCGCGATGTTTCGAATTGGTACGCCGTGTCACGCGCCCCAGTGCGCCGCAGATCCTGCGCTTGCTCGACTATGTGATCTTTAACGCCTTGATTGGCAATCACGACGCGCACGCCAAGAATTTCTCGCTGCTGTACCCGGGCCAGGCCCCCGTCCTGGCGCCTTTATACGATACGCTGTCGACGGCGGTGTACCTGACACTGACGTCCAGGATGGCGATGAAAATCGGTAGCAAATACAAGTTCAGCGAGCTTCAAGCGCGGCATTGGCTGCAATTCTCGGAAGGCGTAGGCCTTGCCAGGGCGCAAGCCAGAAGGCGCATTCTGGAGTTGGCGAAATCGCTGCCACCCACTGCGCGCAAGCTCCAATCCAGTCCGGGACAGGGCTTTGCTGGCAGTAGAGTGGTCGAGCGCATCCTGGCCCTGATTGAGCAGCGCTGTGCCCTGACGATCCGAAGGCTCAGCGAGCCTGCCGCGGGTGCCGAGGCTGTGATTGCTGACTCTTGACGAGTCAAGGTAAGGGTCGCGGCAGCTGGTGCAGCGCTCCCCGCCGCGCGCATCGCCCACCACCTCCCAGGGCCGAGCCGATCAAAAGGCTGCGAGAAAGGCCGCCACAAAAGCCTCATAGTCGCCGTCGGCGAGCTCATTGATTCCCGCCGCCGCCGGCCGCCCGCCACCACCCGGGAAGCCCCGGCAGAGATCATCCGCCCCCTGGCGCCTGGTCAGGGGCGCCCGGACGCTGACGACGAAGCCCCCCGCCGGCAGCCGCGTGAGCAAGGCATGGGCCTGATCCGGAGCCCCCCGCGCCAGCTCGTTAGCCAACACGCCCCCAGCCCGACGCGCCCAAGGCGCCGCCGGCAGCAGGTGAAGCCGGTGCCCAGGGTCATCGATCTCGGGCGCGACGGCCCGCGCCCGGCTCATATCGTCCTGGAAGCCATCTCGCAGTTGCCCAAAGGCCGGGTCCAGCGCGATGAACTCCAGGGGGTTGGCATAAGGCCGCAACCGACGGAAGAGGGCGTCTGGCGGGAAGTGCAGATCGACCACCTCGGCCCCATAGCCGTTGTAATTCAGATAGATGCCCAGGTCACGCAGAGCCTCCATCTGGCCGCGGGTCAGGCCCAGCGGCTGGGCGGCCCGGCGCGCCGATTCGTCAAAGTTGTCGCCGAAGGTGCCCACCACCGCCCAGGCGCGCTGGCTACCGCCCAGATAGTCATCCACCAGCAGACTGGTGCCGCGATCCGGGGTGGTATCGATGTGGGCCTCGAACAGAGGGTGCGTGGGGATCTCGCCTGGAAAGTGGTGGTCGAAATAACGCACCCGGGCACCCCTGGCCAGCAGATCATCGAGGGCCCGCCGGTTCTTTTCCAAGGCGATGTCCAGCGCCCAAACCTCATCCCCGGCCGTGGCCGCCACCCGTGCTAGGAGGCCGATATCCCGCTTGACCCCGGTCACCAGGACCGCATCGCGCGGGTCCGCCAGGCGCAGTTGTTGCAGGGCGCAAAGGCCGTCGGCATCGCCGTTAAAGACATCAAAACAGGTCATGGGAGGCTTCCTCGCCGCTTACCACTGAGCGCCGGAGTCTAGCGGCCCGCGCTTTATCCAGCAAGGAGGGTATGGGCAGGGTCCCCCAAGGGTCCGGCCCGATTGCCACCCGCCGCCGGACTGGTTAAACTTTCGCCGTTACTCCATGGGTTTATTTCCCGTCCGCCCCGCCCTGCTGGACCACTTAGGCCCAGGTATCGGGTGCGGGATTGGCCCTAGGCCCTCCATTCATAAGCCCAACCCAGATCCTATTGCCACGCATGGCCGTCATCTCCATTCCCTTGACGAATCTTGCCGCTACCCCGCTTCCCGGTGGCCTGGCGACCGTGCGCCCCAATCTGCTCGACCTGGACCTGAAGGGGTGCGAGGCACTGGTGACGTCCCTGGGCCACAAGGCCTTTAATGGCCGTAACCTCTTTAAGTGGATACACAAGCACGGCTTCCTGGATTTCGAGGCCATGACGGACCTGTCCCTCGGGCTCAGGACCCAGCTCCATGACACCACCGAGATCCGCCCGCCCCGCCTGGCCGAGGAATGGCCCTCCGCCGACGGCACCCGCAAGTGGATGATGGAACTGGCGGATGGCCAGCGGGTGGAGACGGTCCTGATCCCCTTGCTGATCCCCCAGGAGCGGCGCAACACCCTCTGCGTCTCCTCTCAGGTCGGCTGCGCCCTCAACTGCAGCTTCTGCGCCACGGCGCGGCAGGGTTTCAACCGAAACCTGACCCCGGGGGAGATCATCGGCCAGGTCTGGCACGCCACGCGTTGGCTCGGGGTGCCGCCCTCCAATGTGGTGATGATGGGCATGGGCGAGCCCCTGGCCAATTTCGACAACCTGGTCACCGCCCTCTCCATCATGCAGGACGACCTGGCCTACATGGCCGCCAAGCAGCGGGTGACGGTCAGTACCTCGGGCATCGTGCCCAATATCTATCGCCTGGCGGAGGTCAGCGATGTCTCCCTGGCGGTCTCCCTCCACGCCCCTAACGACGCCCTGCGGGACGAGCTGGTGCCGATCAACCGCAAGTATCCCCTGGAGGTGCTGATTCCCGCCTGCCGCAACTATATCGGCGATGAGCGGCGCCGGCGCGTGACCTGGGAATACGTCATGCTCGATGGCGTCAATGACAGCCCGACCCACGCCAAGCAATTGATTCGGCTCCTGGAAGGGACCCGGTCCAAGGTCAACCTGATCCCCTTCAACCCCTTCCCCGGCAGCGACTATCGCACCTCGCCTAGCGAACGCATCCTCGCCTTCCGCGACCGCCTGATCCGCTCTGGCCTCTTTACCACCACCCGCAAGACTCGGGGTGACGAGATCTCCGCCGCCTGCGGCCAGTTGGTCGGTCGGGTGCGGGATCGCGGCCGTCGGGCCCCGGCCCCCCCCGCTTGGCCTTTGCCGGTCGTCGCGACATGACCCTGTCCCGCCCCTGGGCAGCCTTGGCCTTGACCCTACTCCTGGCCGCCTGCGGGGGCGACAAGGGGGTTAAATCCGATGCCCCCCAGACGAGCCCGGGTGAGCTCTACGTCCAGATCGCCGCCGAGTATTACCGGCTGGGCGAGGTCGAGCCGGCCCTCAAGAATGCCCAGAAGGCCCTGGAGGAGGACCCCAATAATGCCCAGGCCCACAATGTCATCGCCACCATCTACCAGCAGTTGCGGCAGCCTGAGCTGGCGGAACAGCATTTCCGGACCGCTCTGGGCCTGGCCCCGAACGACCCCTATCTGCTGATGGCGTGGGGCAACTTCCTCTGCGACCGTGGCGATTACGCCGGGGCGGCGGCCCAGTACCAGCAGGCCCTCGCCAACCCCCTCTTCAATGCCCCCTGGGTGGCCGAGACCCGCGCCGGCATTTGCGGTCGCCGCGCCAGCCAGACCGCCAGCGCCGAGCAGGCCCTGCGCCGCGCCCTGTCCGCCAACCCCGGCTATGCCCCGGCCCTGATCGAGATGGCCGAGTTGGAGCATGCCCAGGGTCGCAATCCTTCCGCCAAGTCCTATCTGGAGCGCTATCTCGCGGCGGGGGGGCGCGGCCCCAAGGCCCTGCTGTTGGGGGTGCGGATCGAGCGGGCCCTGGGCGCTCGCCCGGCCGCCAGCCGGTATGAGAAGTTGTTGCGCGAAAATTATCCGGATGCCCCGGAAGTTCAATCCCTTTGAGGGCCATGATGACTGATCCATCCGAACCACGCCCCGACGAGGAGGCGGTCGAGGCAACCGGGGCCGAACCCCCCCCAGGCCCTGGCCAACGCCTGCGCCAGGCCCGCCTGCGGCGGGGCCTTGACCTCACCCAGGTAGCCCGCGACTTGCGCCTGACCCCGGAGCGGGTCAAGGCTATCGAGAACGAGGATTACTCGCGGCTGCCGGACGTGGTCTTCGTCGTCGGCTACGTCAAGACCTATGCCCGCCTGCTGGACCTGGACCCGGAGGCGCTGGGGGAGGCCTATCGCGCCGCCCTGGCGCCGCCGGCCCGCAAGGCCAGCGCGCCCCCCGCCGCGCCGGAGCGCCAGGCGGCCCGGCCGGCGACCCCGTCAGCGAACCGCCCCTCGAACCGGCCCTCAAAAACCGGCGCCAACCCCGGCCCCAACGAATCCCATTGGGCCGGAATCACCGCCCTGCTTCTCGTCCTCATCCTGGTGCTGGCCTGGTGGCTGCAAAGACCCGCGGATCAGGCCGTGACCAGCCCTCAGGTGGCGGAAAAGCCGGTTCCGGATACCCTGGCCCAGCCCCGGGCCCGGGTGGACGAGGCCGCCGAGGACGAAGCCGGCGCGGATACCTCCCTGGAAGAGTCCCCGATGGAGCCCCTGGACGAGCCGCCGGAGGAGACGGAGGTGATCGTGGAGGAAGAGGGCGCGGCCGCTAACGCACCCACGGGAGACCTCCCGGCGGCGGCCACCCCCACCAGTCCGCCCCAAGGCCAGCACGAGGCGGACGTGGCCCAGGTCGTGGAAAAGCTCGACGTGGTGATCTCCTTTACGGGGCCCACCTCCGTGGACATCCGCGACAGCACCATGAATTACGGCTTGATTGGCGAAATGGACCAGGGCGACCAGCATTTGCTGGGGGGCAAGCCACCTTATTCCCTGATTATTGGCAATGCCTCCGCGACCCGCATCCAGGTCGGTGGTCAGCCCTTCGACTTCCAATCCGTGGTGCGCGGCAATGTCGCCCGCTTCATTCTGGACCCGGCCCCCAAGCCCTGAACCCCATGGCAAAAAATATCCAGGCCATCCGTGGCATGCACGATCTCCTGCCCGACCACATCGGCCTCTGGCAGCGGTTGGAGGATGGCGCCCGCCAGGTGCTGGAGTCCTATGGCTATAGCGAGATCCGCACCCCTCTGGTGGAGGTGACGGAGCTGTTCAAGCGTTCCATCGGCGAGGTCACCGACATCGTCGAGAAGGAGATGTACTCCTTTCCGGACCGCAATGGCGACAGCCTCAGCCTGCGCCCCGAGGGCACGGCGAGCTGCGTGCGTGCCGCCATAGAGAATGGCCTTCTCGACCAGCCGCGCCGCCTCTGGTATCGCGGCCCCATGTTCCGCCACGAGCGGCCCCAGAAGGGGCGTTATCGCCAGTTCCACCAGATCGGCGTCGAGGTCTTTGGCCTGGAGGGGCCGGACATCGATCAGGAGGTGCTCTTCCTGACCCACCGCATCTGGCGAACCCTGGGCCTGGACGGCTTACGGCTGGAGATCAACAGCCTGGGCGAGGGCGTGGAACGGGCTGCCTATCGCGCCGAGTTGGTTTCCTATCTGCGGGCCTATGCCGAGGACCTGGACGAGGACAGCCTGCGCCGCCTGGAGACCAATCCCCTGCGGGTGCTGGATTCCAAGAACCCAGACCTGAGCGCCATCATCGCCGGCGCCCCCGTCATCCTCGATCATCTCGGGGAGGCGTCCCGGCGGCACTTCGAGCACTTTTGCGCCGGGCTTGCCGCCGCTGGCATCCCCTATCAGGTCAATCCGCGCCTGGTGCGCGGTCTGGATTACTATAATCGCACCGTCTTCGAGTGGATCACCGATGACCTGGGCGCCCAGGGCACGGTCTGCGCCGGCGGGCGTTACGATGGCCTGGTGGCCCAGCTCGGTGGCCGCCCGACCCCGGCGGTGGGCTTCGCCATGGGGCTGGAGCGATTGGTGTCCCTTCTGGAGGCCCGGCTGATTGCTGGGGAGGCGACCACCGATCCCAACGCCCTCGACGGTTATCTGGTCGCCGTTGGCACGGCCGCCCAGGGTGCCGCCCCGGCCTTGGGGGAGCGCCTGCGCGACGCCGCGCCCGGCCTCCGCCTGCAATGCCACTGCGGTGGCGGCAGCTTCAAAAGCCAGTTCAAGAAGGCGGACCGCAGCGGTGCCCGCTACGCCCTGGTCCTGGGCGAGGGCGAACTGGAGCGCGGCGTCCTCGGCGTCAAGCCCCTGCGCGAGGAAGGCGAGCAGCGCGATCTGACCTACGATGAGTTGGGCCCCTTCCTGCTGGCGGGGAGGCGCTGATCCCCCCTGGCGCGCGTGTGACCTCTTTTGCTCCGGCCCAGCGGGCCGGGGTGATTGCCTCCCGATCAGGGTTGCGCCGATGACAAACCGATTTTTTGAAGTTAATTAACGAGGTAAGCGGATTGAACGCCTACGAAACCGACGAAGAAAAAGTTGAAGCCATCAAGGGCTGGTGGAAGGAGAATGGGATCTCGGTGGTCGGTGGCCTGGCCATTGGTCTGGCGGCCGTCTTTGGCTGGCGGGCCTGGGTGGATCACCAGGAGGGCATGGCCCAGCAGGCCTCCTCGGCCTTCGAACAGCTCGTCGCCACCGTCGAGACGGGTAATGCCGAGGCCGCCCGGACCCAGGCCGCCCTCCTGCTGGAGAAGCATGGGGATTCCCCCTATGGCGCCTTGGCTAACCTGATGCTGGCCCGGGTGGAGCTGGATGCGAAACAGCCCGCGGCGGCCCGCAAGGCCCTGGAGCAGGCCATGGCCCAGGCCCCCGATCAGGGTCTGGCCCGGGTTGCCGCCCTGCGCCTGGCGCGGTTGCTAATGGCCCAGGGTGAGATGGATGCCGCCGCGACCCTCATCGCCCAACAGGACAAGGGCGAGGCCTTCAAGGGCGACTTCGCCGCCCTGCGGGGCGATCTGGCCCTGGCGGCTGGCCGTGCCGCCGAGGCCCGCGCCAACTATGATCAGGCCATCGCCCTGGGTGCCGCCAACGCGGCCCTCTTGCAACTCAAAGTCGAAAACCTGCCGCCCGCCACTTGACCGGCGCCCGGCCCCACACCCGCCAGGGGATAGGCCCATGAGACCCATGCTCCGCTTCGCGCCCGCTCTGTTCGCCCTCGCGCTCCTGAGCGGTTGTAGCTATATCCCCTGGTTGGCGGGGGAGGTGGACCCGCGCCCACCCACGGAACTGACCGCGGCGGCGGGGGAGGCTGGCTTAACCACCCTCTGGTCCGTCGGCACTGGCAAGGGTACCGAGGGTCGTCGCCTGAGCCTGACCCCGGCCCTTCAGGATGGCCGCCTCTACGTTGCGGACGCCAAGGGCCTGGTGATGGCGGTGAACGCCGCCGATGGCCGGCCCCTCTGGCAGCGTGAAACCGGCCTGACCCTGAGCGGTGGCCCGGAGGTGGCCGGCAACCGGCTGGTCGTGGGTTCCACCAATGGCGAGCTCATAGCCCTCTCGACCACGGATGGCACCGAGCTGTGGAGGGCTCAGGTGGGCAGCGAAATCCTCTCGGTCCCCCGGATTGCAGGCGATCTGGTGGTGCTGCACACCCTCAACGACAGTGTCTTTGGCTTTGATGCCGCCAAGGGGGAGAAGCTCTGGAACTATGATTTTCAGGCCCCGACCCTGACCCTGCGTGGCAGCAGCACCCCCCTGATCGTGGGCAAGTATGCCGTCGTCGGCGTCTCCGGTGGTCGCCTGGCCAAGATCGAGCTGGTCTCGGGCCTGCCGGAGTGGATCACTACCGTGACCCCACCGCGGGGCCGCTCCGAGCTGGAGCGCATCGCCGACCTCAACGCCACCCCCCTGGTGGTCGGGGAGACCCTCTACGTCGCTGCCTACAACGGTGACCTGGCGGCCCTGGATCTGACCAGCGGCGCCGTCCTCTGGCGGCGCGCCCTTTCCTCCTATGCGGGCCTGACGGAGGCGGATGGGACCCTCTATGTGACCGACTCCAACGACCTGGTCTGGGCCGCCAAGCCCGAGGACGGCGCCGGTATCTGGAAGCAGGAGGCTCTGCGTTACCGCAACCTGACGGCCCCGGCCGTGGTAGGTAACAGCCTGGTGGTGGGTGATCTGGAGGGCTATGTCCACCTGCTGGCCCGGAACGATGGCCGCATTCTGGGCCGGCAGCGCGTGGCGAAGGGCGGCATCCAGGCCCAGCCCCTGGTCGCCGGCGGGCGGGTCTTCGTCCTCGGCTCCGATGGCACCCTCGCCGCCCTCTCGCTCGGCGCCGTGTCCCCGGCCGCAACCACAACCAAGTCCTCCACCCCGATGCCGACCCCGACCAAGACGCCAACCCCGGCGTTCTGATCCCGACCCGTCCGTTTCGACCCTGGCCGCGCCCCGGCGCGGCCCTCCCTCAGCGCCCAAGGCCCCTCATGCTTCCCGTTTTCACTATCATCGGCCGGCCCAATGTCGGCAAATCGACCCTCTTCAATCGACTGACCCGGACGCGCGACGCCCTGGTGGCGGACTTTCCGGGTCTCACCCGGGATCGCCAGTATGGCGTCGGGCGCATCGGACCGGCCCCCTACATCATCGTGGACACCGGTGGCCTGAGCGGCGTGACCGACGGGGTCGAGAGCCTGATGGAGCGTCAGGTGGCCGTGGCCATCCAGGAGGCGGACCAGTTGCTCTTCATGGTCGATGCCCGCGAGGGCTGCAGCGGCCATGACCTGGAGATCGCCGCGCGCCTGCGCCGCACCGGCAAACCCGTCACCCTGGTGGTGAACAAGACGGATCGGCTGGAACCCGAAATGGCGATGGTGGATTTCCATCAGCTCGGCCTGGGCGAACCCGTCGCCATCGCCGCCGTCCAGGGCCGGGGAGTCGGCAGCCTGATGCACCGGGTCTTCGCCAGCCTGCCCGAGAGCCTGGAGGAGGCCAGCGCGGAGCGGGACGAGGAGGCGGGCATCAAGGTCGCCGTGGTTGGGCGCCCCAATGCCGGCAAATCGACCCTCATCAACCGCATCCTGGGCGAGGAGCGCCTGGTGGCCTGCGATCAGCCCGGCACCACCCGGGACAGCATCTTCGTCCCCTTCACCCACGCCGACCGCCGCTACACCCTGATCGACACCGCCGGCATGCGGCGCCGCGCCAAGGTGCATGACTTCATCGAGAAATTCAGCGCCATCAAGACCCTCCAGGCCATCGAGGCCAGCAATGTGGTGATCCTGATGCTCGATGCCCACCAGGGCATCGGCGACCAGGATGCCAACCTGGCCAGCCATGTGGTCGAAAGCGGCCGCGCTCTGGTGGTGGCCGTCAACAAGTGGGATGGTCTGAGCAAGGAGGCCCGGGAGGCCGTTCGCGAGTCCTTTGCGCGCAAGCTGGGGTTCCTGGACTTTGCCGCCGTCCACTACATCTCCGCCCTCCATGGCAGCGGCGTCGGCCTCATCCTGGACGAGGTGGACCGGGTCTTCGCCAATGCAGTGCGGCACCTGCCGACCCCGGAACTGACCCGCCTGCTCATGGATCTCGTTCAGGAACACCAGCCACCCCTGGTCAATGGTCGCCGCATCAAGCTGCGTTATGCCCACCAGGGGGGCCGCAATCCCCCCATTATCGTCATCCACGGCAAGCAGACCGACGCCTTGCCGGATAGCTACCGGCGCTACCTCATCAACCGCTTCCGCCAGATCCTGAAACTGCACGGCACCCCCCTGCGGCTTGAATTGCGCACCGGGGAAAATCCTTACGAGGGGCGCCAGAAGCCCCCGACCCCCCAGCAGGTCAAGCAGCGGCAGCGACTGAAGAAATTCGTCAAGCGGAAGGACTGATCCCTACCTGACTGTTTCTTTTCAATCAGGGTCATCCTGTTTCGCTACACAGATACCATGTCCTCGGCTCGAAAGCCCAGGTGGGTGCGTAAGTCCTCAAACTCACCAGAATCGCCAGACTATCCCCGGCGCTGGTGACGCTTCGGCCTCTGGCGGGAGGGCCGGGTGGAGGGTGGTGGCGGGCGGGGGTGTCGACAGCAGGGATGCTGTCGCCAAGCCTACAGGGATGTATTTACGGCGTCCCCTGCCCGTCATCAGCCTCCACCCGGCCCGGGAATCCGCGAATTACATCCCAGACGGCAGCTGTCGAAGGCGCTACTGCTCCACACAAGCCTCAACCCGAGCGGTAAATCCGCCCCTCCCTAGGCGAGCCTCAAGGATATCGCCCGGCGCGACCTGGGCGGCATCGCGAATGACCTCGCCCTCTGGCGCTCGCCTTAGGATGGCATAGCCGCGGGCCAGGGTCCCCAAGGGGCTCAGGGCATCCAGTGCAAGGGCGAGGCCGGCCAGGTGCTCGCGCCGGAGGGCGATCAGCCGGGTCGGGAAGCGCCGCAAGCGGCCTTCCAGGTTGGCCAGGCGTTGAGCGAGGCCAGTCAAGCGATGGGCTGGGCTGAGGTGGTGCAAGCGGCTCCAGGTCAGGTCCCGGCGTTGGCGCAGGGCCCGCAGCCGCCGCTCCATGGCCTCCCTCAGTCGCCGCTCCAGGTCGTCGGTGCGCTGTTGGCGGCGTTCCAGCTCGGCCAGGGGGTGCAGCAGGCGCAAGTGGCGTTCCACCGCCTGCCAGTGGCGACGCAGGCCCTCCAGGCGCCGCGCCTGGGCCTGGACCAGGCGTTGCTCGTAGGCGGCCAGGCGCTGGCGCAGATGGGGGGCGGAGGGGCTGACCAGTTCCGCCGCCGCGGAGGGCGTGGCGCCGCGCTGGTCCGCCGCCAGGTCGGCGATGGTGAAGTCGATCTCGTGGCCCACGCCGGTGACGACCGGGATGGCGGAGGCGCGGATGGCTCGGGCCAGGTCCTCGTCGTTGAAGGCCATGAGGTCTTCCAGGGCGCCGCCGCCCCGCGCCAGGATGAGGACGTCGCACTCGGCGCGCTGGTTAGCCAGGGCCAGCATCGCCACCAGTTCCGCCGCCGCGCCCTCGCCCTGGACGCGGGCGGGATAGACCACCAGGGGCAGGGCCGGAAAACGCCGGCACAGGACGCTGATGAGGTCCCGCACCGCCGCGCCGCTGGGGGAGGTGATGAGGCCCACCCGGCGGGGAAAGGGCGGCAGGGGCCGCTTGAGAGCCGCGTCGAAGAGCCCCTCCGCCGCCAGCTTGCGCTTGAGCCGCTCGAACTCCAGGCGCAGGGCCCCCTCGCCGGCGGGTTCCAGATGCTCCACCACCAGTTGAAAGTCGCCCCGGCCCTCGTAAAGGGTCACCCGGACCCGCGCCAGGACCTGCTGGCCATTGGCCGGGCGGAAGCCCAGCAGCAGGCGCTTGTTGCGGAACAGGGCGCACCGGATCTGGGCCGCCGGGTCCTTGAGGGCAAAGTAGAGGTGCCCGGAGGCGGGCTGGGACAGGTTGGAGATTTCTCCCTCCACCCAGAGCAGCGGGAAGCTGCCCTCCAGCACGGCCCGGGCCTCGCGGGCGAGGCGGGAGATGGTCCAGATGTCGCGGGAGAGGTCGAAGTCGGTGGGCATGGCAGGGTGGCGGCTCCCGTTCCGCGGGCCAGGGATTGCGAACCAGGGTGGGTCTTGCCAGTTTACCGACCTGGCCAGGAAAACTATACTTCCCGGTCCTTCACGATACCTATTTGGATTACAAGCGAGCGAGGCCCCCATGCGTCTGATCCAGGAAGCCCTCACCTTCGACGATGTCCTCCTCGTCCCCGCCCATTCCACCGTGCTGCCCAATCAGGTGGACCTGAGCACCCGGCTGACCCGGGGCATCGAACTCAAGATTCCCCTGGTCTCGGCGGCCATGGATACCGTCACCGAGGCCCGGCTGGCCATCGCCCTGGCCCTGGAGGGCGGCATTGGTATCGTCCACAAGAACATGTCCGCCGAGCGCCAGGCCAAGGAGGTGCTGACGGTCAAGAAGTACGAGAGCGGCATTATCCGCAATCCCATCACGGTCACCCCCGAGACCAGCATTGGCGAGGTCATGCGGCTGACTCGCGAGAACAACATCTCGGGCGTGCCGGTGGTGACCGAGGACGGCCACCTCACCGGCATCGTCACCGGGCGCGACCTGCGCTTCGAGACCCGCCCTGGCGACCCCGTGCGCAACATCATGACCCGGCACGACCGTCTGGTGACGGTGCGGGAGGGCGCCAGTCGCGAGGAGGTGCTGGCCCTGCTCCACAAGCACCGCATCGAGAAGGTGCTGGTGGTCAATGACGCCTTCGAACTGCGCGGCCTCATCACGGTCAAGGACATCCAGAAGGCCAAGGACTTCCCCAATGCCTCGCGCGACGACCAGCAGCGGTTGCGGGTGGGCGCCGCCGTGGGCGTCGGCGTCGGCACCGATGAGCGGGTCGCGGCCCTGGTCGCCGCGGGGGTGGATGTGATCGTGGTGGATACCGCCCACGGCCACTCCCAGGGCGTGCTGGATCGCGTTGCCTGGTGTAAGCGTCAGTTTCCGGAACTCCAGGTCATTGGCGGCAACATCGCCACCGGCGCGGCGGCACGGGACCTCCTGGCCGCCGGGGCCGACGCGGTCAAGGTCGGTATTGGGCCGGGCTCCATCTGCACTACCCGCATCGTCGCCGGGGTCGGCATGCCCCAGGTCACGGCGGTGGCCAATGTCGCCGAGGCCCTGGCCGGGACTGAGGTGCCCATCATCGCCGATGGCGGCCTGCGCTACTCGGGCGACATCGCCAAGATCATCGCCGCCGGTGCCCACTCCGTCATGATCGGTGGCCTCTTCGCCGGTACCGACGAGTCGCCCGGGGAAATCGAGATCTATCAGGGTCGCTCCTACAAGTCCTATCGCGGCATGGGCTCCCTGGGCGCCATGGGCGCCAAGGAGGGCTCGAGCGATCGCTATTTCCAGGAAAACGAGGACAAGGAGAAGCTGGTGCCCGAGGGCATTGAGGGCCGGGTACCTTACAAGGGCAGCGTACTCAACGTCATCCATCAGCTCATGGGCGGCCTGCGCTCCAGCATGGGTTACACCGGCTGCGCCGATATCGAGGAGATGCGCTCCAAGCCGGAGTTTGTGCGCGTCAGTACGGCGGGGATGCGCGAGTCCCATGTCCATGATGTGCAGATCACCAAGGAAG
>JBGAUK010000087.1:0-15516 GCA_044228695.1 Chromatiaceae bacterium | reverse complement strand
ACGACCGGGCTGTGTCCAGAGTTGCGGACAACTGCCAGTTGTAACGACGAATCCTCGCTAGAACGGATTAGCCCTGCTTGGGGCTCAAATGCGCGTTGCGTTCTGGGGCTAAGCCCGGTATAGTTGTCGACTTCAGATGCGGGGTGGAGCAGTCAGGCAGCTCGTCGGGCTCATAACCCGAAGGTCGTAGGTTCAAATCCTGCCCCCGCTACCAAACAAAATAAGGGCTTACCTGGAAACGGGTAGGCCTTTTTTTATGCCCAGGCCTCCGTGTACCCACCATGTAACCGAATATATGGACGATGCTGCGGCATCCTCGGTCACTTCCTGGTCGGATTTCACTTCCTTGATGTCACCCCTCCCGCGCCCCGGCCCAGGTGGTGGCCTGGCCTCAACCTTTTCGGCTGCCATCGGTTCGCGGCGCGTCAGAGATGGATGGAAAGGGTTGCATGCCTATGCCTCGGAGCACGGGGGGGGTAGCCGCAAAAGAGAAGGTAGATGATGAGTGTCGGTGAAGTGCGTTGCGACGAATCTCCCAACGGGCCTATGTTGCCTTCATGTGCTTTCCTACTTTGCGCAAGACTTAGGCAGGGTGGCCAAGGAAGGGCGGCGAAGGTATCCGCCCATTAAGGAATGACCCTGGCCTGGCCGATAGGTTTATGCGCCCGGGGCGACCAGTTTCACCACGGCCCGCGCTCCGGTGGCGGTGGCGTAGCGGTCCAGGAGCGCAGGCTGGGCAGGGTCCGCCCACTCCCCAGTCGGGCAATGGCAAACTCCTGCCCCATGGCGTCGTACTCGGCGCTGATCTCGGGATTAGCGAGGAGGGCGGGCTTCAGGTCATCAAGGTTGTTAACCATGGAAGGGCTTGCGGCTTGTCGCATGGAGAGGTGAAAATGCAAACGCGATCGGAGTGATGCGGTCGCCATGGCATCATGGTACCTCTCGATTGGCTACAAGTTTAGCTACTCGGCTAGCCCTTTTTCATTTGCGGCCTGGATCTCGGTGCCCGCGCTCAGGTTTGTGGCGCGGCGCCTTAGGCCGACCGCTGGCCGCGCCCCTTCGCGGCCACTGTCCGGCGCCTTTCAACCCCTTGATCTGGAATAATTCCGATGTCTGATGAGTTGAGAAAAAGCGCCTTGGATTACCACCGTTATCCGCGTCCCGGCAAGCTGGCGATTCAGGCCACCAAGCCCTTGGCCAATCAGCGCGACCTGGCCCTGGCCTATTCGCCGGGGGTGGCGGCGGCCTGCGAGGAGATCGTCGCCGATCCCCTGGCGGCGGCCCTTTACACCAGCCGCGGCAATCTGGTAGCCGTCATTACCAACGGCACCGCGGTGCTCGGCCTGGGGGCCATCGGCGCCCTGGCCTCCAAGCCGGTGATGGAAGGCAAGGCGGTCCTCTTCAAGCAGTTCGCCGATATCGACGTCTTCGATATCGAAATCGATGAACTCGACCCCGAGCAACTCATCGCGACCATCGCCCGCCTCGAGCCCTCCTTCGGCGGCATCAATCTGGAGGACATCAAGGCCCCGGAATGTTTCATCGTCGAAAAGGCCCTCAAGGAACGCATGAAGATCCCGGTCTTTCATGACGACCAGCACGGCACCGCCATCGTGGTCAGCGCCGCCGTCCTCAATGGCCTCAGGCTGGTCGGCAAGGAGATCGGCGAGGCGCGACTGGTGACCGCCGGCGCCGGGGCCGCCGCCCTGGCCTGCCTGGACCTCCTGGTCTCACTGGGCCTCAAGCGCGAGCAGGTCATCGTCACTGACATCGCCGGGGTGGTCTATGAGGGCCGTACCGAGGTCATGGACCCCTACAAGGCCTGCTATGCGATCGACACCCCCCTGCGAACCCTGGAGGAGGCCCTGGAGGGCGCCGACATCTTCCTGGGTCTCTCCGCCGCCGGGATCCTCAAGGCCCCCTGGCTGCTGAAGATGGCCGAAAACCCCCTGGTCTTCGCCCTGGCCAATCCTAATCCCGAGATCCTGCCCGAGGAGGCGCGGGCGGTCCGCCCCGATGCCATCCTGGCCACCGGCCGGACGGATTATCCCAATCAGGTCAATAACGTTCTCTGCTTTCCCTTTCTCTTCCGTGGTGCCCTGGATTGTGGTGCCACCGAGATCAACGAAGCCATGAAGCGCGCCTGTGTTCAGGCTATCGCCGATCTGGCCCGGGCCAGGCCTTCGGAGATCGTCCGCCAGGCCTACGGTGGCATGGACTTGCGTTTTGGCCCCGAGTACCTCATCCCCAAGCCCTTCGATCCCCGTCTCATCGAGCAGGTCGCCCCAGCGGTGGCCGAGGCCGCCATGGCCTCGGGTGTCGCCACCCGGCCCATCGCGGATATGGTCGCCTATCGCCAGACCATGCATGACAGCGTCTTTCGCACCGGCATGACCATGAAGCATGTCTTCGACCTGGCGCGCAAGACGGTGCGGCGGGTGGTCTTTGCCGAGGGCGAGGAGGAAATGGTGCTGCAGGCGGTGCAGCAGGCGGTTGAGCAGGGCATCGCCCAGCCGGTCCTGATCGGGCGCCAGGCCGTGATCGAGCGGCGCCTGGCCAGTCTGGGGCTGGGCATCAAGGTTGGCGAGGATTTTCGCCTCATCGATCCCCAGAACAATCCGGATCGCGAGGCCCATTACGAGGCTTTTTTCCAGCGGGCCAAGCGGCGCGGCTATACCCCGGCCGAGGCGCGCGTGCATATCCGCAACTCGCCCACGGCCCTGGCCGCGGTTCTGCTGCGGACTGGCGAGGCGGACGCCATGATCAGCGGGACCGTCGGGGGCTACCGGAGCCACCTGGAACAGATCGAACTCATCATCGGCCGCGCCAAGGGCGTCGATCATATGGCGGCGATGACCGCCGTGGTGCTGCCGAGCGGGCCCCTCTTTATCGCCGACACGGACGTGCAGGCGGACCCGGACACCGAGGCCCTGGTGGAGATCACGGCCCTCTGTGCCGCCGAGGTGCGGCGGTTTGGCATCAAGCCCAAGGTTGCGCTGCTTTCCCATTCCAATTTTGGCAGTCACAAGGATGCCTCGGCGCTCAAGATGCATGAGGCCTTGTGCCTGATCCAGCATGCCTTTCCTGAACTTGAAGTCGAGGGCGAGATGCGTGCCGACCTGGCGTTGTCTCATGCGATGCGGCAGCAGCGATTTCCGGATTCCCTGCTGGAGGGCCGCGCCAATCTGCTCATCATGCCGAATCAGGACGCGGCCAATATCGCCTTCAATCTGCTGAAGGTGATGGGGGATGGAACCGCGATTGGTCCTATCCTCCTAGGCGCCGCCAAGTCGGCCCATGTGGTCACGCCCGGGGTCACGGTGCGGGGCCTGTTGAATATGACGGCCCTGGCGGCAGTGCAGGCGCGCTGAGGCGGGGGGCGGGCACGGCGCCGGTTTGTCACCAGCCCCGCAAAAAGAACCCGGCGCCTGGTTGGCGCCGGGTTCTTTGCCGGGTATCGGGTCAAATAGGGAATGGGTTAGCTCCCGAAGGTGCTGTCCTGGTGCGCGACGGTCTGGGTTTCGACCATGGAGACCTGGGATTGATTCAGGAAGGCCTGATCATCTTCCGAGACCGTGACAGCGGCGGAGACACCCCCAACAATTAGCGCTAAAGCAGCGATTACACCTAACATTGTCTTCTCCAGATTGAGATGTGATGGACGATGTGGATTAGTATATTAGTAAATTCTAATTCATCAAGCTTTCATCTGTAACAAGATGTAACCGGCGCCGGCAGCACCTGCGCCCTCACCCCTTGCCTGTAGGGTCAAGCATGAACGAAACCTTGGTAGCCGCGATGTGTCGCGGCGGCTTCTCCCTAACCGGGGTCATCCTGCTGGGCACGACCTTGGGTCTTGCCCAGGCGGCCCCGGATCAGCCCTTTGCGGTCGCTGCTCTGGGCAGGTCGGCCCCAGTCACGCCCGCCTGGGAGCACCTCGATGGGGCTGGGCTCCATCTCCAGTCCGACGCTGTCATGGTGGCGGACTCGGCGGGAAATCCCATCTACTCCAAACATGAGGACGAGCCCAAGTCCATTGCCTCCGTCACCAAGCTGATGACCGCCATCGTGGTGCTGGATGCCGGGGTGGACCTGGACGCGGTCATCACCATCCGGCCCGAAGACAAGGACATGTTGCGCAACAGTCGCTCCCGGCTCCAGATCAATCGCGCCAACCTGTCTCGGCGGGAACTCCTGCTGGTGGCTCTCATGTCCTCGGATAATCGCGCGGCGGCGGCCCTGGGTCGTACCACCTTCGCGGGCGGGACCCCGGAGTTTGTCGCGCACATGAACCGAAAGGCCAAGGCGCTGGGGATGAGCAATACCCACTTCGCCGACAGCAGCGGCCTGAACGCCGAAAACCGCTCCACGGCTCGGGATCTAACCAAGCTGGTGAGTGCCGCCTCGGGTTACCCCCTGATTCGGGAGGCCACGACAACCCGGGATGCCATGCTGCAGCCCCACCCCGGTGGTGGTGCCCTGGGCTATCGCAATACCAACCCCCTGGTCTCCAGCGATGCCTGGGAGATCGAGGTGAGCAAGACGGGTTATATCTCCGACGCTGGCCGTTGCCTGGTTATGCAGGCCATGGTGGGCGGTCGCCGGCTGCGCTTCGTGCTGCTGGATTCGCCCGGCAAGCATACGCCCATGGGCGATTCCAACCGGCTCCGCCAGTGGATCGAGCGGAGCCTGGCCAAGCAAGGGGCGGGTTGATGGGGCGAGTGCCGGGCTGATGCCCGGGCGTTCCGAATCCGGGAAGCGGGACTAAGTCCGAGGACCCATGCCAGAGGTCAGCGCCGTTCCGGTGGCCGGAAGTCGTAGCCGGGATTGGCCCGATAGGGATCCCGCCCTGGGGTCGGGTAGCCGGCCGGCTCACCAGGATAGGGGCCCCCGGCCTTGAGCCGTTGCTGCTCACGCTCGCTCAAGGGGCGATAGCTGAACGGCTCCGGGGGGCTGGGCGGGGCAGGCTTGGCGGGTGAGGGAGTCGATTCCCGCCAGGCGGGTTCCGGGGCTGGGGGCGGCGTCCAGGGGCGCACCGGCGGGGATGCCGCCAAGGGTGGGTCGGCCTTAGGGTGTGGGGAATCCTCGGTGGGCGCGAACAGCAGCCATCCCCCCCCGATACCCAGCAAAGCGGCGGCCAGATAGCCAGCGATCCTCATGGCACAAAGTGTCCTCGACTCCGTGATTCCCTGAAATCAGTATAGGCCAGGCGGTTGGCCCTCAGGCGGCTTCCGTCTCCTTGTCCCGTTCGATCAGGGCATAGGCGGAGTGGTTGTGGATGGACTCGAAGTTCTCCGACTCCACGATGTAGGCGTCGATGCGGTCGTCCGCATTGAGGCGCACGGCCACATCCCGCACCATGTCCTCGACGAATTTCGGGTTGTTGTAGGCCCGTTCGGTGACGTATTTCTCATCCGGGCGCTTGAGCAGGCCGTAGAGTTCGCACGAGGCCTCCTTCTCCACCAGGTCGATGATCTCCTCCAGCCAGATGAAGCCCCGGGTACGCACCTGGACAGTGACATGGGAGCGCTGGTTGTGGGCGCCGTAGGCGGAGATTTCCTTAGAGCAGGGGCAGAGGCTGGTGACGGGGACCACGACCTTGATGTACATCCGCGGCGTGCCGTGACTGATCTCGCCGATGAAGGTGACGTCATAGTCGAGCAGGCTCTGGACGCCACTGATGGGGGCCTTCTTGTTGACGAAGTAGGGGAATCGCATCTCGATATGGCCCATCTCCGACTCCAGCCGCTCCGCCATCTCAGTGAGCATCTCCTTGAAGGACTCGATGCCGATCTCCTTCTCGTGCTTATTGAGGATCTGCACGAAGCGGGACATGTGGGTGCCCTTGAAGTTATGGGGCAGATAAACGTACATGTTGAAGGTGGCGACCGTGTGTTGTTCGCCGTCGCTACGATCCCGTACCCTGACCGGATGGCGGATGTCCTTGATGCCCACCTTGTCGATGGCGATCCGACGGGTGTCGGCGCTGGCCTGGACATCGGCGATGGGCAGGGGGCAGGATGACTTCTTAATCGCTGAATCCATGGGGAATTCACCTTGACGCTAGGTCGTTGGGGGAGGCTGTTCGCCGATTATGTGGGCCAACTGGGGGCGAGACCGGGAAAAGCCAAGCCAGGGGACGAGCGGTCGGGGGTGGCGCTGGCGCGCCGCTTACCGGTCCCGCTGGACGATGTAAAGGGCGATCCAGCGCAGCGGATCGGCCTTGGCGTCGAAGGGCTCCAGGCTGGCGAGGGCCTCGCCGACCAGATCGGCGGCCGCCTGGCGCGCGGCGTCCAGGCCCATGAGGGCCGGGTAGGTGGCCTTGAACTGGGCCTGGTCCTTGCCATGGGTCTTGCCTAGGATCTCGGTGGGGGCCTCGATATCCAGGATATCGTCGCGAATCTGGAAGGCCAGACCCAGGCATTTGGCGTAGCGGTCCAGTCGGTCCGCCAGGTCCGGCGCCAGGTCCGGCGCGGCTTGGCTGGCCATGTTGACGCTGGCGCGAATCAGGGCGCCCGTCTTATGAATGTGGATGTTCTCCAGGGTGATGAGGTCGATCTCCTGGCCCTCGGCCTCCAGATCCATGGCCTGGCCGCCCGCCATGCCGCGGGAACCCGAGGCCCAGGCGAGGCGGTCGATCATGGCCAGGCGGACCGCGGGCCCCACCGCCAGGGTCTCGTCCCGGGCCAGGACTAGAAAGGCTTGCGTCATGAGGGCATCGCCGGCCAGGATGGCGGTAGCCTCGTCGAAGGCCTTGTGACAGGTGGGACGGCCCCGGCGCAGATCGTCGTCATCCATGGCCGGCAGGTCATCGTGGATGAGCGAATAGGCGTGGATCATCTCCACCGCGCAGGCGATGGCGTTCACCGCCGCCGGCGCCAGGCCGACGGCCGCGGCGGTGGCATAGACCAGAGTCGGGCGGACTCGCTTGCCGCCACCGAGGACGGCGTACCGCATGGCCCGGTGCAGCTTGGCAGGGGGCGCCTGTTCCGGGGGCAGACAGGCCTCCAGGGCGGTCTCGATGCGCTCGCCACAGGTGGCGAGAAATTCTGTCAGTTGCGTATCAGACATGGTCGGCAAAGGGCTCCAGTTCGGCATCCGCCGATTTGGCGGAGAGGATCTGGACGCGTTGCTCGGCCTGGTCCAGGGTCTTCTGGCAGGTGCGCGCCAGCCCGATGCCCCGCTCGAAGGCCTCCAGGGAGGCCTCCAGGCTCAGGTCCCCCTTTTCGAGGCTATCCACCAAGGCTTCGAGATCGCTCAGGGCCTGCTCGAAGCCGGCCATCGGGGTCTGGGTGTCGGGGGTCATGGTGGGCTGCGGCCTTCTGGTTGGGAGGAGGGAGGGGATTCTATTGGCCCCGGGGGACGCGGAATCCCCATGCGCATTTGAATCCGCCGAAGCAGCTAGGTTACCTTTCACCCCTTTTGGCGGTCAAATCTCGCAGAGGAGCGCGAATCCGGCATGACAAGCACCTACAACGCCGCCGCCATCGAGGTCCTCAGCGGCCTGGACCCGGTGCGCAAGCGCCCGGGCATGTACACCGACACCACCCGGCCCAATCACCTGGCCCAGGAGGTCATCGATAACAGCGTGGACGAGGCCCTGGCCGGCCACGCCAGGACCATTGCCGTCGTCCTCTATGCCGATGGCTCCCTGGAGGTCAGCGACGACGGCCGCGGCATGCCGGTGGACCTCCACCCCGACGAGGGCCTGCCCGGGGTCGAGGTCATCCTCACCAAGCTCCACGCCGGGGGCAAGTTCTCCAACGACAGCTACCGCTTCGCCGGTGGTCTCCACGGGGTCGGCGTCTCTGTCGTCAACGCCCTCTCCCAGCACCTGGAGGTCTGGGTCAAGCGCGACGGCCAGGAGTACAACATGGCCTTCGCCCACGGCGACAAGGTCTCGGACCTGGAGCCCGTCGGCAAGGTCCCCCGCAAGGAGACGGGCACCCGCTTGCGCTTCTGGCCTGATCCCGGCTACTTCGACAGCCCGCGCTTCTCCACCCGCCGCCTCAAGCACTTGCTGCAGGCCAAGGCCGTCCTCTGCCCCAGGCTGACCGTCAGCTTTCGCGACGAGGCCAGCCAGGAAGAAATGACCTGGTACTACGAAGACGGCCTCAAGGACTATCTGGTCCAATCCCTGCTGGACCGCGAAATCATCCCCGCCGACCCCTTCACCGGCAATATGGAAGGCACCACCGAGGCTGCCGCCTGGGCCCTGGTCTGGCTCCCCGCCGGCGGCGAGCCCTTCGCCGAGAGCTACGTCAACCTCATCCCCACCGTTCAGGGCGGCACCCACGTCAATGGCCTGCGTACCGGCCTGACCGAAGCGGTGCGGGACTTCTGCGAGTTCCGCAACCTCTTGCCCCGGGGCGTCAAGCTGGCCCCCGAGGATGTCTGGGCGCGCTGCGCCTACATCCTCTCCGTCAAGCTCCTCGACCCCCAGTTTTCCGGCCAGACCAAGGAACGCCTCTCTTCCCGCGAGTGCGCCGCCTTCGTCGCCGGCGTCGTCCGCGACGCCTTCAGCCTCTGGCTCAACCAGCATGTTCAGGACGGCGAGGCCATCGCCCAACTCGCCATCGGCGCCGCCCAGGCCCGCCTGCGCGCCGGCCGCACCGTGGTGCGCAAGAAGATCACCGCCGGTCCCGCCCTGCCCGGTAAGCTCGCCGACTGCACCGCCACCGACCCCGCGCGCGGCGAACTCTTCCTGGTCGAGGGCGACTCCGCCGGCGGCTCCGCCAAGCAGGCCCGCGACCGCGAGTTCCAGGCCATCCTGCCCCTGCGCGGCAAGATCCTCAATACCTGGGAGGTCGATTCCAGCGAGGTGCTGGGCTCCCAGGAGGTCCACGACATCGCCGTCGCCATCGGGGTGGACCCTGGGGACGACGATCTCTCCAGGCTCCGCTTTGGTAAGGTCTGCGTCCTCGCCGACGCCGACTCCGACGGCGCCCACATCGCCACCCTGCTCTGCGCTCTCTTCCTGCGCCACTTCCCGCGCCTGGTGGCCGAGGGCCATGTGTACGTCGCCCTGCCGCCCCTGTACCGGATCGATGTCGGCAAGCAGGTCTTCTACGCCCTCGACGAGGACGAAAAGCGCGGCATCCTCGACCGAATCGCCGCCGAAAAGCTCAAGGGCAAGGTCAACGTCCAGCGCTTCAAGGGCCTGGGCGAGATGAACCCCGGCCAGTTGCGCGAGACCAGCATCCACCCCGACACCCGCCGTTTGGTGCAACTGACCGTCGACGACCCGACCGAGAGCGAGCTACTCATGGATATGCTGTTAGCCAAGAAACGCGCCAGCGACCGGCGGGCCTGGCTGCAGGATAAGGGGGATCTGGCGGAGGTGACGCTGTGACAACCGAGAGCCTATGGCCTCCAGACTGACGGAGTTTTGAGATGACCGACACCCTTGCCACCCCCAGCCCCGCCTTCACCCCCGAAGGTATCGAGCGCCGCCCCCTGCACGTCTTCAGCGAGAAGGCTTACCTGGATTACTCCATGTACGTCATCCTCGACCGCGCCCTGCCACATCTAGGGGATGGCCTCAAGCCGGTGCAGCGGCGCATCCTCTACGCCATGTCCGAACTCGGCCTCTCCGCCGCCTCCAAGCACAAGAAGTCCGCCCGCACCGTCGGCGACGTCCTGGGCAAGTTCCATCCCCATGGCGACACGGCCTGCTACGAGGCCATGGTGCTCATGGCCCAGTCCTTCTCCTACCGCTACCCCCTCATCGACGGCCAGGGCAACTGGGGCTCCCCGGACGAGCCCAAGTCCTTCGCCGCCATGCGCTACACCGAGGCGCGCCTCACCCCCTACGCCGAGGTCCTGCTCGGCGAACTGGGGCAGGGCACCGTGGATTGGCAGCCCAATTTCGACGGCACCCTGGAGGAACCCCGGCTGTTGCCGGCGCGCCTGCCCAACATTCTCCTCAACGGCGCCACCGGCATCGCCGTGGGCATGGCCACCGACATCCCGCCCCACAATCTGCGCGAGGTCGCCCGCGCCTGTATCCACCTCCTGGATCACCCAGAGGCGACCATCCCGGAGCTGATGGCCTTCATTCCCGGTCCCGACTATCCCACCGCGGCGACCATCATCACGCCCACCGCCGAGATCCGCCGCCTCTACGAGACCGGCAACGGCAGCCTGCGCCAGCGCGCCCGCTATGAGCTGGAGCAGGGCGACATCGTCATCACCGCCTTGCCCTACCAGGTCTCCGGCAACCGCATCCTGGAGCAGATCGCCGCCCAGATGCGCGACAAGAAGCTACCCTGGCTGGAGGACCTGCGCGACGAATCCGACCACGAGGCCCCGACGCGCCTGGTGCTGATCCCCCGCGATCGCCGCGTCCCCGTCGAACGGCTCATGTCCCACCTCTATGCCACCACCGACCTGGAGCGTTCCTACCGCGTCAACCTCAACCTCATCGGCCTCGATGGCCGGCCGCGGGTCTATGACCTCAAGGGCGTCCTCCAGGCCTGGCTGACTTTCCGCCACCAGACGGTGCGCCGCCGCCTCCAGCACCGCCTCGACCAGGTCCTCAACCGCCTGCATCTGCTGGCAGGCCTGCTGATCGCCTTCCTCAACCTCGATGAAGTGATCCGCATCATCCGCGCCGAGGACGAGCCCAAGCCGGTGCTCATGGCCGCCTTTGGCCTGGACGAGGCCCAGGCCGACTATGTCCTCAACACCCGGTTGCGCCAACTCGCCCGCCTGGAGGAGATGCGCATCCGCGCCGAGCAGGCCGAGCTGGCGGCGGAGCGCGATGGCCTGGCCCGCCTGCTGGGCGACGAGACCGCCCTGCGCGGCCTGATCCAGGACGAGATCCGCCGGGATGCCGACAAGTACGGCGACGACCGTCGCTCGCCGCTCCAGGAGGCCCGTCTCGCCATCGCCCTCGATGACAGCGAACTCAGCCCCAGCGAGCCGGTCACCGTGGTCCTGTCCGAGAAGGGCTGGGTGCGGGCCGCCAAGGGCCACGACATCGATCCCACCAGCCTGGCCTACAAGGCCGGGGACGGCTATCTCGCCGCCGCCCGGCTGAAATCCAACCAGGCCGTCATCTTTCTCGACAGCACAGGGCGCAGCTACTCCCTGCCCGCCCTGAGCTTGCCTTCCGCCCGCGGTCAGGGCGAACCCCTCACCGGCAAGCTAGCCCCGCCCCCGGGCGCCCGCTTCGTCGCCGTCCTAGGTGGCGAGGGCGGCCAACGGGTCATCCTGGCCAGTGACGCCGGCTATGGCTTCGTCACCCGCCTCGACGATCTCCAGGCCAAGCCCAAGGGTGGCAAGGCCGTCCTGAGCCTGCCGGCCGGGGCCCAGGTCCTGCCGCCCCCGCTGGTGTTCAACAGCGGCTCCGACCGGCTGGCGGTAATCGGCTCTGGCGGGCATCTGCTGGTCTTCCCCATCGCCGAATTGCCAGAGATGCCCCGGGGCAAGGGCAACAAGCTCATCGCCATCCCCAAGGCCAAGCCCGGGGAGGATCAGGAGCGGGTCAGCCACCTGGCGGTGATTCATCAGGGCGGCGGCCTGGTCATCATCGCCGGCAAGCGGCGCTATAGCCTCAAGTCCGCCGATCTGGATGCCTTCCAGGGCGAGCGGGGGAGAAGAGGGCGGCTGTTGCCCCGGGGGTTTCAGCGGGTCGAGGGGGTGGAGGTGGCCTGAGGGCGGTCAGATGGATCCCCCGGACCGCACCGTGCCGGGGGGGCGCGGCCCCTGTCCCATCCCAGGACAACCCCGGTGGGGGCGATTCCGGCGCCATCGAGCAATATTTTATTACCGAAATTCCATATTTATATCATATGCCTAGAGCATTAAATGTCGTATTTTGACGTATTTGACTCTGGCGAGCCCTTGCCACGCGCGGAGTAGGGGTCTAGGCTCAAGCCGTTCCCTGGCACCTCGACCCGTGCCACCCCCCGGTCCCCTGTTTGTGACCGCTATCCGCAAGGAACCAGTACCCATGTCCGCTCATCCAAGTCGGTGGCTGCGGGGTTCAAAAACCCTTGGTTTCCTGGCGGCCTTCCTGCTAGTGCTGGCCGGTACCAGCCAGGCCCCCAAGCCGGTCATTGCCGCGGAACCCCATCCGGCGGATTTCGATCCCCTCTACGACCTGCCGCTGCCGCCGGCCTGGCGGGATGGCGTCGACTTCGCTGCCACCGCTGCGGCCTTGCGCGACCAGATCACCAGCGCCGGCAAGGCCCGGGTCCGGGTGGACCTGCGGCTGCCCGCTGTCGAGGGGGATCGTCTGGACGAGGCGCAAAGCGCCGATTGGGAGCAAGACCAGGCGGCGGCCGGGGCGGATTTACTCGATAGTCTCCCCGATGGCAGTTACCAGCGCCTGGATGAGGGTCCAGAGGTCAAGAGTCTCATCCGGGCTGGCACGGGGGCCGGGGTGGCGGATGACGTGCCCGTTGCCGTGGACGACCCCACCGCTTTTGACTGGCCGGCGGATGCCAACGCCATCAAGCCGCCAGCGTCAGCGGTCGCCACCACGCCCAGCCTCGCCCTGGAGGTGGGCGAGGCCGCGCTGGAGGGACTTATGGCCTCCACTTTGGTGGCTAAGGTGCAGGCCAGTTCGGGGAATGCTCTGATTGCTGCTGGGCGCAGCTACAGCTTGCTCATCGGGTCCGATGCAGCCTCTGGGCCTGGGGCGCCAACTGGTCCGGGCAACTGGGCGACGGGACGACCACCAATCGTTCCACGCCCACCCAGGTCCTCACCGGGGTCGCCGACGTGGCCGGCGGGTTATATCACACCCTGGCCCTCAAGACCGACGGCAGTCTCTGGACCTGGGGTTATAACGGTTACGGGCAACTGTGCCGGGGGGACGAGTATTGGCAGCCGGGGTTTCAGGCGCCGGGGATGGACAATGAGGTCTACGCCCTGGCTCCGCCGCTATTTATTCAAAGTCCAGGTATGATGTTTCCTGATTATTCACGAACCTCAGTCGTTGCCTCTCCGGCTAAGTCATTGAACGAGTTCAATGCTACCTGATGATTTGGAGTGCTCCTCCGCACCCTTGCCCGCATTTGGGCTGACGTATGCCCATCCCAGCAAGGTTCATAGTGGGTGTTTGATGAAAAATCAGCATGTTAGCATGCAGTTCGTCTTTGGATGTGCTGAGTCTCGTGAATAATCAGGTGATGTTTTAGATGAGAATGCCTATAAATCCGATTCCATGGTTAACGTGGCAACGCATTTTCCTCGGATTATCGCTTCTAATGCTCTTATCCGGTTTAGCGAAGGCGGAGGAGGAGTCGAGCCAACCTGTCGAGATCGCTAATCATGGCCTCGACTTGAACTATATGGCTGGCGAGGCAGGTGCCGCCTGGATAATCCAAGGCGTGGAAATCGACGGCATGGGACTCGCCGGCCTGAACGTTGCACAGGTCGAGGTCTTCGCACCGGATGCGTCGATCATTATCGACGACGGCCTGCCTACATACAGCGTGCAAGATCCGCCCACCACCCGCTTCCTGCGCGGAAAAATAGCGGGGATACCGGGCTCCCTTGTCGCCCTCATGCAAACCGACGAAGGCATGATCAGTGGCTTGATGACCGATGGTGACATCACATGGAGGGTCTATCGCAGTTCGCTGGAAGCGCCCCTGGAGACCGCGCGAATCGACAGCGATGCGGCTACCATGAAAAAACCCTTTGCCTGCGGCAACGAGCAACTGCCCGATCTCCCTCATTTTAAGACGGTCCCCGCGGATGCGAAGGATCCGCCACCGAGCGCGGAGCTGCCGGCAGGGCAGCTCTACCAAGCCACGATAGCCATCGAAACGGATTACGAATTTTTCGCCCTCTTCGGGAATGCCGCAGCGGCGACGAATTACATCGGCAATCTTTACAACTACATCAGCGGCATTTACGAAGCCGAAATCCAAACGCGCTTCCTGGTAGGTTCCGTCTTTCTGTGGACGACCACGGCGGACCCCTGGGTCGAAACGAGCGGCACTAGCTGCCGTCTCTATGAGTTCGGCCGCTACTGGCGCAACAACCGCGCCGCCATACCCCGCACCCTTGCGCACTTCCTGAGCGGCGCGTCACTCGGCGGAGGCATAGCCTGGCTCGATCAACTTTGCGTGGCCGCAACCAGCTACCCCCAGGCCACCGGCTGCGCCACCATCGGTAGCGGTTTAGTTTATGGCGGGTTCGGCGTCAGCGCGAACCTTTCCGGGAGCATCAGTACCGCTGCGGGACCCGCTTGGGATGCGGTCGTCGTCGCGCATGAAATGGGACACAACTTCAGTTCGCCGCATACCCATTGCTACAATAACATCGGAGGCAATGCCTCTCCGGTGGATGCATGCTGGAACGCGGAATCAGCGTGTTGGTCTGGCGCGACCAGTCTGCCAGGCGTCGCCTCGCTGACCGGTGGCACGGCGTCCAGCAGAAATGGCACGATCATGAGTTACTGCCATCAGCAGACAGGGGGCATCGACAACATCGCGGGACCTGATTATTCACGAACCTCAGTCGTTGCCTCTCCGGCTAAGTCATTGAACGAGTTCAATGCTACCTGATGATTTGGAGTGCTCCTCCGCACCCTTGCCCGCATTTGGGCTGACGTATGCCCATCCCAGCAAGGTTCATAGTGGGTGTTTGATGAAAAATCAGCATGTTAGCATGCAGTTCGTCTTTGGATGTGCTGAGTCTCGTGAATAATCAGGTCGCGGGATCCTTCGGTCTGGGTTATCCTTACGGCATCGTTGCCCAACGCATTCCCGACAAGATGTTGAATCGGATTGCGGCAGTGGCTGCATCGAATCCCTCCTGCATTCCCGTCATCTCTGTAGGCGGCTACACCGTCACCGCCACCGCCGGTCCGAACGGTGCCATCAGCCCGTCCTCCCGCACCGTGGCCAACGGCGCCACCACCACCTTCACCGTGACTCCGAACGCCGGCTACAGCGCCAGCGTCACGGGTTGCGGTGGCAGTCTGTCCGGCACTACCTACACCACCGGTCCCATCACCGCCGCCTGCACGGTCACCGCCGCCTTCTTGTCGACCGTCAGCGTCACCGCCAGCGACCCCAGCGCCACCGAGGCCGGACTGACCACCGGGCGTTACACCTTCACCCGCACCGGCGGCACCACGGTCCTGACCGTCAACTACAGCGTCGAGGGCACCGCCACCGCCGGCAGTGACTACCAGGCCCTGGGCACCAGCGTCAGCTTCGCGGCCGGGGCGACCACCGCCACCAAGACCGTCACCCCCCTGCAGGACAGCCTGATCGAGGCCAACGAGACCATCCTCCTTACGCTGGCTCCCGGCAACGGCTACACCGTGGGCACCCCGGCCAGCGCCACGGTGACCCTGACCAGCGATGACCTGGCCACCACCGTCAGCGTCACCGCCAGCGACCCCAGCGCCACCGAGGCCGGACTCACCACCGGACGTTACACCTTCACCCGCACCGGCGGCACCACCACGGCGCTGACCGTCAACTACAGCGTCGAGGGCACCGCCACCGCCGGCAGTGACTACCAGGCCCTGGGCACCAGCGTCAGCTT
>JBGAUK010000086.1:0-15560 GCA_044228695.1 Chromatiaceae bacterium | reverse complement strand
GGGGGGGTGGGGGGGGGGGGGGTTGTCGCGGGTTGGGTGGGTGTCGCCTCGCAACCAGGGACGTATTCACGGCGTCCCCCGCCCGCCGCTACCCGACCCGGGCCTTCCGCTACCTGCCACCCGCCTTCGGCCCACCGCCACCCGCCAAAGCGTGACTGGCGCTGGGTATATGATGACGCGATAGGGCTGCCTGCGCGCCCACGACCCACCTATTTTACGAGATCACCATGCGCTCTTCCTCCTCCGACCTCCCGCAGCGGCCCACCACCCGCAATCTCAAGCCCCTGATGCGCCTGCTGGGCTTCGTGCGACCCTACTTCGGACGGGTACTGCTGGCCGTGCTGGCCCTCCTGGTGGCCGCCGGGGCCGTGCTGGCCTTTGGCCAGGTGATCCGCGAGGTCGTGGACACCGGGCTCAAGGTGGGCTCCGAGGCCGCCCTCAACCGCTCCCTACAACTCTTCCTCGCCGTGGTGCTGACCATGGCCGGGGCCATCCTGGCCCGGTCCTATCTGCTGAGCTGGATCGGCGAGCGGGTCATCGCCGATATCCGGGCGGCGGTCTTTGGCCGGGTCCTGGGGCTGGACGTGGGCTTCTTCGAGACGACGCGCACCGGGGAGATCATCTCGCGCCTGACCTCGGACACCACCCTGCTCCAGACCGTGGTGGGCTCGACCCTGGCCATGGCCCTGCGCGCCTCCCTGCTGGTCATCGGCGGGCTCGTCATGCTGGCCCTCACCAGCCCCCGCTTGACCGGGCTGGTGCTGCTGGGCACGCCCCTGGTGATCTTGCCCCTCTGGCTGCTCGGCTCCCGCCTGCGGCGCCTGTCCCGGGCCAGCCAGGACCGCGTCGCCGATGTCGGGGCCTATGTGGACGAGGTGCTCCACGCCATTCGTACCGTCCAGGCCTTTTGCCACGAGGCCATCGACCGGGAACGCTACCGCGAGCGGGTGGAGGCGGCCTTCGGCACCGCCCTGCGCCGCGCCCTCCTGAGTGCCGCCTTGGGCGCCATCGCCACGGCCCTGACCTTCGGGGCCATCGGCGCCGTCCTCTGGGTCGGCGGGCGCGAGGTGCTGGCGGGCCAGATGAGTGGGGGCGAACTCTCCGCCTTCCTCTTCTATGCCGTCCTGGTGGCGAGTTCCATCGGCGGCCTGAGCGAGATCGTTGGCGAACTGCTACGTGGTGCCGGTGCCAGCGAGCGGTTGATGGAGCTCCTGGCCACCGAGAGCGGCATTCGCGCGCAGGCCCACCCCCGGTCCCTGCCCCGGCCGGCCCAGGGGCGGATCGAGATCCAAGATCTGAGTTTCGCCTACCCGGCGCATCCGGACCTTCCGGTCGTCAAGGACCTGTCTCTGATGATCCAGCCTGGGGAAAAGGTGGCCCTGGTCGGTCCCTCGGGGGGCGGCAAGACCACCCTCTTCCAACTCCTGCTGCGTTTCTACGATCCTCAGGCGGGCGCCCTGCGCTTCGACGGTCTGGATCTGCGCGATCTGGAACCGGGGGAGTTGCGCCGCCAGATCGCCCTGGTCCCCCAGGATCCGGTGATCTTTGGGGCCGACGCCTGGGAGAATATCCGCTACGGCCTGGATCAGGTGCCCGACGCGGCGGTGCGCCGGGCCGCGGACGCCGCCCACGCCAGCGAGTTCCTGGACCGGCTCCCGAACGGCTTCAACACCTTCCTGGGCGAGCGGGGGGTGCGGCTCTCCGGTGGGCAACGCCAGCGGCTCGCCATCGCCCGCGCCATCCTCCGGGACCCAGTCCTGCTCCTGCTGGACGAGGCTACCAGCGCCCTGGACGCGGAGAGCGAGCGCCTGGTGCAACTGGCCCTGACGGAGCTGATGGTGGGCCGCACCAGCATCGTCATCGCCCATCGTCTGGCGACGGTGCGCCAGGTCGATCGCATCCTGGTGCTCGACCAGGGCTGCCTGGTGGCGGCCGGTACCCACGAGGCCCTGATGGCCCAGGGCGGGCTCTATGCCCGCCTGGCATCCCTCCAGTTTCGGGAGCAGGCCCATGTCTAAGGACAAGGATGCCGAGGCGCTAAAGTCATTTTAAACCAGGGGACTGAAGATCGGATCTGGACCGGGATACTGGAGGGCAAGAAATCATTTCTATAGAATCGGTCCATGACGACCCAGCAGCGCTTTCGCCGCGACAAGTACCGCCTCCAGGTGCGCGAGCGCGACCATAACCCGCCCCATGTGCATCTGGTTGGCGGTGGGCTGGATATCATCATCGACTTGGCCACGCTGCGATCCGAGGGCTGTTGGCCAAAGGATTTGCTGGTCGAAGTATTGGCCTGGGTGGCGGCGCATCGCGATGAATTGTGGGAGGAGTGGCATAAATGGCACGCGTCATGAAGCGTCCGCGCTGTGCGGACCTAGAGGTGTTGGACGGCGGTAAGCTGCGTCTGACCTTTGTCAATGGCGTGGTGATGACCCTTGATTTCGGCCCGCTGTGTGCCGAGTCGCCAGGACTGGCGCCATTGCGCGATCCCGCCGCCTTTGCCGGGGCGGTCTTGGACGCAGACGGCTGGTTAGTGGAGTGGCCGGATCTGGATATCCAGATCGGTGCCGATACCCTCTGGCTCGATGCCCAAGCGCAGCAGGCCCCAGACGAAAACACGCGCGCCTTTGCCCATTGGCGGGCACGGCATGGCCTGTCCCTAACCCAGGCGGCCCGTGCCCTGGGTCTGACCGCGCGCACCATCAGCGCCTATGGCACGGGGGCACGGCCGGTGCCACGCTATATCGCCCTGGCCTGCAAGGGCTGGGAGGTGGAGCGGCAGGGGCGGGAATCTCCGCACCTAACCAGGTAGTCATCTCCCCGGAGAGCTGTCATGAACACCACTGAAAAGGCCCCGCCCACGGACACCACAACCCGGATGCCGACCTGGTTCATCCCCCATGGCGGTGGACCCTGCTTTTTCATGGACTGGAATCCACCCCAGGCCTGGAACAAGATGGCGGCCTTCCTCAAGGGGGTGGCCGCCACCTTGCCCCGGCGTCCCGAGGCCATCCTCGTCGTTTCGGCACACTGGCTGGAGTCCGGCTTCCACGTCACCAGTGCTCCCAGGCCGGAACTCATCTATGATTATTATGGCTTTCCGCCGCACACCTACGCCTTGCGGTATCCCGCCTCCGGGGAGCCCCGCTTGGCGTCACGCATCACCGAACTGCTGGGGCAGGCCAATCTGGCTTCTCACGCCGATCCGAGCCGGGGCTTCGACCATGGGATGTTTATCCCGCTGATGCTGATGTTTCCCGACGCGGACATCCCGGTGGTACAAGTCTCGCTGCGCCGGGACCTTGACCCCGAACTCCATTGGCAGGCGGGTCGCGCCTTGGCGCCCCTGCGCGACGAAGGTGTCCTGATCCTGGGCAGTGGCATGAGCTTTCACAACATGCGGGGCTATGGCGATCCTCGCTTCGGTCCCATCTCCGACCAGTTCGACGCCTGGCTGACCGCCGCTGTGCAGGCGGAGGTGGGAGAGCGCCAGCGCTTGCTGGTCGATTGGGCGCAAGCTCCCGCGGCGCGGTTGTCTCACCCCCCGCGGGCGGAGGAGCATCTGCTGCCCTTGATGGTGGTTGCTGGTGCGGCCACCGATCAGCCTGGCCAGCGCGTCTTCAGCGACCGGGTGATGGAAACCACCCTGTCCGCTTTCCGTTTTGGTTGAGATGACCCAGAGGCCCCGGACCGAGACGGCAGGGCGGTAACGCCTTGCCGGGAACCGAAGAAACCCGCCGCGCCCCGCTTGCCCCTGGGCCGGGATACCGGGCCCCGCGACAATTTGTCGCATACCCCTCCGCCAGTTGCTCCCTTGATAATAATCAATTGCTAATCACCAACCGATTAAGGGAGCATCTGATGGGGCATCGCCTTCACCCGCTATCCACCGCCGTGGCGGTCGCCTGTGCCATGACGGCGACCTGGCATCACGCCGGAGCCGAAAGCTCGACCGAACTGAGTGAAATCGTCGTCAGTGCCGAGACGCCCGGATCCTTCCCCAGCTCCAGTGTCGTGACGGGCCGTGCCCTGGAGGCCGCGCGGGTCGGCACCAGCGATACCGCCAAGCTGCTGCTCCAGGTACCGGGCGTCAGCCTCTATGGGGCCGGCGGCGTTTCCAGTCTGCCCGCTATTCATGGCCTGGCCGACGACCGGGTGCGCGTCAAGGTCGATGGCATGGACCTGATCGCCTCCTGCCCCAATCACATGAATCCCCCCCTGTCTTATCTCGACCCGACGGCGGTCGGCAGTCTCAAGGTCTATGCCGGCATCGTGCCCGTGAGCCAGGCGGGCGACAGCATCGGCGGCACCATCATCGCGGACTCGCCCGAGCCAGAATTCGCCGGCCCAGATCAAAAATATCTGCTCAAGGGTACGGCCGGCGGCTACTACCAGAGCAACGGCAACGGTTACAGCGCCAATATCGGGGCCAGCGCGGCCACCGATAGCCTCAGCATCGCCTACAGTGGCGCCTTGGCGAAGTCGCAGAACTACAAGGCCGGTGGCGACTTCAAGACCACGCGGGCCACGGGCCGTCTGGGGCATACCCTGCCTCTGAACGAGGTGGGATCGACGGCCTATGACACCCGCAACCAATCGCTGGATTTTGCCTGGAAGAGCGGTATTCACCAGATCCAGGCCGAGATCGGCTACCAGGATATTCCCCAGGAACTGTTCCCGAACCAGCGCATGGACATGCTCGGCAATGAGCAGAAGAGCTTTAATCTGAATTACACCGGGGAGTTCGGCTGGGGCGATCTGGAGGCCCAGGCTTACTATCAGTATGTTGACCATTTCATGGATTTTGGCCCGGATAAACGCTTCTGGTATGGCCCCGCCTCCGGCAGGACGACCGTCGATGGCACGCCCTGTTGGCCTATCAGTAGCACCTGCGCCGCTGGTATGCCCATGAACACCGAGGCCAAGACCCTGGGCGCCAGCCTTCAGGCCGACATCGATCTGACCGATACGCAGTTGTTGCGGCTGGGTGCCGAATACCAGGGCTATCGGCTCGATGACTGGTGGTCACCCTCAGGGGCCAGCATGTATCCCGGCACCTTTTGGAACATCAATGATGGCCAGCGGGACCGGGTGGCGCTTTACGGCGAATGGGAGGCGCGGCCAACCCCCCAATGGCTGACATTGCTGGGTGTTCGCTTCGAGCAGGTCGATATGAACACCGGGGATGTGCGGGGGTACAGCACGAGTCCAATGGCCATGGGGAATCAATACGCCGAAGCGAACCGCTTCAATGCCCAAGACCGTCAGGAAACCGACAACAATGTCAACCTGACCGCCCTGGCCCGTTATCGGCTGGACGAGACCAAGAACCTGGAATTCGGTTATGCCCACCTGGTGCGCTCCCCCAATCTTTACGAGCGCTACACCTGGTCCTCCTGGGCCATGGCCGCGAGCATGAACAACTCGGTGGGCGATGGTAATGGCTATGTCGGTGACATCAATCTGAAACCGGAACAGGCCAATACCTTCTCGGCGACCTTCGACTGGCATGCGCCGGAGCGTGACTGGGAAATTCAGGCGACGCCCTATTACACCTATGTCACCGATTACGTCGATGCCATCAGGACGGCGGTCTGGATTCCCGACGCCTTCAATGTCCTGCAATATGCCAATCAGAAGGCACAGCTCTACGGCATCGATATCTCCGGCAAGATGCCCCTCTTCAAGAATGATTTTGGCCGGTTTGGCCTCAAGGGCCTCCTGAACTATACCAAGGGAGAGAACCTGGATACGAATGATGGCCTTTACAACATCATGCCGCTCAACGTGGCCCTGTCGCTGACTCAGCAACTGGGCGGTTGGGATAATGGCATCGAGGTGGTCATGGTCGATGCCAAGGATGACCTGTCCGAGATCCGTAACGAGATCGAAACCCCTGGTTACACTCTCTTTAATCTGCGGGGCAGTTATTCCTGGACCAAGGTCAGGCTCGACTTTGGCATCGAAAACCTGCTCGACCGCTTCTATTCCCTGCCGCTGGGTGGCGCCTATTTGGGGCAGGGTAAAACCATGGAACTCAACCCCATCACCCCGGCCTGGGGTACCGCGGTTCCCGGCATGGGGCGGTCCTTCTATGTCGGGATGAATATCAAATTCTGATCAGGGTCGCGGGTCCTGGGGACGGCGTTTGGCCAGTTTTCGCTGCAGGGTGCGGCGATGCATGCCGAGGGCCTGGGCGGTGGCGGTGACGTTGCCGCCATGTTCCTCCCAGGTGCGCTGGATGTATTCCCACTCCAGGTGGCGCACGGTCAGACGTTGTTCATGGACGATTTCCCCGGTTTCCAGCCCCTCCTCGATCAGGGCGCGGATAATGTCCGCCACGTCGGCGGGCTTGGCCAGATATTGGATGGCCCCCAGCTTCATGGCGCTGACCACGGTCGGAATGCTGGCATAGCCGGTGAGGATGAGGATGCGGGCCTCGGGCGAGTGGGTCAGCAGGGGCTGGATGAGGTTGAGGCCGGATTGTCCGGCCAGATTAAGATCGAGGATGACATAGTCGGGAGGCTGTTTCTGGCAGCAAATCAGGGCTTCCGCGGGCGTGGCCACGGCGGTGACCTGAAAACCCCGACGGGCGAGGGAGCGGGCTAGTACGGCCCGATAGGGGTCGTCGTCATCGACCAGGAGCAGGCGTCTGGCTTCAGCCGGCATCAGAGGTCTCCCTCATGGCGACCAGGGGCAGGCACAAGTGGGTGGTGGCCCCGCCGGTGGCTGGCGAGAGGAAGTTCAGGCTGCCGCCCCGGCGCTCGACGGCGGCGCGCCCCAGGAGGAGCCCCACGCCCATACCCTGGGTCGAGATGATGGGTTGGTGCTGCTGGATCGCCTCCAGGGTCGCCGGGGGGATGCCGGTGCCGTTATCCGCCACCTCAATTTCGAGGGTGCTCGCCCTGGCCAGGGCCCTGACCTGGATCAGGCTGGCCTGGGCCTGGAGGGCGTTGTCGAGCAGGTTGGCCAGGGCGCGCTCGATGGCGAGGTCCGCGGGCAGACCGAAGCGGTCCAGGTCAGGCCTGATGTCCAGGTGCAGTTCGGCCTGGGGATGCTGGCTTTGCCAGGCGAAGAGCAGATGCTGTAACCATGCCCGGGCGGGTATATAGGGTGGTTCGGCCTCGTTGGCCTGGCTCGCCCGCGCCGCCAGTTGGCTCAGGGTCTCCTTGCAGCGCTGGATCGGCGCCTTCATGGCCTGGACATCGGGGACCAAGGCGGCGGCCAAGCGGCTGTCGTCCAGCAGATCGTCAACCAGGATGTTGAGGGTGGCCAGGGGCGTGCTCAGTTCATGCGCCGCCCCGGCGGCCTGACTGCCCAGGGAAATCAGCCAGTCGTCGCGGATGGCGCGCTCGCGGGCGGCGGCGAGTTCATGGTCGCGGCTGCGAATGCTGGCGGTGAGTTGCAGGATGAACCAGACGACCATGACCGCCGACAGGGTGAAGACCAGCCACATACCAACGAGGTGCAGGGTGCCGGCCATCTGGTAGTCGGCGATGTAGAGGGGGACGTAAAAATTCCAGAGAAAGGAATAGATGAGGATGGCGGCCAGGGCGAAAAACCAGGCTTGGCGCTGGCCGAGCACCAGGGCGCCGATGGCGACCAGGGGCAGCAGGATAGAAATCAGCGGGTTGGTTGCCCCGCCAGAGATAAAGAGGTAGGCGCCCCAGGCCAGGAGATCAAAGGTCAACTGCACCAGGGGCGACAAGAACCAGGGAACATCCAGGGCCGCGCCTAAAAACCTGGCGGCCAGCATGAAAACCAGGTTGATGGCGGCGATGACCCCGGTAAACATCAGCAGGCGGCCCGTGAGTGCGGAGGGGCCAAGGATGTAGGGACTGACCAGGGCCGCCAAAGCCATGGCCATGACCGACAACCAGCGCAGTTGCAGCAGAGAGGCCTGGATGATGCGGGTCAGGGAGTCGATCATTGGCGGGGCGGGCGCTCGACGGGCAGGGCAGGGCGGGCATAGTGGGCCGGCGGTCCTGGGCGCGGCGGAGCCCCGTAAGGGGGCAAGGTGGACAGGATGGGACGGCGGAATGATTGTAGCATTGCGCCCGGATGCCGGGAGCCCGCTGGGCCTGGTCCACTCCGGCACTCCACCATCAATCATTGGGGGTAGTTACCTTGGAGTTGTTGAAGACCTACCTGGATGCCGGCTTGCTGGGGTTGCTTGGCTTCATGAGCTTTCTCACCCTGGCCTTCACCGTCGAGCGCTATCTCTATTTCGCGCGGGTGGATTTGGGGTCCTTCCGCCGGGTGGAAGATCTGGAGATCGCCCTGACTCGCCATCTCACGGTGATCGCCACCGTTGGCGCTAATGCCCCCTATGTGGGGCTGCTGGGGACCGTCCTCGGCATCCTCATTACCTTCCATGACATGGGCCAGGGGGGCGCTATTGACACCTCGACCATCATGGTCGGGCTGGCCCTGGCGCTCAAGGCCACGGCCTTGGGCCTGCTGGTCGCCATGCCCTCCATCGTCTTCTACAACGCCCTGCTGCGGCGCGTGGACGTACTCAAGGCCCGCTGGGGCCACCAGGCGAGCGCCTGAGGTTCGACCATGAAGCGCATGGATCAAATCAATGTCATTCCCTTCATCGACGTCATGCTGGTGTTGTTGGCCATCGTCCTGACCACCGCGACCTTCCTGATCGAGGGGCGCTTGCCGATCCGCCTGCCAGGGGCGGAGACCCAGACCACGCCCCTGGATGTCACGCCCATCGAGATTGCCATTGCCGCCGACGGCCAGATCTTCTGGGGTAACGAGACGGTGGGGGTGGGACCGGCGGCCCTCACGGGCCTGGAGCCCCGATTCGACCAACTGGCCCCAGGGACTCCCGTCGTGCTGCGGGTGGATGCCCAGGCCCGCTTCGAGGCCTTCATCGGGGTCGTCGATCGCCTCAAGGCCCGCGGGATCGAACGGGTAAGCATCTTGACCCGCCGTTTGTAATGTCGTCCCTCTTCTGCCGCTCATGCATCGGGCTGGGCCTCCTGGTCTCGGCCCTGGTGCATGGGCTGGCCCTGTCCCTGGTGCTGAATCTGGAGCCGCCCGTCCCGGTGTCTGGCGAAGAGGAGGTGACGGAACTTGATCTGACCCTGTTCGCCGCGACAGCGGCGAATGAGCCCTTGGCCTCACTCGCGGAGTCTGCCTCGCCGTCCGAGCCCGAGCCCGAGCCCGAGCCAGAAGCAGAGCCAACTCCAGAGCCCGAGCCCGAACCAGTTGTCGCCCAGGAAGTCGTGCCACCCGAGGCGGTCACCCCTCCCCCAGTCCAGAAACCCAAGCCCAAGCCAAAGCCACAATTACCGCCAAAACCGGAGAAGAAACCCGAACCTCGCCTGAAAACCGCGCGCCCGGCCGCCCCAACGCCACAGGCGGCCCAGGCCCAACCCGGCCCCCCCGTGGGAACGGCCGCCGTCGGGAGGGAAGAGGGCTCCTCCCGGGAGCGAGCGCAGGCGGAAGGCGCCTACCTGGCCGAGTTGCAGCGGGCGATCAAACGGCAACAACGCTACCCGGATGCGGCGCGTCACCGGGGGGCGGCTGGGACCACCACCCTGACCTTCGTCCTCCAGGCGGATGGCCGTATCGACCGGGTGCAGGTGGCGCGGTCCGCTGGGGATACGGAGCTGGACCAGGCCGCCGTGGAGGCCATCAATCGGTTAGGGCGTTTCAAGCCCATCCCCTCGGTGATCGGTCGCGATAGCTGGACCCTCAGGATTCCCATTCGGTTCGATTTGCGTTAGTCAATCGCACCCCGCCCCACCGTAGGCCTTGCTTTGGCAGCGCCAGCCCCGGGGGCTCCTCGAGGTCCTATCCTTAGGGCATCCGTCCGCTGGCTGGCCGGTGATCAAGACCCGCTCTTGTCCAGTAGCGCCTGCACGGCATCCCCGATGTCGTCGGCGTAGAGATCGCGGAAGAAATGATCGGCGCCGTCGAGGACGATCAACTGGACGCGCTGGCCATCGGCCAAGGGTTGCACCTTTTCAACCAGTCCCGCGACCACCTTGTCCTCGCTGCCGGCGATGACCAGCACCGGGGCCTTGATCTCGGGAATCAGGCGGGGGGTGTCCATGCGCGGGTCCGGGGCATAGTAGGAGAGGAGGGCCGCGGCGGTCGCGGTGGTATCCGGGCAATAGATGAAATCCAGATGCTCCATCATGACGCTGGCATGGCCTTCGCCCGCAAGCTGGCGAGCCTGCGCGAGCCGGGGGGCCAGCTCCTTGCCGTAGCGCTGGCGATAGTCCTGCTCCGCGTCAGCCTCGTTCCAGGTCTGGGGGGCGATCAGGATGACGGCGTTGACCGGTGCCTCGGGGTGCTCCACCGCGAACCGGGCAGACTGGTTGCCGCCGCGCGAATGCCCCAGGAGCGCAATCTTGGCGGCGCCCTGGCCCTTGAGCCAGCCCAGCCAGGCGCCGATCTCCGCGACCGCGTCCGTATGTTGGTGGCTATGGGGTGTGGCGCATTCGTACATGCCGTGGCGATTGTCGAGTCCCAGGCTGAGGGTCATGGACAGGGAGCTGATGCCCCGGTCCTTGAGGGCCGACTGCAGGCCTTGCAGGGTCTCCATTCCGCCATGGGCCAGAGTGCCGTGGGTCATGAGGACGACGTGGCCTTGGGGCCAGTTGGCGCCGGTGGTCTCCAGGTTGGCGTTCAGGGTCAGGCCCTGGTGCTCCAGGGTGACCTCTTCGCCCTGGACCGGCGTTAGCGTGAGGGCCAGGAGCAGCGCCAGTCCGGTGGTGGGGAGCAAGGATTTCATGGGGTGGTCTCCGTGGTTCGATGGATGGCCGGTGCCTTGGGTGGCCCCGGCAAAGTGATATAGCCAACACATCCGACTTTTGGGTATTCCGGGCCGGGTGGTGTCTGGCGGGGGACGCCGTGAATACGTCCCTGTAGGCTTGGCGACAGCATCCCTGCTGTCGACACCCCCGCCAGCCCCCACCCGGCCCTCCCGCTAGCTGCCGAATCTTGACCGGCGCTGGGTAGAGGTGCAAGCCTGCGGCGGGTCGGGTCCCGGTGTGCCTGCTGAAGTGGGTATCCTTAGGGCTTTTCGCCAGTATTTTCCCCATCCTTCATGTCCGTCAGCCGCTCTGGGGGCTATTCCCCGGACTGGCCAAGGACCTGGCCTAGTACCGCTCGGGAGCGATGGGCAATGAAATCCCGCGACAGGCGCCGCTCCCCAAACAAGAGATGCCGATGGGCGGCGCTATCCTGGTAAAGGATATCGGCCGGCTGGGGGGAAAAGGCCCGCTGGCGGGTGATGCGGGCAATGCGCCCCAGGTTAACGCCGCGCCCGTCATCAAGCAGCACCAGGTGGGGGGCGAGCCCCCGGCTGGGATCGGGACGGGGGAAGTCGATGAGGGCCAGCAGCACGAAAGGGGTGGCGGTTAGCCGCACCCCCAGCTGGACGGCGCTGTCATTCAGCTCCGCGAGGAAGATGGTCTCGCCGATGGCGGCCTGCAGCCGCTCGATTTGACGGCTATAGGCCGGGGAGGGCCATAGCCCTTGGGGCCCAGCCTCGTCGTCCGCGCCCTGGCGATCCAGAGGGCCTGTGACCAGGGGCGCATCAGTCACGACGGGCGGCCCCCTATTGCCACTTGATCAAGCCTGAACCAGCCAGGATCCGATGGCGGCGCTCTCGGGTGCGATAGGCGTCTTGGCGTTGCAATCCAGATAGAGCGGCTCCTGGCTCGGCATCAGAGCAACCCCTTGATCAGGTTGACGATCAGCGGATCATCGAATTCACGACCCCCGATCGCTTTCAAGGCTAGCCGCCCTTGTCGATCAACCAGGAAGGTGGTGGGCAAGCCCTTCACCGGCCAGGTCGCCATGGTCTGACTGTTTGTATCGAACAGCACCGGGAACTCTGGAGATCCCGCAAAGGAAAATACCGTCTCGGCTTCTTCGCCGACATTCACGGCGATCACCTCGAAGTCACTGGGACTGAAGAGGTGACGGACTCGTCCCAGTGAAGGAAATTCCGCGCGACAGGGCGGGCACCAGGTCGCCCAGAAGTTAACTAATACCACTCGTCCCCGGTAGCTGGCGAGGTCAACAACCTGGCCATCCAGGTCTTCCAGCCGCAAAGTCGGCGCTGAAGGGAAGGCGGGTATCGGCGACATGCCCGCGCCCTGTGCTTGCAGATGGGGGGCCACGGCCAGGGCGGCCAGTGTCATGAGGAAACGGCGGCGATCAATCATCGGCGCAGTGGAGCTTATCGAGCTGGAGTTCATGGTCCCCCTGGTTATCGCGGTAACGGGCTAGGATGCGGAAGGGGGGCTTGGGCGCCGAGGCCAGCGTCGCCATCCCCATGATCCAGTCACCCGGCTCAAAGGTGATTTCGGATTGGAATTGCGCCCAGCGAAAGGCGATGCGGGCCGGTTCCGGGATATTGGCATCGAGCCATTTGGCTTCCCATTCCTCCGGCGAACGCAGCGCAATCTCCTCGCCATCGGCGCCTATCGCCCGCCAGGATTGCAACCGGGTCACGATTGTCTTATCCCCCTCGTTGAGCATGCCGAAGGAGAAACCACAGGCCTGGGCGTAGGGCTCGATGGCGCTACTGGCAAAGCCGCGCCCTTCGTAAAAGGAGATCCGGGAGGCCACGCCCAAGGGGTTAGCCATCAGACTCACCCTGTCGTGGACGGCACGGTCCCGCCATTCGATATCCGTCGCCAGCGAGCCGGTTGCGAATAGTGCTAGACCAATCATCGCAAGGGTGCGCGGCATGCGACCGAGGCAGGCGACGGGATATCTCATTGCGTTTCGAACTCGGTAAAGGCGCGGTTCATGTTGGCGCGGTGAAGGCTGTCGTAGTTTTCCAGATGCCGGAAGGCGGGCAGGTCGGCATAACGGGACAAGGTGTCGTCCATGGGCTCCATCTCCCTGGCCGCCGCGCCGATGGTGTCCACCAGAAAGGCGTAGTAATCGCCGGTCTCGCGTTGGGCCTGATCAAGGTCGCAAACGCGACCGTGCCCCGGCACGATGCGCTTCGGCCCCAGGGCCGCCATCGTCTTGAAGGCCTGATGCCCCTTATTGACGCTGGAGGACGGCAGGATGCCGAGCAAGCGGTCGACATAAACCAGATCGCCGGTGAACACCACGCCGTGCTTGGGCAGGAACACCATGGCATCGCCCGCATAGTGGCCATCGGTATATCTCAGTTCCAGGGTTTCGCCGCCGAGGTCGAGGGTGGCGGAATCCCCCGCGAGTAGCTTGGGGGCCGGCAAGGGCGTCGTTCCCTGCAGGCGTTCGCCCAGGAAGCGTTCCAGCCCGGCTAATTGCTGTCCGCCCTGCTGTGATTGAGTGGCTCCCGTGCGCGCCATCGCCAGGATTTCGGCGCCCTGGCTGGCGAAATAGGCGTTACCCAGCCAGCGATGATCCTGACTACCCGTATTGACGACCCACCGCACCGGCTGGTCGGTCACCGTGCGGATGGCCGCGTCCAGCTTCTCGGCGGCTATCCGACTGGCACCGGAATCGATCAGGATGACTCCGGTCGGCGTCACGATAAAGCCGTAGTTGGCATTCAGGCCGTCATTCTCCTGGGTGCGTTGCCCGAGTGGGCCGACAATCGCGTAAACGCCCGTCGTCACGATTTCGACCTGCGGAACGTAGTCGGCGGCGCTTGCCGGTAGCGGAAAGCACGGCAAGAGTACCAGCGCGAACAGGTAGCCCACCAGAGACTTGATAAACTTCATGACACCTCCTTGATGCCCTGAGGGGAGGGCAGGGGTCGACTAGTCAAGCCTGCCTCGTTGAGAATGAAGAGGGTGGCCATCGGGGACTACTCCGGTTGAGGTGAGGGGCGGCGCAGGCGCGCCGCCAAGCTGCCAGGCAAGCTCACCCCACCGCCCGTGGACTTACGGCGACCCTGGGTGCCGCATGCAATTGCAGGCCAAGCGCCCTAACGACGCGTAGCACGGTGGCGAATTCCGGTGTGCCTTCGGGCGATAAAGCTTGATAGAGGTGCTCGCGGCTCACACCGGCTTCATCGGCAAGCTGGGTCATGCCCTTGGCGCGGGCGATGATGGCCAGCGCGTGCGTGACCAAGGCCGGATCATCTTCTTCAAGAACCGCGTCCAGGTAGGCCGCAATGTCCTCATCGGTTTGCAGATATTCGGTGGAATCCCACCGGCTGGTAGGCAGGGCCATGATGGTTTTTCCCTAAAGTTGGCGGGCAAGCTCGATGGCAGTGGCGATGTTCTGGCCCTGGGTCTGCTTGTCACCGCCCGCGAGCAGAATGACCAGGGCCTTGCCGCGTTGGATGAAGTACACCCGGAACCCGGGACCATAGTTGTCCAGCCCCGTGAGATCCCGGGCTATGAGATCTGCGCCCGGATGATCCAAGAACTGACGGCTCGTACCTATTCCGTTACAGCCGTTTCTTCAGGGGTCGTCGCATCAGGTATCGTCATGGTACGGAGGGTCTGAACGACAACTCAAGTTCCTAACGGGTGCGGCCAACAAAGCCCGGAAGACCTGCCGCCTCGGGGGAGTTTGCCAGGTACCTCGCGTAGTCAACCTTTTCCCCGTAGTCCTCCGGGTCGGCCTTCTGGATGTCGGCGAGGGTCAGGTTCCCGGGAGCGTTGCCCTTATAGGTAAGTTGTTGATCGAAGATTACACGGGTGCGGAAGAAGCTGCCCCATTTGAACTCAGCAAAAATGGCGTTGTTGGGGTCTTTGACGTAGCCGTATTGTTGTCGCACTAGCCAGGACAGGCTCCGGTAGATGTCGTTGTCGAGATCATTCACATGCTGCTTAAGGGTGTTTGGGTTGAAGGGACCCGCGCCCATGGCGTCGAAGGGATAGACCCAATTATTGCTGGCCATCTCCTTCCAGAACCGATTCCCCTCAATGGTGCTCCAGTTGCGCACCACCTCGACCGGGATTTCCACCTCCGGGTCCTTCAGGGCCCGCCACAGGGAAATGGTCAGGTGATGATGATCAATAAGGTAGAACTTGCCACCGTTGCCGATGATGATAGGAACCGCGCGCGGCAGGAGATAATCTACCAACTGGTCTTTGTCCTTTTCCTTGATCTTGGTGACCTTGGCGTTGACCTCGTCCATACCGACGGCGTTCTGGGTTGGCTTAAGCTCGCCGAGCTTGAGGCGCCCCAGGACATCTTGTGGGCTTTGCGCATCAATTTTCGGCAGAAAACGGAAAAGGTCATCATTTTTCTTGGCCATCTAGTCTTTCCTCTTTCGGTGGGTAACCCTTTAAAGGCCCCGATTCATGATGAGACCAGGTTCGAGGCCTGCTACGGGGGGTTGGCGTGAATTGAAATCCACCTATTTGGTTGGGTTTCAACCTGGTGCGTTACTGGACTTAAGTTGCTGTGATTGAGCAGTTCTTAAGTTAAGTACTAACGGAGGGAAGGTCGGGTCTAGCAAATCCCACCGCACGTCGGGTGGGGTCAGGCTGGGGTCGGGGAGGAACATAGCATCGAAGAAAGGAGCACTGCAAGGGCAGGGCGGGAGCCTGTTAGCCCAAAGTAGTAATGTCCCCTTTGTGCAGTTTAGAAATGTCCCCTTTTGATCACCGGAGGGGACGATGCCA
>JBGAUK010000085.1:0-15625 GCA_044228695.1 Chromatiaceae bacterium | reverse complement strand
GGGCTGGCGGGGGTGTCGACCGCAGGGATGCTGTCGCCAAGCCTACAGGGACGTATTCACGGCGTCCCCCGCCAGACACCACCCGGCCCGGGAATCCAAAACTCAGGTGAATTGGGAATAAATACCCATAAGGAGCGACCCGTTGTTGCATGCCCGGAAAGCTCTGGCGTACCTGCCCCCGGGAGGATCGGCGGGCTCAGGCGGACAACTCCGCCTCGTAAGCGGCCCAAGCCAGGTGAGACTCGTGCAGCACCACCCGCAGCGACTGGATGCCGCGTGCCGACTCCCCCAATTCCCCGGCGGCCAGACGTGCCGCCACCCCATCAAAGACCCGCCGCGCCATGAATTCGGTGGTGGTGTTCTGGCCCTGGAGCTCTGGGTGCTCGTCCAGGTTGCGATAGTCGAGGTCGGCGAGGACGGCGCGCAGGGCCTGGCTCGCCAGACCGATGTCCACCACCAGGTTGTCCGCGTCGAGGCTGGGCCGGCGCAGCTCCAGGTCCACCACATAGGTGGCCCCGTGCAACCGCTGGGCCGGCCCGAAGACGGCGCCGCGAAAACTGTGGGCGATCATGACGTGATCGCGAACGCTGAGGCTGTACATGGTCGGATTCCCTTAGTCGTAACGGATGCGGTGCATCAGGGTGTCGCCGGGGTCACGGGCCAGTCGGGCCTGGACCTGGGGCAGTTGGTTGAAGACGTCCTCGCCGGTGATGAGCCCATCCAGGGCCGGGTCCGTTAGGAGGGACAGGGCCAGCCCCATGCGGCGGCGGTAATCCCAGCGCGCCCGTTGAGCGGTGGCGACGGTCCCCACCTGGGAGGAGCGCAGGGTCAGGCGGCGACGGTGGAAGGCCTCCCCCAGGGGCAGCGCCACCTCCCGGGTGCCATACCAGGACAGCTCCAGCACTGTCGCCTCGAAGCCCGCCAGGCGCAGCCCCAGGGCGAGGCCGGCGGCGGAGCCACTGGCGTGAATCACCCGATCCGCCTCCGGGGTCGCCGAGGCCGGGGCGGCGAAGGTCACCCCCAGGGCGGCGGCGATGCTGGCCCGCCGCGGATTGGTATCGATGAGCTCGACCTGGCAACCCGGGATGCGACCGGCGAGCCAGGCCACCAAGCAACCCAGGGTCCCCCCGCCGATGACGGCGATGCGGTCCCCCACCCGGGGCGCGGCGTCCCAGAGGCCGTTGATGGCGGTCTCCAGGTTGGCGGCCAGCACGGCGCGACCCGGGGGCACCCCCTCTGGCAGGAGCTGGAGCGCCGCGGCCGGGACCCGGTAGCGAGTCTGGTGAGGGTAGAGGCAAAAGACCTGCCGCCCGAGCAGGTCCGCGGGGCCAGACTCTACCCGCCCCACGCTGCAATAGCCGTACTTGACCGGGCCAGGAAAATCGCCCACCTGAAAGGGAGCGCGCATGGCCTCAAACTCGCTGGGCGGCACCTCGCCCCGGAAGACCAATGACTCGGTGCCCCGGCTGATGCCGCTGTAGAGGGTCCGGACCTGGGCATCGCCAGACCCGAGCTCGGGAAAAGTCTCGGTCCGGATCTCGCCCTGGCCGGGGGCGAGGAGCCAATAGGCCTCCGCCTCAAGGGGGGAGGCCTCGGTCCGGGGACCGGCGCCAATAGGGGCGGGACTAGGCGCCATGATGGTCTAGGGAGCCTCCAGCGCCAGCCGCTCCGGCATCGCCAGCCTGGCAGGATTGACCGCCGACTCTCCCCTCGCACTCGGCCCAGTGATGGACTTGGCGCGTCACGGTCGATAAGGTTTTCATGGCCATGGCCGGGATCTTGCCGCCCTGATCGAAAATTTCGGTGGCTCACAGTCTAGCCGATGAGGCTGCGTCGGCCCAACCGCGTGGCCAAACCCGCCAGGCTGGCCCAGAGGCGTCTGATGGGGTCCGCCGCCAAGGCCGGCGATCTCCCCTTTGGCACCCTCTTTGGTATAGTCGCCGGACCATCCTCGTTGCCTTCGGGTGAGGGGAACACCTCCCCCGGATCAAGGCTGCGGAGGCCCAGCCCACTGCCAGATCCCTATAAAACCCATGGCTAGCACCCACCGCATCGCCCGCGCCCTCGGCCTGGCCCGTTCCCTGGGCCTCTACTACGGCAATCCCCTGCGTAACCGGCGGCTTGCCCGCCTCTATGCCCCCTTCCTGGGGCCCGACGCCCTGGGCTTCGACATCGGTGCCCATGTGGGCAACCGGGTGAAGTGCTGGCGCGCCCTGGGCGCCCGGGTCGTCGCGGTGGAGCCCCAGCCGGACCTGCTGCGGGTCCTGTCTCTCCTCTACGGCCGCGACCCGGCGGTGACCCTGGTCCCGGAGGCGGTCGGCGCCCGGCCGGGGCAGGCGCCCCTCTGGGTGAGCGATCGCCACCCCACCGTCACCACCCTCTCCACCACCTGGGCCGAGGAGGTTGGCCGGGGGCCCGACTTTCGCGGCGTGCGCTGGCGCCAGGCCGGGGAGGTGCGGGTGACGACCCTGGACGAGCTGATCCGGCGCTTCGGCATGCCGGACTTCGTCAAAATCGACGTGGAGGGCCTGGAGGGGGAGGTCCTCGCCGGCCTCTCCCGGCCCCCGCCCGCCCTCTCCTTCGAATACCTGACGGCGGCCCGGCACCGGGCCCTGGCCTGCGTGGACCGGCTGGAGGCCCTGGGGGAGTATCGCTACAACAGCTCACCCGGCGAGAGCCACCGGCTAGCCTGGGCCCGCTGGCTGGACGCCGCCGGGATGCGGGCCGCCCTCGCCAGCCTTACCCAGGGCTCCGGGGACGTTTACGCCTGGCGCGCGGATGTCGCCGGCGGGACCTGAGCCGAAGGCCCGCAGCAAGGCCTGGGTGAGATCCGCCATGCCGCCCAGGGCCGGGCGCCGGGGGACCAGGCCCGGGACAAAACCCTCCGCCAGGAAGGCCTCCCGGACCTCCGCCCGCTGGGTGATGAGGTGGACCGGGACCTCCCAGGAGGCCCCCTCGCCGCTGACGGCGGCCAGGGGCTGGTGGTCCCCGAGCACCAGCAGCACCAGATCCAGGTCAGGCCGGAGCCGCAGCCAGCCGGCGACGACCCGCAACAGATAGGCCACCGCGTCCCCATAGGCCGGCCCGAGGTCCGACAAGACCCACCCCTCGCCCCCCGCCGGGGTGAGCTCCTGCTTGATCTCCGCCAGGTCGAAGGGGTCCGCGGTGAGGATGCGGCCCCAGTCCGGCTGGTAAGGCGGCGTGGGCCGAAAGGGGGCATGGGAGCTGATGGTGGGAAAGACGGCGAGGCGCGGCTGGCCATCGGCCGCCCTCAGCTCCGTCGCGTCCAGCCGGGCCAGGGCGTACTGGTCCGGGATACGCCACCAGCCCAGGGCCGGGCCGGGGTAATCGAGGGCCGGGGCATTCAGGATGGCGTCGTAGCCATAGAAGGCACCCTCGGGCCAGCTGTGCCTCAGTCCCGGCATCACCCCCAGGGTGCGATACCCGGCCCGGGCGAAGGGCTGGACCAGGGTCTCCCGCGACTGCGTCAGCAAGCGGTTGTAGTCGTCGTCCCCCCGCACCTTCACCCCGGCCAGGAGGCTGGCGTGGGCGAGCCAGGAGCCGCCGGCGAAGGTCGGCGACCGCACCCAGGCCGAGACCACCCCGCGCCCGGTCTCGGCCAGGGCGGCGGCCAGGTCGGCGCGGGCGGGGGCCAGGGCCAACCCCAGGTGGGGCTGGTCGAAGGTCGCCGCCCCATAGGACTCGGCGAAGAGGATGACGACATGGGCCCCCCGCACCCGGCCGAGGTCGGAATCGAGCCGGGGGCTCGGCGGCGGCCCCGGCGCGCCTGCCCGGGCCTGGGGCTCCGGGGCTTGGGTGTTCGAGGTATGAGGGTCCGCAGTATGTGTATCCGAGGCTTGGGCGTCCGGCGCTTGAGCGTGCAGGACTCGGGCCTCCGAGGCTTGGGGGACCAGGCGGAGTTGTTCGGCCAGGGCTAGGCTTACCGGGCGTGAGAACCCCGACCCCCAGGCCAGGCCTGGGCTCGCCAACCCCACCAGGTAGGCGGCAAACGTGACCCCGCCGAGCAGTGTCAGCAGCCGGCGGGGGGCAACCGCCTCGAGGGCCGCCGCCACCCGCCCCAAGGCCCAGCGCAGGGCGGCAAAAATGATTCCCAGCAGGAGCAGAAACGCCAGCGGCAGGCCTATCAGCAGGTGCCAGGGCGCCGCCTGGGCCATCATGGGGACCACCTCGGGCAGATAGCGGGCATCGGCGATCAGGTCGATGGGTCGCCCGTAGAGGGCCGGGGCCATCACCGCCAGGTAGCGACCCAGGACCAGCAGGGTCAGAAGCCCGGCGAGGCCAGTCAGCAGGCCCCGCGATGGCCGCCCTCCCCAGATCCCCGCCACCACGCCGAGGGCTAGGACCAGGAAGGCAATCTCCGGGGCCAGTTCCCAGCGCCACTCCACCCAGAGGGTCGGCCAGCGTCCCTGGAAGCTCAGGGCCGCGTTGAGCAACCAGAGGGCAGCGGCCAGCCCCAGCCAGGGGCGCCAGGCCGTCCAGGAGGGGCCATCGGCGGCGCCCGGGGTACGGACCGGGGTCGCCGAGACGACCAGGGGGGCCGGCCGCCGGGCGAGCCAGACAATATCCACGGCGAAGGAGTAGCAGAGGAGCCCCAAACCAATAGCAGCCACCGCCCCGGCCCAGGCCGCGGGCAGGAGCGGCGCCAGGGCCAGGGTGAGGGTCAGGACCTGAGCCACGCAGATGGCCTGGCGGCGCCGGCTCGGCGGCAGGGGCTGGCGCAGCCAGGGCCAGAAGGCACCCGCCGCCACAAAGAGATAGCGCATGGCCCCGGCCGCCAGGACCCAGGCCCCGGCGCGATCCAGGGTCCAGAGCAGCAGCGCCAGCCCCGCCACCAGCAGGGCATCCACCTCCATGTCGAGGCGGGCGCCCAGGGGACTGGTCCAGCCATGCCGCCGGGCGAGCCAGCCATCGACCCCGTCCAGGGCCGTGGCCATCAGGGCCAGGGCGAAGGCGGTCCAGGCCAGGCCCGCGCCCTGCCCCCCGCTCGCCCCTTCCCCGGCCAGGGCGATCAGCAGAGCGGTCAGAACCCCGCGCAGGAGCGTCACCTGATTGGCCGGTCCCAGCCGGGTCCGCGGCCAATGCAGCGGGAGAAAGCCATGGAGTATCAAGAGGATCAGCCCGTAAGCGGCCAGGGCCTTGGCGATGAAGTAGCCGTCCAGCCCCAGGACCTCGCCGAGCGTCAGCCCCAGACCCAGGGTCAGGACGAGGCCGGCGAGGCCGTTGGCGCTGGCGCTGCGCGCCAGGTCCCGGTCAGGGTGCTGGGCTGGATGCGGAGCGGTCATGCCCTGACTCAGCGAATCCGGGCAAGACCCGGGCTGGCACCCTCCGTTCCACCCCCCGGGTTGGCCCGGGGCTCGCTGTCGAACAGGATGTCGGCGCCCATGCGAAAGACCCGGCACGGGGGGCGCAGGCAGTCCCCCAGGGCGTCGGGTGCCGGCAGGCTCAGGCCCCGGCGGCCGGTGCCGATCAGGAGGGGCGCCACCGCCACCTGCAGGCGATCCAGCAGCCCCGCGCCCAGGAAGCTGGACACCGTCAGGCCACCACCCTCGACGAAGAGGCGGCGCAGCCCGCGCCGATGGAGCGCCGCCACCAGGGCGTCCAACCGCAGGCGCCCCTGATGGGCGGGCACCGCCAGCACCTCCGCCTGACCCAGACGCCCCGGCCCCGCCTGCCCCTCGGCGCACACCAGGAGGGTCGGCGCCGCCCCGTCCTGGAAGACGCGCCGCTCCACCGAGAGCCGGCGACGGGGATCGAGCACCACCCTGACGGGATTGTCACCCGGGACCAGCCGGGTGGTAAGACGGGGATCGTCGGCGGCCACCGTCTCCGCCCCCACCAGGACGGCATCACAGAGGGCCCGCAGGCAATGCAGGTGCAGGATATTTTCCGGCCCCGTCACGAAGCAGGACTCGCCCCGGGCCGTAGCGATGTAGCCGTCGAGGCTCTGGCCGAGATGGCCCAGGGTCAGGGTCTCCTCGGGCTGGCGGGGCAGCAGCGGCAGATAGAGCTCAAGCAGGGTCCGGGCCTCCCCCTGGACAGGGCTCGCCACTTGCCAGCCGGACTCCGGGGCCCAGGCGAGCAAGGCCCCGGTCGCGGCCTCGGCCAGGGGTTGCAGACCCAGCCGCTCATCCGCCGCGAAGGTAACAGGGTCCGCGGGCAGGGTCCCACGCCGGCCTAGGTGGTAGGCGCCCAGGAGTGCCAACCAGGCGGTGGCGGCCTCGGCACCCAAGCTTGGCACTGGCCTAGCAACTGCGCTGGGCGCCGCCATCATCGGCTAGCCACGCCCAGGTGAGGGAGCCGTGGTTTGCCGGGGAGGCGGTTCCAGGCCTTCCGGAATGACCGGAGGTCATCCGAGGTGCGGGGAGGCAACGCGGGCCACCTCGATAAAGTGACCCTTGGCATCAAGGCCATAAGAGTCGGATCGCCCTCAATGGATCACCCTCACCGGAACAGGCTCATGCGCCGCATGACGCCGTCGTGCTTGACCAGCCAGTGCTGGAGCGCGCCCCCGATGTGCAGCGCCAACAAGGCGAGCAGGGCCCAGCCCAGCAGGCCGTGCAGCTCGAAGAGCTGCTCGCTCAAGGCCGGGTCCTTGGCGATCAGCCCCGGCAAGGTCCAGGCGAAGAACTGGACCGGATAGCCCCCGGCCGCCGTCGCCAGCCACCCGACGAGGGGCATGGCCAGCAGGACCAGATACATCGCCGCCTGGACCGCCTGGCTGGCCAGGCGCTCGAAGCTGGTCAGGGTGGGGACGGGGGGTGGGGCCCCCAGGATCAGACGCAGCACCAGCCGCAAGGTCATCAGGGCCAGAATCAGCACCCCGATGGTCTTGTGACCGGTGTAGAGGGCATTGGTCACCTCCATTCCAAAGGCATCCCGGGCGCCCTCGAACCCCAGCCAGCCCAGGGTCATACCCACCCCCAGGGCGGGAATCACCAGCAGGGCCAGGAGCCAGTGCAGCAGGCGTTGAACCAGGCTAAAGCGATCTACCTCGGACATGGCGTTTCTCCTTATGGGATACCAGCGGGATCAAGCAAATGGCGATCAGATCAGCGGCAGGGACGGGGCCGGCTCGGCCCCATTCGGGCCGAGACCGAGCCGAAACCGGTCAGGCGGCCGTAGCCTTGGCCGCCGCCGACTCCGCCAGGGACTTGAGTTCACCCGTGGCATGGAGTTCCAGGGTGATATCGCACCCCCCGACCAGTTCGCCATCGATATAGATCTGGGGAAAGGTCGGCCAGTCCGCGTAACGGGGCAGGTTCTCGAAGATCTCCATATCCTGGAGGACGTTGACGTAGGCAAAGGGGACGCCGCACTCCTTGAGGGCGGCGGCGGCGCGCATGGAAAAGCCGCACTGGGGAAACTGGGGGGTGCCCTTCATGAAGATGACGATGGCATTACCCTTGACCTGCTGATCGATGCGCTCCAGGACGTCCATTGGCTGACCTCTATTTAGGAATGAAAAAATTTTGGGGATGGAATGGTGGCTGAGATCGGGCCGCCGGGGCCCTTTTCAAGGAAGCCCGCCAAGGGGCCTCAAGTCGGCCCCGCCGGGCTAGCGGCTAAAACCTCGTCAACCAGCTCGATCCAGTGCCGCACGGGAATCCGGGTGCCGGACTCCAGGTGCAACTGACACCCGACATTAGCGGTGGCGATGCACTCGGGGCCGCCGGCGGCCAGACTGGCGAGCTTGTTGTCACGCAGTTGCCGCGCCAGCGTCGGTTGCAGCAGGGAATAGCTGCCCGCCGAGCCGCAGCACAGGTGGCCGTCGGCCACCGGGGTCAACTCGTAGCCCAGCCGGGTCAGCAGGCCCTCGGCCAGACCCGGCAACTTCTGCCCGTGCTGCAGGCTGCAGGGGGAATGAAAGGCGATTTTACGGCCGGCCCCCGGCAGGGGCAGCGCGACCTCCGGGCGGGCCAACTCGACCGCCAGTACCTCGCTCGGATCCCGAGCCAGGGCGGCGATCCGGACCGCCTTGGCGGCATAGACCGGATCCTCGGCGAGCAGGGCGCCATAATCCTTGACCATGGCCCCGCAACCGCTGGCGGTCACCAGGATGGCCTCGGCACCGGCCTCGACCTGGGGCCACCAGGCATCGATGTTACGCCGGATCATGGCCAGGGCCTCCTCCTCCGCGCCCAGGTGGTGCGGCAGGGCCCCGCAACATCCCGCCCGCGGGGCCTCGAGGAGGCGGATGCCCAAGCGGTCGAGGACCCGCGCCGCGGCGGCGTTGGTATCGGGGGTCGCCGCCGCCTGGGCACAGCCGGCGAGGGCCAGCAGCGTACGGGGCCGCAGGGCGGTCGGCCAGGGGCCGGCGACCCGACGCGGCGGCACCTTGGCCTTGAGGCTCGCCGGCAGGAGAGGCCGAAACAACTGGCCAAGGCCCAGAAAGAGGCCGAAGCGCACCCGCGAGGGCACCAACCAGCGCAGCAGGCGCCGCGCCAGCCGCTCGTCCCAGGGGCGCGGCACGGCGGCCTCGACGGCGGCGCGGCCGATATCGACCAGACGGCCATAGCGCACCCCGGAGGGGCAGGTCGTCTCGCAGGAGCGGCAGGTCAGACAGCGATCCAGGTGGAGCTGGGTCTTGCGGCTGGGGGTCTGGCCTTCCAGAACCTGCTTGATCAGATAGATGCGGCCCCGGGGTCCGTCCAGTTCATCGCCCAGGAGCTGGTAGGTGGGACAGGTGGCGGTGCAGAAACCGCAGTGCACACAGGATCTCAGGATGGCATCCGCCTCCTGGCCCTGGTGACTGTCACGGATAAAATCGGCCAGTTGGGTCTGCATACCTATAAATCCGGATAGAGGCGGCCAGGATTAAGGATGCCGCGGGGATCGAGGGCGGCCTTGAGGCGTTGGTGGAGGGCCAGCAGGGCGGGGGGCAGGGGCTGGAAGACCTGCCCACCCGACGGATCGCCAGCCTGGCCACCCACCTGAACGCATGGCTGGCCGGCGGGCCCGCGGCCGTAATAGGTGGCGTGGCCGCCCACGGCCTGGGCCGCCGCCCACTGGCGTTGCTCACCCTGGACCCAGCGCAGGGCCCCGCCCCAGTCGAGGAACTGGCGGCCCAGACTGGGATCATGAGGCGCGGTGGGCGGAAGGGACAGGCGCCACAGAGGGGCCGGCTGCTGGAAGAAGGCGTGGCGCAGCTCGCGCACGCCGCGCCAGAAATCGGCCCCCGCCTCCAGCGCCTCGCCCCCCAGCCGGGCCTGAGCGGCCAGCACCGCCGCCTCGCTGCCGGCGAGCCGGACGTAGGCCCGCTCGCCGTCATGGCAGGCCGCGCTCAGGGGCAAGGGCTGACCCGCCCACCGGTTGAAGCGATCGATGGCCTCCCCCGCCGTCAGGTCGAGGGCCAGGGTCAACTCCGTGGCCTGGCGCGGCAACACCTTGAGGCTGACCTCCAGCAAGACGCCCAGGGTACCCTGGGCCCCCACCATGAGGCGCGACAGGTCGTAGCCGGCGACGTTTTTCATCACCTCGCCGCCAAAGCGCAACACCTCGCCGCGGCCATTGATGATCCTGACCCCCAGGACGAAGTCCCGAGCGGCGCCGGCATAGGGCCGGGCGGGACCCGAGAGGCCGCAGGCGATGGTCCCGCCCAAGGTGGCGCCCGCGTCAGCGCCCGGGCCGCCAGCGGGAGCGGGGCGAGTGTCAAAATGGGGCGGCTCGAAGGCCAGCCACTGGCCGCGCTCAGCCAGGGCGGCCTTGATCTCGGCCAGGGGCGTACCGGCCCTGGCGGTGATCACCAGTTCGGTAGGCTCGTAGCTCAGGATGCCGCGATGGCCAAGGACCTCCAGCGCCTCCCCCACCACGGCTCGCCCCAGCCAGGTCTTGCTGACGCCGCCCTGAATCCGTAGGGGCGCCCCCGCCGCATGGGCCGCCACGACCTGGCCCGCCAAATCCTGGGTAAGGTCCTGGTTCATCGCTCGCTCCCCCCCAGGTTGCTGGCACCCCGGAAGCAAAGGCCTACATTGGCGCTATCTCTCATCACTCACCCTCGCCTGTACCAAGGTCCCCCGGGACCGAACTTGAAAATCCGTGCCACCGCCTGATTCACTTCCGGCGGCGGTCAGGGCCCCGCCCCGCCGCAAGCCGTGGAAACCATTCGACCGCGCACCGCTCATCCCTCGTCGCTCAGAACCGTGGCAGCTCGGGGAATTTGAGATGTCCGCCATGGACATGCATGGCGCCGAACTCGGCGCAGCGATGCAGAGTGGGCACGGCCTTGGCGGGGTTCAGCAGACCGGCGGGGTCGAAGGCGGCCTTGACGGCATGGAACTGGGCCAGTTCCTGGGGCTGGAACTGGACGCACATCTGGTCGATCTTTTCCTTGCCGACGCCATGCTCGCCCGTGATGGTGCCGCCCACCTCGACGCACAGTTCCAGGATCTTGCCGCCCAGTTCCTCCGTCCGCTCCAGTTCCCCGGGCACATTGGCATCGTAGAGAATGAGGGGGTGGAGATTGCCATCCCCGGCATGAAAGACATTGGCCACCGGCAGGCCATAGGCCGCGGACATGTCGGCGATGCGCCCCAGCACCTCGGACAGGCGGCGGCGCGGTATGGTCCCGTCCATGCAGTAATAATCCGGCGACAGGCGACCGACGGCGGGAAAGGCCGCCTTGCGCCCCTTCCAGAACAGCAGCCGCTCGGCCTCGTCCCGGGCGGTGCGCACCTCGACGGCACCGCTCTCCAGGAGGATCTGGCGCACCCGCAGGATCTGCTGCGACACCTCCTCGTTGGCGCCGTCCAGTTCGCACAGCAGGATGGCCGCGGCCTCGACCGGATAGCCAGCGTGAACAAAGGCCTCGGCGGCGCGGATGGCGGGGTTGTCCATCATCTCCAGGCCAGCGGGGATGATGCCAGCGGCGATGATGGCCCCCACCGCCGCGCCGGCCTGGCCGATGTCGTCATAAGCGGCGAGCAGCACCTGGGCCCGCTCCGGCAGGGGCAGGAGACGAACGGTGATCTCGACCACCACGCCCAACAGGCCCTCGGAGCCGGTCATGAGGGCGAGCAGGTCATAGCCGGGGGCATCCAGGGCATCGGCGCCCAGGGTCAGGCGCTCCCCTTCCATAGTGATGACCTCCAGCCCGAGGAGGTTATGGACCGTCAGCCCGTACTTCAGGCAATGGACGCCGCCGGCGTTTTCCGCCACGTTACCACCGATGGTGCAGGCGATCTGGGAGGAGGGGTCCGGGGCATAGTAGAGGCCATGGGGCCGCGCCGCCTCGGAGATGGCCAGGTTGCGCACCCCCGGCTGCACCCGTGCGGTGCGGGCCAGGGGGTTGATGTGGAGGATGGACTTGAGCCGCGCCAGTGACAGCAGCAGGCCATCGCCATGGGGCAAGGCCCCGCCGGACAGGCCCGTGCCCGCGCCCCGGGCCACCACTGGCACCCCCAGCCGATGGCAGAGGCGCAGGATGGCCTGGACCTCCTCGACCTGGCCGGGCAAGGCCACCGCCAGGGGCAATTGGCGGTAGGCGGAGAGGCCGTCGCACTCGTAAGGGCGCAGATCCTCCGCCGCGTACAGCACGAAGGTCTCCGGCAGTATCGCCAGCAGGCCGGCCACCAGTTCCGCTTGGAGGGCGGCACGGGCCTGGGGGGTCAGGGCTGAATCAGGATGATGGGCGCCTGAAGGCGGGACACCCCGCCGAGGGTCGCTCTGGTCGTGATCGCCGTGTTGATGGCCTTTGCAGAGTTCAGTCATTATGATGAGCAAGCCCTTTTGTTTCGTCTTATCCGCAGCCGCGACTATACGCAACATGATGCCTGACGCACCCACATCAAGTAGCCAGGACTGTCCCCGACCGCGCGCTCCGCCCTCTTCACCATCGCCCCTGAGGTGTCGTTATGAGTTGGCCGCCTTGGAGACCCTCCCGCCCGTCGATCTGGCCCATATCGGGGACCTCAAGCCCCTGGAAGTCCTTTGCGACTTCGACGGCCCCTGCATCTTCACGGCCCGGACCCCCGCGGGGCTGCTGCTTCTGGCCTACCTGGTCGAGGAACTCGACCCAGAGGCCATGGCGCGCCACCTAATCGCGACCAGTTCCCACCAGACCCTTGACGGCCTGCGGGAGGGCGCGCTGTCCGTGCGCGCGGCGCTCCTCGGCGGCCCCGGCTGGTCGATGTCGGCCAGGCCCATACCCTGCCCAAGCGCGCCTATCAGATCGAAGCGACCCAGTTGCCACCAGACGCCCTGCCGGCGCCCGCCACCATGCTCCTGCCGGAACTTGAGCCTCTGTTGCACATCCGCTTCTGCGGTGACCGGAGCCCCGATTATGGAGTCGCTGCGCCGCCTGGCCCCACCCAGCACCACGACGGGGCCGGTGACCCATATTGAAGTCAGCGGTAGCATGCTGGGCCATCCACGCCAGCCTTAACGCCTAACCCAGCAAACGGCTAAACGCATCCGCATCCTCCTAACCACCATCAATAATAACCTGTTAAGTAGGACCAACGCCGCCATCCGCGGCGAGGGACACGGGGCGAAGTGCCGGAAGGACAGGGTGCGATCGAAACTGATGTGGTAACCATCCCTGTCACGCTGCTTGCTTGAAGGTGTCCTGCCAATAGGCATCCCACTGGTGGTTAGCGCGCGCTTGATACGCAGCGCGAGCATGGCCTGGGCATTGTCCGCGGTCCACCAGACGCCGGGACGCTTAAGCTAGTTTCGGTGCCCAGGTCCAACAAGGCGTTAAACATGGCCCCCCAAAACTCAGGCCGGCGGCATGGTCCCGACTCCGCTCGAAGCGACGGGGTTGCTGCGGGGTATGTGCAAGGCGCCAGGTAACGCTAAACGTTAGGCCTCGGAAAAACACCTACTACTGACCGCCTCACCAGACGTCCCCACAGGCCCACTGCTTTCGCTGTCAGCGAAAAACATTTGCACATCCTGCGCCTCCTGCGCTAAACTCCTTTTCGGGACAACAGAGAGAACTGTCGTTTTGATTGGGGTGCTTAGCACTCTGTGGGGTCGAAAGGCCCTAAACACTCGCGCCAGACGCGCACTGCGGGGCGGCCATGCCGGGCCCCACGATGCCGGCCGGTGCGAGCCCATCCGGGACGACTCCCGGATGGGCTTTGAGAGATAAGGGGATACCGCCGTTTGCTCTGCTTGGTTGCGGACGACAGCCACGGTGAGCGCATATCGCGATCACTGTTTGGTGCAGCCGAGGAGAACGATCCATGAAGGACGTTTTCAAATCCCACAAACGGCGGGAGTCGAAGAAGCAAGGCAAGGGTTGGGTTTGGCCCACCACGATCAGGACGGCACTTCTCGTGCTTCGCCTGGTTGACTTGGTGGCGAGGATCATCAATCGCATATTCTAGCCAATCGACTCCCCCTTCTTTTCAAACCTGGAGAGAACATGTTGCATAGAGCTCTAAGGCTGCTGCGGACGTACCACCAGCTGTCCCAGGTAGATCTGGCGAAACGTCTTGGAATCTCAAACTCCTACCTGAGTGAGATTGAAAAGGGCGAAACCAAAGAACCGAGCCTAGAACTGCTTAGCAAGTACGCTGAAACGTTTAAGATGCCAGTTTCTTCGATCCTATTGTTCTCTGAGCAGGTCGGAGCGGGACTCAAACCGGGCACGAAACTGCGCATAGCCTCAGCGGACAAGATCCTGCGACTTCTTGAGTGGGTAGAGGAACGCCACGATGTCAAGGCCACCGCCTGATAGTTACCCGCTCAACCAATCCCCGCTCTATCGGTTGCGGGGCAAAGGGCAACTCGAAAAACTCCTGGATCTACGCTGGGATATGGTCGAGCCGCTGGCGGACAGCGCCTACTACCGAGTTTGGCTAAACGATAAGGGACGAGAAATTCAACAGCCGATTCGTAAGTTGGCGTTGGTTCACAAGCGAATCGGTGACTTGCTAGCCAGGATTGAGCTGCCCGACTATCTTTACTCGCAACGGGGACGTTCATACGCCGACAATGCGCGTCAACATCTGGGCCACGTGCCATTGTTCAAGACAGACATCCACAAGTTCTATCCCAGCACTACTTGGATGATGGTCTACCGGATGTTCATTGATCAATTCGAGTGCGCCGAAGATGTAGCTCATCGCCTTGCCAATGTTTGCTGCTACCAGCAGCAGCACTTGCCGACAGGCAGCCCACTCAGCGGTCGAATCGCCTTCTTTGCAGCTCGGCAAATGTTCGACGAAATTGCCGATGTGGCAATCCGCGAGAACTGTCGGATGACCACCTATGTCGATGACGTAACCTTCTCGGGCGCACGGGCTACCAAGACGTTGATGGGTGAGGTTCGCCAGGTGGTGCACAAACACGGCCTGAAGACCAAGCAGAAGAAGTCTAGGACCTACGCGGCCACTTCACCGAAGGCCGTTACGGGCGCGGTGATTTCAGGGGATGAACTTCGGCTGCCGAACGAGCGCCACCGAAAGATTCAAGAGGCCAGGCATGAACTTGCTGCAGCTACAGGCTCAGAAAAGGAGCGTGTTCAGCGAGTCTTGCGAGGGCGGCTACAAGAGGCAAAGCAGGTCGTTCGCTAGGCGCATCGCACCAGCACATCGCCGAGGCCTAACCCCTCGTTCAACCCCCGACCCGCTACTAGGGGAAAAGGGGTCAGATCCCTTTCCCTCTTCTTTCAGCATCTTCTTGTAAAGCAGGAGAAGGGTGCCATGACTAGCTTGCTTGAGAAAGCCTATGAGGTCGCCTCAAAGCTCCCCGCGCTAGAACAAAATATCCTTGCGCGAACGCTTCTCGACGAACTCGAATCCGAAAAAAAGTGGGATGATCTTTTCGCGGAATCAGAAGATGTGTTGGCCAAACTTGCCACTGAAGCTTTGGAGGAGGATAAGCAAGGCAGGACGACAGAATTGGACCCGAGTAAATTGTGATATCAAGGGCCACTTCGAAATTCTGGAAATACTATCGAGCATTGCCGCGGGATATTCAGGCCAAAGCTAAAGAAGCCTACACGCTATTTCGTGATGATCCGTGGTATCCCAGCTTGAATTTCAAGAAGGTTCATTCGACTCTTCCCGTTTACTCCGTCCGAATTACGAAAGATTACAGAGCGGTCGGAATTTTGGGTAATGAGAGAATCGTGTGGTTCTGGGCAGGAACTCATGCGGAGTATGACGGCTTGCTGAAGCAGATGAAGAAGAAGTGAGTTTCCTCGGGTGGTTGCACCGGGATTGCCCCACCACGTGACACAGCGCGGCAATCGACGCCAGCAGGGGTTCTTTTCACCCATCTGTGCGGTGCTCCGCGCCGTGTTCTTGGCGACTCCCGAGGCGCAGAGCGCCAAGGAGATGCGTATAACACCGCAGCGCGGCGTTACGAGGGCATGGGGCATCGGTTCGCCCATTCTGAGAGTTCCTTGGGACGGCGGGCTACCGTCCTTGGCCTGGGTCCCGGCATCGTGCCGGGAACGACGGATATGCGGGTTTACTAGTTCGTGCCTGAACGGAATCCGCTTTAGTTATAACAAACAACATGTTATCATAGCAATTGCGTTTTGAAGATTGGCGCCTGCCACTGGGTACCCCCCTCTGGCATGCGTATTCCACGCCAAGATGGACAGTGATTCCACGGCAAGCCGGACACCTGTTCCAGGGCAAACTGGACACCT
>JBGAUK010000084.1:0-15778 GCA_044228695.1 Chromatiaceae bacterium | reverse complement strand
GGGGCCTCGTAGCGCCCCTTGATTTCATGGACCAGGGCATCCGGGTCTGGGGCATCCAGGGCATGGACCCGCAGGCTAGCGTGATCCGGACTGAGCTCCAGGGACACGGTGCCCGGCGTCAGGCTGATGGTGTTGGCCAGCAGGCTGATGCCGATCTCGCCCTTGAGGTCCAAGGGCACCTCGAAGAAGGCCGGCCTGAGTTGCCCCGGTTTGCCCAGGATGAGCCGGGCCACGGTCAGGTTGGCCACCAGGATGTCCCACAGGACCACCCCGACGAAGCGCAGCAGGATCAGGGGCGCGTGAAACTGGAGGGTCTCTGGCCAAAAGCGCCGGGTAAAGAGGGGGATCAGCCAGCCCAACAGCAGCCCGAGCAGGATATGCCCCGGCCCCAGACTGTTGTTGAGCAGGAGCCACACCAGGACGAGGACCAGGGTCAGCCGAGGCTGGGGCAGCCAGCGCGGGAACGGGGTCATCGAGATTCTCATCAACCTCTCAAGGCTTGATATAGGCCGCGCCCTCGTGCTGAAGTTTGGCCAGCCGCACCACGCCAGAGGGGGTGTACACCACCTCGCCGATGAACTGCTCCGGCTTCAGATTACGGTTTTTGAGGGTGATCTGGCATACCTCAAAGGTCACGCCCCGTTGGACGAGCGGCTTGATGAGGTCTGCGTAGGGATTGCCCTTGGGATCCTTGGCATCGGTCATGAGGAAGTCCACGCCATTGGCATGTGATACCACGGAGATCTTGGCGAGGGGATCAACATCCAGATGATTTTGGACATTGCGCAAGGCCTTGGGCGCCACCGTCGCATCATCGATGTGGTAAACGACGAGATCATCCGCCAGAACTACCGTGGACATCATAACCAGGGCTAGTCCCAATAATAGGTTGCGTATTTTCAGCATGGTGTTTCCTCTCTGGGGGTTAAGGTCATCTTGGTTGGTGTAATCGGCACTCATCGGAATGCCTCGTCTTGTTATTCATACTCGAGGCGGACAGGTTTTCGGCCTTTCCGGGCTCCGGCACCGACCGGAGACGCTTGCCTTGAAGTTGGGATCTTGCGGATCAAAGGGCTTTTCCCAGTACCGGCCTGCGCAAGCCCCATCCACATTCTTCGCGGCATCGGAGGCAAAGTATAGGCGGTTGACCAAACCCGCGCGAACTCCGCTGAGGGGCCGCTTGCCGATTGGGTGCGGCTGCTCCCATGACCAACCCGCGGAATCCCCGCCTCGCCAGGCGGCCGCCCCTGCCCGACTCTCGCTCAGCACCTCCCGGTGTTACCTGCACCTGGCCGGCGGAAAGCGATCACCAGCGCCACTCATTCTTCGGCCTATAGGGGGAGGGCCGGGTGGTGGCGGGTGGCGGGCGGGGGTGTCGACAGCAGGGATGCTGTCGCCAAGCCTACAGGGATGTATTCACGGCGTCCCCCGCCAGCCATCCGCCGCCACCCGGCCCGGGCAACCGATAACCCAGGTGTTTTGGGCTTAGCCACCCACCCTCGGGCAGCCCCATTGCAGGCCACTCGCAGCGCCAGGAAGCCGCCACGACGCCCTGCCGGGTTTGGGCCATGGACTGCTGGAGGATAGTTGCGGTGGTCCTCAAACCCCCGGATCACCCCTCCGCCAAGACCGCCTGAATATAGAGCCCCGGCTCCAGCAACTGATCCGCGATTGCGGTCGTCACCTCCAGCCAGGTGCCGGCCCCAAAGGTCAGAATCAAGGTCAGCATGAGGAGGCCGATGGCGGGCCCCAGGGTCACGGGCCGGGCGCCCACCGCCGCCGCCCCCGGAACAGCCGCCGAGCGGAAGAAGAGCAAGCTCCCGGAGCGGGCCAGGGCCAGGATGCCCAGCAAGCCGCTCGTCAGGACGATCCCCATGACCCAGGGCCAGGCCGGATGGGCCAGGGCTGCCCGCAACAGCAGGACCTTACCGATAAAGCCCGACAGCGGGGGCAGACCCGCCAGCAGCACGGCGCACAGGAAAAAGAGGGCACCGACCAGGGGGGCCGCGGGGATATCCGGAGCAGGCTCGAAACGATCACCGAGCGCCCCCCGCCCCTGGGCGATGCGGTCCGACAGGAGAAAGAGGGCCGCGGCGGCAAAGGTCGAGTGGGGCAGGTAATAGAGACCGGCGGCGATGGCGTCGCGACCGCCGAGGCCGAAGGCGATGAGCAGGGTCCCCACCGAGGCGATCACCAGGTAGGCGGCTTGATCCGTCAGGCGCCGGGCACCCAGGGCCCCCACCATGCCGGCGAGCAGGGTCGCCAGGGCCAGGGGCAGGAGCCAGTCCTGGTAGAGGCCCGCGAAGCCTGGGGCGGCGTCGCCGAGCATCAGGGTGGCGACGCGCAGGATGGCGTAGGCGCCCACCTTGGTCATGATGGCGAAAAGGGCCGCCACCGGGGCACTGGCGCGGCCATAGGTGGCGGGCAGCCAGAGATGCAGGGGCAGGAGCGCCGCCTTGAGAGCGAAGACGCCAAACAACAGCAGGACCGCCGTGCGCGCCGGACCCAGGTTGGCCTCCGGGGTCTGGGCCACGAGCAGGGCCAGATGGGCCAGATTCAGGGTGCCGAAGAGGCCATAGAGGAGGCCGGCGGCGATCAGAAAGAGGGCGGAACCGGCAAGGTTGATTACTACATAGTGCAGGCCCGCCAGGGTCCGAGCGGGGCCACCGCCATGCAGGGCCAGGCCGTAGGAGGCGAGCAGCAGGACCTCGAAGAAGACGAAGAGATTAAACAAATCGCCGGTGAGGAAGGCGCCGGTGAGGCCGAACAACTGCAACTGGAAGAGGACATGAAAGTGCCGGCCCTGGACATCCAGGCCCTGGCAGGCGTGCCAGAGGGCGAACAGGGCCAGCAGAGCCGTGATCAGGAGCATCCAGGCCGCCAGCCGATCCGCCACCAGGACGATGCCGAAGGGCGCGGGCCAGTTGCCCAGGGCATGGGTCAGGATGGCACCATCCAGGGTGGCATCCAGCAGGGCCAGGGCCAACAAGACCTGCACCGCCACCGATAGGAGGCCCAGGCCCCGCCGCCACCGAACGGTTCCTTCCCGCAACAGGAGCAGCAGTACCCCCGCCACCAGGGGGACCAGGACCGGGGCTATGGCCAGATCACTCATGGCCCGCCTCCCCCATCCACCTGGTCGCTTCCCAGTTCCGCCCGGGTCTTGAGCGCCAGCAGGATGACAAAGGCCGTCATGGCGAAGCCGATGACGATGGCCGTGAGCACCAGGGCCTGGGGCAAGGGGTCGGCGTACCCGGCGAGGCCGAGGCCAATCACCGGCGGCCGGCCGACCACCAGTCGTCCGGAGGCAAAGAGAAAGAGATTGACGGCGTAGGAGAGGAGCGTGAGCCCCAGCACCACCGAGAAGGTCTGGGCCCGCAGCAGTAAATAGACGCCACAGGTGGTCAACACGCCGACCAGGAGGGAGATGATGGCCTCCATTTCAGTCTTCCCTCCCCGCGGCCATCGCCTCCGACGCCCCGCCAGGCCCGGTCTCCCGGGTGGCGTCGTGCATCAAGCCCAGGTGGATGAGGATCATCAAGGTCGCCCCCACCACCACCAGCCACACTCCCAGGTCGAAGATCATGGCGGAGGCCAGTTCGAATTCACCCACCAGGGGCCAGTCGAAATGGCCGAAGGTGGTCGTCAGGAAGGGATAGCCAAGGAGGAAGCTCGCCAGGCCCACGAGGGTGGCGATGAGCAGGCCAGCCCCGATCAGGGGCTGCATCCTGCCCGGCAAGCGCTTTTGGGTCCAGGCCACTCCATTGGCCAGATACTGCAGAATGAGGGCAATGGCCGTGACGAGGCCCGCGATAAAGCCGCCACCCGGCAGGTTATGGCCGCGCAGCAGAATAAAGACGGCCACCAGCAAGGTCAGGGGCAATACCAGGCGCGCCAGCGAAGACAGGATGATGGGATGCCCGTCCCGGTTCCAGGGTCGGCCCAGATCATTGCCAGGCTGGCCCGCCAGCCGGAGATGCTCCAGCATGGCGTGGATCGCCAAACCCGCCAGGGCCAGGACCGTGATCTCGCCCAGGGTATCGAAGCCACGAAAATCCACCAGGATGACATTGACCACGTTGCGGCCACCGCCGCCGGGAATGCTGTTCTCCAGGAAATAGCCGGCGATGCTCTCGTAAGGACGGGTCAGGAGGGCCCAGGTCAGTGCGCTCATGCCGAGACCCGCGAACAAGGCCACCACCAGATCCCGGATGCGCCGGAGGCGCTGGGTCTCCGGACGCGAGGCCTGGGGGAGAAAAAAGAGGGCCAGCAGCAGCAGGATGACGGTCACCACCTCGACGGACAACTGGGTTAAGGCCAGATCGGGGGCGGAGAAGATGACGAAAATCAGGGCAACCATGAGGCCGACGGCACCCATGAGGATGAGGGCGAGGAGGCGCTGGCAATACCAGATCAGGGTGGCGAGGGCGGCCCCCACCATGGTGACACTGGCCACCAGGCTGACGATGTCGAGGGGCAAGAGGGGCAAGGGCCCCGTCAAGGAGGAGCCCGATCCGAGCCAACCCGCGGTCCCCAGTACCAGGGCCGAGACGAGGAAAGTCAGCAGCAGCCGTTGCAGGGAGGCCTTGCCCAGCCAGGCCGTGAGGCTCTGGGCCAGACCGATAAGTCCGTTCAGAACCCGGTCGTAGCCGCGCCGGGCATCGAGCCGATCCCCCACCCGCTCCCAACCGGCATAGAGGGGCCGGCGCACGGCATAGATGAGGAGGCCGCCGGTCATGGCGATGAGGCTCATGAAGACGGCGGGGGTGAAACCATGCCAGAGGGCCAGGTCATGGGCCGGTGGCGGCCCCTGGAGGACGGCGCCGACGGCCAGATTCAGGATGGGCTCCACCGTCAGGGCTGGGGCCATGCCCACCAGGAGGCAGAGGACGACCAGCACCTCCACGGGGACCCGCATCCAGCGCGGCGGTTCGTGAGGCTGCCGGGGCAAGTCCACCGGTTCCCCATTGAAAAAGACATCATGCACAAAGCGCAGGGAATAGGCGACTGCGAAGGCCCCGGCGAGGGTGGCCGCAACCGGCACCAGCCAACCGAGCCAGAAGGAACCGGCGACGGCGGCGGCCTCGCCAAAGAACATTTCCTTGGACAGGAAGCCATTGAAGAGGGGCACGCCGGCCATGGCCGAGGCCGCCACCATGGCCAGGGTGCCCGTGTAGGGCATGGCGCGCCATAGGCCGTTGATGCGCCGCATGTCCCGGGTGCCGGTCTCGTGGTCGATGATGCCGGCGGCCATGAAGAGGCCCGCCTTGAAGGTGGCGTGGTTGATGATGTGGAAGACCCCGGCTACAGCCGCCAGGGGGGTGCCGATGCCAAAGAGGACCGTGATCAGGCCCAGGTGACTGATGGTAGAATAGGCCAGCAGGCCCTTGATATCATGCTGAAAGAGGGCGATGACGGCCCCGATCAGTAGGGTCATCATACCAAAGCCCGTCACGAAATAGTTCCATTCCCAGGTCCCCGACAGGGCCGGAAAGAGGCGCGCCAGCAGAAAGACCCCGGCCTTGACCATGGTAGCCGAATGCAGATAGCTCGAGACCGGCGTGGGGGCCGCCATGGCATGGGGTAGCCAGAAATGGAATGGGAACTGGGCGGATTTGGTGAAAATCCCGAGCAGGATCAGGAGCAGGGTCGGCCCATGGAGGGGATGGGCGCGGATGAGATCCCCTGAGGCTAGGACGACGCTCAGATCATAGCTGCCCGTCATCTGGCCCAGGAGCAGAATGCCGCCGAAGAGGGCCAGGCCCCCGGCGCCGGTCATCGCCAGGGCCATGCGTGCGCCCCGGCGGGCATCCTCGCGCTGACGCCAGTAACCGATGAGCAAGAAGGAGCTCAGGCTGGTCAGTTCCCAGAACATCAGCATCTGGATCATATTTTCCGACAGCACCACCCCCAGCATGGCACCCATGAACAAGAGCAGATAGGCGTAGAGGCGCCCCAGGTTGTCCTGTTCGGACAGGTAATAGCGGGCATAAAGGACGACCAGGCCGCCAATCCCGAGGATGAGGCCGGCAAAGAGGAGGCCCAGGCCATCCAGGCGAAAGGCAATCTCCAGCCCCACCGTTGGCATCCAGCTCAGGCGCTCGATGCGCGTCTCCCCGGCCACCAGGGGATCCAGGAGGGAGAGGATCAGGATCACCGGGGCCAGAATGACCAGGAGGGTGACGAGAATGGCGGTGGCCCGGCCCAGCTTGCTGGCCCAGGCCACCCCCATGGAGCCCAGGAAGGGCAGGAGGACGACGAGTAGGAGGGTCATGAGGCGCGCCACCTCGTGCCGCCGTCCTGGCGGGAGGTAGGGACGCTGGCTCTGGCCCCGGCGCGGACCCCGGCGTCACATACCGAGGGGGCCGGGATCATCATCAGGACCGGGGTGAAGCGGGAGGCGCCGGCGGTTGCGGGTTAGGGGCCGCGGCGGGCCCGGGCGGACCCGGATAAACATAGCCCCGAAAGTCCGGATTGCGCCAATCCGCCGTGCCGAGACGCTCGGCCGGGGGACGCAAGCGCGAGGTATAGTCCAGCACCGCCATTTCCTCGCGTGGCGCGAAGCTCTTAATTTGTTCCACCATTTTGGGGTCCGAGTTCCGGCGCCTGCCGTCCCGGATCGCATCGAACTGGCGCACCAGGTAATTGAAATGCTGGCCCGCGATGGCCGGCGTATGCTCCTGCTCATCCCCCTGGCCCCGATCGCCATGACACTTGACGCAATTGTCCCGGTAAAGCTGGGCACCCAGTTCCAGGTCGGTGCCTGGCCCTACCCCGTTTTGGGGATTCATGGGGAGTTGGGCCAGATAGGCCGCCACGTCGGCAATATTCTGGGGACCGCCCAGGACCCGCGGCACCGAAAAGGGATACATGAGAGGATTATCGCGATTGCGCGCCCGGATGTCGGCCAACTGCTTGATGATGACGGTCCTGAGTTGCCCGGCAATCTGGGGATAGGTCCCATCGAGGGTGCCCCAGCCCTCGGGCCGGTGACAAACGGCGCAGGTAATGTAGGCCTTGTGGCCGTTGGCGGGATTCGGTGTCAGCGCCATGACCTCGTCGTACTCGGCCCGGGCAATCTCCGCCGGTGTGGATGCCGCCACCGGACCCGCCACCAGGGTTAACGCCAGACTCGCCAGGGCCAGCCAGCGGCACCCATGGACAATCCGCCTCTTCATATCTGCCTCCTAAAGATCCGGATAATGAGCCCGCCATGGGCTCGCGCCATGTGCAATCGCGGTTTCGACAACCTGGCCCGCGGCTTGCCGGCCAGGTTTGCTTTTCCAGACTGAATGAGACCTTGCCCCCACACCCCTGTTACCGGCCGACCGCGCCTAGGGCCAGGCACGAAAACGAGGCCAAGGCACGGCTATCTGGACTTCAGGGTACCCGCCACGTTGGCGTGGAAAATGGCCTTGTGGACATCACCCAAACTCAGGACACCCACCAGGATGCCATTCTCGGCCACCGGGATACGGCGAAATTTGTTGCGGACCATGATGGTCGTAGCCCGCAGCACATGCATATCCGGCGTCACCGCGATGGGATTGCGGGTCATGAGATCGGACACATAGAGGTCGAGTACTTCCGCGTAGCGGCCCATTTCCATGTCGAGATCCACGTTACCCAGGCCCTCCTCCATCAGGCGCTCGAAGGTGGGGAAGAGATGGTGGAGCAGGTCTTTCTCGGCGATGAAGCCGATGAGGGTGCCATCCTCCTCCGTGACGGGCAAACCGTGATAGCGGTAGAGGCACATCAGCGAGGCAACTTCCATCACCTTGGTGTCGGGACGCACCGCGCGCACCGATTTGTTCATGACGTCTCTGACTTGCATGGAATCAGTTCTCCGTTGAATTTTTATGGATATCGGCCAATCTGGCGGTCCCCCTCGCGGGACTCGCCGCCCTCCTCCAGCGATCGTCGCGGGATTATACCCGCCATGGCCACGTTTTGTGTTTCCTCGCGTGGTCATTTTCGGGTCCCTTTTCATCCTGCCAGCCCCGAGGGATCGAAGCTTGATTTATACCCAGCACTGGCCACTCGCCGGCCTATCGCCGGAGGGCTGGGTGGGGCTGGCGGGGGTGTCGACAGCAGGGATGCGGTCGCCAAGCCTACAGGGACGTATTCACGGCGTCCCCCGCCAGACACCAACCCGGCCCGGGAAGCCGAAAACTCAGGTGTGTTGGATATATCCACAAGCACCGCCGCTCCCAAGTGACGCCAGCGTCGGAAAAAGGGGCCACCGGGGATGCCAGGGACCCAGATTTTATCCACAGGCCATCCACAGCCTATTCACCGCCACCAGCCCCTAAACCACAATATCTAGTGGTTGACGATGATTGCCAACCCTGGATATTGTGCCATCCCACCTTACCGACCTCGCTATCCACAGCCCCCGGTTAACCCGGAAGTAGTCGGTAAAGCCTCGACAAGAACCCTGCCACCACCCGACCCCCACATCATCGAGGAGAACCATGGCCGCCACCCCGACCGCCGTCGCACCGAATCCCGCCACTGCCATGGCGGCCGAAACCCAAGCCAGCCAGACCGAGACCACCCCCCCCGGTTCCGGCAAGTTTCAGGTGATCCGCCGCAACGGCCAGGTCACCCACTTCGATGCCACCAAGATCATGGTGGCCATGACCAAGGCCTTCCTCGCCGTCGAGGGCGGCAAGGCCGCCGTCTCCAGCCGCGTGCACGATCGGGTGCGCGAACTTACGGATCAGGTCGTCATGGCCCTCACCCGCCGGCTGCCCAGCGGGGGCACGGTCCACATCGAGGACATCCAGGATCAGGTGGAACTGGCCCTGATGCGCGCCGGCGAGCACAAGATCGCCCGTGACTATGTCCTCTACCGCGAGGAGCGCGCCCGGGAACGCGCCGCCCGCGCTGCGACCGCCGCGGCCGAGACCCCACCGACGCCTGCCCCAGGCCTGCGGGTCACCCTCCCCGACGGCAGCCACCGACCCCTGGATCTGGCCCGGATGCGCCGCCTCCTGGACGAGGCCTGCCGCGATAGCGAGGCCGTCGATGGCGAGGCCATCCTCACCGACACCTGCCGCAACCTCTTCGACGGCGTCCGCGAGGCCGACGTCGCCCAGGCCCTGGTCATGAGCGCCCGCGCCCTGATCGAAAAGGACCCGGACTACAGCCAGGTCGCTGCCCGCCTGCTCCTCGACATTCTGCGCCGCGAGGCCCTCGGCTTCCTGGGGCTGGGCCAGGGCGCCGAAACCCAGGCGGACCTGGCCGATCGCTACTCCGACTACTTCGCCGCCTACATCAAGCAGGCTGGTGACCTGGAGCTGGTGGACCGCCGCCTCGGCCAGTTCGACCTGGCCCGCCTGGGCGCCGCCCTTCAGCCCGAGCGTGACCTCCAATTCACCTACCTCGGCCTCCAGACCCTCTACGACCGCTACTTTATCCATACCGCCGGCGGCCTGCGCTTCGAACTACCCCAGGCCTTCTTCATGCGCGTCGCCATGGGCCTGGCCATCAATGAAATCGACCGCGAGGAGCGGGCCATCGAGTTCTATGAGCTCCTGTCCCGCTTCGATTTCATGAGTTCCACCCCCACCCTTTTCAACTCCGGCACCCTGAGACCCCAGCTCTCCTCCTGCTACCTCACCACGGTCCCCGATGACCTCGACGGCATCTACGGAGCCATCAAGGACAATGCCCTCCTCTCCAAATTCGCAGGCGGTCTGGGCAATGACTGGTCCCGGGTGCGCGGCATGGGCGCCCACATCAAGGGCACCAATGGCCGCAGCCAGGGCGTGGTGCCCTTCCTCAAGGTGGCTAACGACACCGCCGTGGCGGTCAATCAGGGGGGCAAGCGCAAGGGCGCCGTCTGTGCCTACCTGGAGACCTGGCACGTCGATATCGAGGAGTTCCTGGATCTGCGCAAGAATACCGGCGACGATCGCCGCCGCACCCACGACATGAATACCGCTAACTGGGTGCCGGATCTCTTCATGAAGCGGGTGGCGGAGGACGGCGACTGGACCCTCTTCTCCCCGGACGAGACGCCCGATCTGCATGATCTCACCGGCCAGGCCTTCGAGACCGCCTACGCCGCCTACGAGGATCGCGCCGCTCGTGGCGAGATGAAGGTCAACAAGCGGATGAAGGCCGTGGACCTCTGGCGCAAGATGTTGGCCATGCTGTTCGAGACCGGCCATCCCTGGGTCGCCTTCAAGGACCCCTGCAACCTGCGTTATACCAATCAGCACGTCGGCCGGGTCCACAGCTCCAATCTCTGCACCGAGATCACTCTGCACACCAACGACCAAGAGATCGCCGTCTGCAACCTGGGCTCGGTCAACCTGGCCGCCCACGTCGGTCCCGCAGGCCTGGACACCGCCAAGCTCCAGCGCACGGTCACGACCGCCATGCGCATGCTCGACAACGTCATCGATTACAACTTCTACAACGTCCCCCAGGCGCGGCGCTCCAACCTGCGCCACCGGCCCGTGGGACTGGGCCTCATGGGCTTCCAGGATGCCCTCTATAAGCTGCGCATCCCCTACGCCACCCAGGAGGCGGTCCAGTTCGCCGACGAGAGCATGGAGGCCATCGCCTACTATGCCATCCGCGCCTCCACCGATCTCGCCGAGGAACGGGGTCGCTACTCCAGTTTCGAGGGCAGCCTCTGGAGCCAGGGCATCCTCCCCCTGGACTCCATCGCGCTGCTGGAGGCCGGGCGGGGCGGCTTCCTGCAAATGGATCGCGGCGCGATCCGGGACTGGGAGGCCCTGCGCGCGCGGGTGCTGCAGGTCGGAATGCGCAACTCCAACTGCATGGCCATTGCCCCCACGGCGACCATCTCCAACATCGCCGGTGTCAGTCAGTCCATCGAGCCTACTTACCAGAACCTCTTCGTCAAGTCGAATCTCTCCGGCGAGTTCACCGTCGTCAACCCCTACCTGGTCCAGGATCTCAAGGAACTGGGGCTCTGGGACGCGGTGATGGTGAATGATCTCAAGTACTTTGATGGCTCGGTCCAGGCCATCGACCGCATACCCGCGGCACTCAAGGAGCTCTACGCCACCGCCTTCGAGATCGACGCCCGCTGGCTGGTGGAGGCCGGCAGCCGCCGCCAGAAATGGCTCGACCAGGCCCAGAGCCTCAACCTCTACATGAGCGAGCCCAACGGCAAGAAGCTCGACAACCTCTACAAACTGGCCTGGGTGCGCGGCCTCAAGACCACCTACTATCTCCGTTCCATGGGTGCCACCCACGTCGAGAAATCCACCATGACGGACACCGGCAGGGCCAACCGCCCCAGCGCCGTCGGTGGCAATTACCTGGCCCCCAAGACCGCCGGCAAGGCCGAGGCCCCCAAGGCCTGCTCCATCCACGACCCGGAGTGCGAGGCCTGTCAGTAACCGGATGGGGTGCCTGGCCCTGCCGGGCCCCCATCACCCAAGAAGGCTTGATCCTCGGCCCAGGGGCCGCAGATACTTATAATCCGTCCGCAAGTTCAAGGAACCCCAGCCCGCCCCATGATCGACCTGCACTGCCACATGCTGCCCGGCATCGACGATGGCCCCACGGAACTTGAGACCGCGCTGGAGATGGCCCGAGTGGCCGTCGCGGACGGTATCACCCTGACCGCCTGCACCCCGCACATCTACCCGGGGCTTTTCGAGAACGATGCCAGCTCCATATCGGCGGCGGTAGACGCCTTTCGCCTGCGTCTGCGGGAGGCCGACATACCCTTGGAGATCACGACCGGCGCCGATATCCAAATCGTCCCGGAACTTCTGGATGGCCTGAAATCCGGGCGCTTTCCCTGCCTGCACGGCTCACGCTACTTTCTCTTCGAGCCGCCCCATCACACGGTGCCGCCGCGCTTTCTGGATACGATCTTCGATGCCCTGTCCGCAGGCTTTGTGCCGGTCATCACCCACCCAGAGCGTCTGACCTGGTTGGATGACAAGCATTACGGCTGGTTCGTGGAGGCGGCGCGCCAGGGGGCCTGGATTCAGGTGACGGCCGGCGCCGTCACCGGGCGTTTTCGCGAGCAGCCGCAATACTGGGCAGAACGCTTCCTGGACGACGGTCTGGTGCATCTCCTGGCCACGGACGCCCACCATTTCCAGCGTCGCCCTCCCCTGCTGGCGGAAGGACGGGAGGCGGCGGCCAAATGGGTGGGGCCGGAGGAGGCGGTGCGGCTGGTTATGGATCGCCCTCAGGCGATTATCGCCGACCAAGAGCCGGGAAGCGTTATTCCCCCCCGAGGTCTTGGGGGACCAGAATGGGATAGGCAACACGCGCACTCACTGGGAGGTGGTGGGTGGTTTTCCCGCTGGTTTCGGGCAAAATCCGGTGGGTAAGATTTAACCCGTCAAAACACAATCCTAAGCAATTTCTGGACATAAAAAAACCAGCCGCAACAAGGGGGGGCTGGCTTTTCTCAAGTTAAGAGCTTATGGGTTGCTGATGGGGCGGGGGGTAGGGTTATCATTGTTGTTATTATTAGTGGCGGCCACGGCCGCGGCAACGCTAACAACCCCTACGCCAACCACCGCTGCCGTACCTGCGGCCCCCATACCCAGGATGCCACCCCTCGTTGCCCCAACAGTTCCAGCCGTTCCAGTACCCGCTACGGCCGCCCCACCACCAAGCGCGGCGACGGGCGGGCAATCATCGGCTTTGTCATCGTTATTGCGGCGCGCTTCGCAGTCGCAATCATCCTCCCTCTGTGCCAATGTAGGTGAGACAGCTCCCCCTAGTTAAATTACTGTAGGGCGGTCTGAAGGAGATCACCGATGGCCACGCATGTGAAACAAGTTCTGGCCGCCGCACTGGGGGAGGAAACGCAGGAAGCCCGTAGGGCGACCGGAGTTCCCTCCCCCAGTGCGGGCGCCATCGCGGCGCCCCCCGCCGTGCCAGTCGCACCGAACCCGGAGGTCGTCCAACCGGCCCGTCGGCGCCGCTTTACGGCGAAGTATAAGTTGGCGGTGCTGGAGCAGGCCGACCGCTGCGAACCGGGCCAACTCGGCGCGCTGCTGCGTCGCGAGGGGCTGTATTCCTCCCACCTGACCTGTTGGCGGCGCCAGCGCGAGGCGGGTGCCTTGGCGGGGCTGGCCGCCCGCAAGCGCGGCCGTAAGGCACTCCCGGCGGATATCCAAGGACAACAGGTGTTGGAGTTGGAGCGGGAGAACGCGCAGTTGCGCCAGCGCCTGCTCCAGGCCGAGACCATCATCGACGTCCAAACAAAAGTCTCGTTCTTGTTGGGGATCGACCCGAGCCCGCTGGCGTACGCCGAGCGGCCCTGATGACCGCGGCCGCGACCTTGGGCGCGCAGGTCGGCGTGGCCCGCGCCTGCCGCAGCCTGGGGGTGGCGCGCGCCACCCTGTATCGACAGCGCACCCGCGCCGACGCACCGGACAGCGCGCCACCCGCTCGGCCGCCGCCGCTGAAGCTGACCCCGCAAGCGCGCGATCACGCCCTGGCGATCCTGCATTCCGAGCGCTTTGTCGATGCCTCGCCCCCTACCATCCACGCCACCCTGCTCGACGAGGGCCAGTACCCCTGCTCGGTGCGCACCCGCTACCGCATCCTGGCCGCGCCGGACGAACTGCGCGCGCGGCGCGCGGTGGCGCGCCACCCCCACTACGCCAAGCCCGCACTGCTCGCCGCCGGCCCCCATCAACGGTGATCGTGGGACATCACGAAGCTCAAGGGGCCGGCTAAGTGGACCTACTTCTACCTCTACGTGATCATCGATGTCTTCAGCCGCTACGTGGTCGGTTGGATGGTCGCGACATGCGAGTCCGCCGCCCTGGCCAAACAGTTCATCAGCGCCACCTGCGCCAACCAGGGCAGCCGTCCCGGGCCACTCACGCTGCACGCCGACCGTGGCTCTAGCATGCAGTCCCAGCCGGTCGCCTTGCTGCTCGCCGACCTGGGCGTCACCAAGACCCACAGCCGACCCTACACCAGCAATGACAACCCCTGCAGCGAGTCCCACTTCAAGACCCTGAAATACCGGCCCGACTTCCCCGAACGCTTCGGCGCCATCGCGGACGCCCGCGCCCATTGCCAGGTCTTCTTCCCGTGGTACAACGACGACCATCGCCACGCGGGGATTGCCTTCATGACCCCGGCCGATGTCCACTACGAACGCGTCCCGGCGATCCTCGCGGTGCGCGCCCAGACCCTCGACGCGGCCTTCGCGGCCAACCCGCAGCGCTTCAAGGGCACCCCGCCAACCCCCAAACGGCCGCCAGACCAGGTCTGGATCAACCCGCCGGCGGCCGGCTTAGCCGACCCTCAGGAGCCTCCTGAGCAACACTAAATTCGATACCCCAGTGTCTCATTTTCATTGACATATTCCGCCTTGACCCCGGTCTGGGCGGTCAACTCGGCATGGCGTGCCATCTCCTGCCCCTGTGTTAGCGGCCAACTAAACTGACCCACCTACGGCCAACAGTTTTGACCCAGCCCATGGCAGGGGTAAGGGCCGCCAGGCCCGTAGAATCCCGGCATCGTTGTTTGCCGGGGACACCAATAGTTGAAGGACTGGGTCATGATTCACCAGATCAAAGCGCTGTACGACGAGGGTCGGGGCAGCTCGCTACACGCCATTGCCAAGGCGCTGGGCAGCTCGCGCAACACGGTACGCAAGTCCCTGGCGATGAGTGTGGAGGCGATTGCCGCCGATCACGGACAGCGGGGGCGCGTCAAGCGTCTGGATGCGCACCGGGACGCCATCGTCCATCTGCTGGCGACCTACCCGCGCCTCACGGCCGTGAAGGTGCTGCGCAAACTCAACGAAGCGCAGGGTGATCTCGGGGTCTCGGCACGCAGTGCGCGGCGCTATATCCATGCACTCAAGGAGACGGTCAACGTCAAACAGGCGCGTTACTACGAGCCGGTGCTGGAGATGGTGCCCGGGGTCCAATGCCAGGTGGACGGCGGGGAGTTGCGCGGGATGATGATCGGCGGGCGGGAGGCCGCCGGGTACTTTGTGGTCTTCGTGCTGTCGTACTCGCGGCTCATGCACGTGGTGGCGAGCCCCCGACCGGTCGACACCGCCGCCCTGATCCGCAGGCACGATGCGGCCTTCCGCGCGTTCGGCGGGTACCCCAAGGAGTGCGTCTACGACCAGACCAGCCTGGTGGTGATCGCCGAGACCTTCCGCGAATTGTCGCTGAACCAGCGCTTCCACCGCTATGCCACCACCGTCGGCTTTCGCATCCGCGCCTGCGAAGGGTACGACCCCGAAAGCAAGGGCAAAGTTGAGGCCGGGGTCAACTACGTCAAGCAGGACGGGCTCTACGGCGAGTCCTTCGCGGACTTCCCGGCCCTGGAGGCCCACCTCGCGCGCTGGCTGGAGGAGACGGCCAACGTGCGCCCCCACGCGGTCACCGGCGAGGCCCCGCAGGTGCGCTACGCGCGTGACGAGCAGGCCGTCATGGGGGCCTATCTGAGCCCCCCGGGCCTCGCGGAATGCGGGCCACCGGCGGTGCAGACCCGCCACGCCGACAAGACCGGGCTGATTGCCTACCGGGCCAACAAGTACTCCGTCCCGCTGGCCTATCAACGCGCGGTGGTGGGGGTCCTGGAGGAGGACGGGCAACTCGTGATCTGCGCCCTGGACAGCGGGGAGGTGCTCGCCCGCCATCCCCTGGCCTGCGGCAAAGGCGAGGTCTTCAAAAACACCCACCACTATCGCGACCGCGCCCAGCAGATCGCCTGCAAAACGGCGTGCAAAACTTTCCAGGGTCCTGGGGAAAAGAGCGTTGAAATGTTTCCACCCCAGGTCGTTCAA
>JBGAUK010000083.1:0-15956 GCA_044228695.1 Chromatiaceae bacterium | reverse complement strand
GTCGGTGCCGGCCTCGGTGGGCTTTATCGCCCTGCTCGGCATCGCGGTGCTGAACGGAGTGGTCATGGTCACTTACTTCAATCAGTTGCTGGCCCGAGGGCTGCCGGTGGCCGAAGTGGTCGTCGAGGGCGCCCGCCGCCGCCTGCGACCGGTGCTCATGACCGCCAACATCGCCGCCTTCGGCCTGGTACCCATGCTCTTCGCCACCGGACCGGGCTCGGAGGTCCAGCGCCCCCTGGCCATCGTCGTCATCGGCGGCCTGGTCTCCTCGACCGCCCTGACCCTGGTCTTGCTGCCCATCCTGTTCCGCCGCTTTGGGGTCAAACCCAACGTCGCCTTCGCCGAGAATGCCCATGCCTGACGTCTTGCTCTCCCTCGCCATGCCCACGGACGTCGCGCAACTCGTCGAGGACCTGCTGCTCTCCCGGCCGGACCTGGTGCGTGGCTTTACCTCCAGCCATGCCGAGGGCCACGGTTCCGCCGCCACCCTGGTGGAGCCTGCGGAACTGGTCGCAGGCCACTCGGCGCGGGTCATCATGCGCATGGTGGGGGACGACGAGGCCATGCGGAAGCTGCTGCGGCTTATCAAGGCCGATCTGCCCCGCGCCAACGTCTATTACTGGCTGGTGCCGGTGCTGGAGCAGGGACGGCTATGAAAAGACTGCCCCTTGCCCTCCTGTGCGCCACCCTGAGCCTGGAGGCCCTGGCCGCGGAGCCGACCCCCAATCTTCCACCCCCCGGGATCGTGGCCCAGATCCTGCGCACCAACCCCGGGGTACGGGCGGTGGACAGCCAGATCCCCGTCGAGCAGGCCAACCGTTCCCGGCTGGAAGCGGGCGACTACGAGTGGACCCTGCTCCTCGGGGGACAGCAGCGCCGTGTCAACCCCACCAGCGGCCCCGATGATCGCTTTCAGGAATGGAATGGCGATCTGCAACGCCAGGTGCGGCTGCCGGGCAAGGCCGCCCTCGATAGCGAACTCGGCAGCCTGGGCGTCCATCAAGCCGAAAAGCGGCTGGAGGATGCCGAGCATGAGGCGGCACGCAACCTGCTGAAAGGCTGGTTTACCTGGCTGAAGGAAGGCGCCGCCGTCGCCCAATGGGAGGCGGAGGTCGGCCTGCTGAAGAAGCAGGCCAAGGCCGTTTCACGCCGAGAGGAGCTGGGCGATGCCGCTCGCCTCGAAACCGTTCAGGGCGATGCCGCCCTCGCCCAGGCCGAGGCCCAGTTGGCCCAGGCGCGGGGACGCCGGGATACCGCCGCGGAGGATCTGCGCCGCCGCTATCCGGACCTGCCCCTGGAGGAGCAAAAGCGGATTGTCGAGCCGCCGGCCCTGAAGGGCGACGCGGAGGAATGGATCACCGCCATCATCCAGCACAACCACGAACTCGGCCTGGCCCAGGGTGATGTCCGCCAGTCGCGGGTCGGTGTCAAACGCGCCGACAGTGACCGCCTGCCCGACCCGACCTTCGGCCTGCACCTGGCCAGCGAGCGCGATGGCGAGGAAAACATCATCGGAGCCTATGTCATTATCAACCTGCCCGGTGGCGCTCGCCGCGCCAAGGCCGATGCCGCCCTGGCGGAGGCGGAGGCCGCCAACCAACGCGAGGCGGCGGCGATGCAAAAGGTGACCGCCGAGGCCGCTAGTCTCTATCAGACGGCCCGGGCCGCGCGCATTTCCTGGCAGTCCGCCAGCCAGGCCGCCACGCGCCTCGTCCACGCCGCGGACATGACCGCCCGCGCCTATCAACTCGGCGAGGGCAGCATGATCGATCTCCTCGCGGCCCGCCGCATCGCCAATGAGGCCCAGCTCACGGCCCGCGTCAGCCAGCTCGAGGCCCTGGAGTCAGGCTATCGCCTGCGGCTCGACGCGCATCGCTTGTGGGATTTTAGCCCCGGGGACCACCAACAGCCCTGAGGCGGCGGCCAGGCGCGGGATCAACCCCGGCACCGCCCCTGCCTGCCCGCAGGCTGATTCAGTCCACCAGGACGTTCTTGAACTGCCAGGGATCGTCCGCCACCACCTCTTCCGCGAACAGGATGTTGCGATCCGCGAGGGGGGTCCAATCGCTGTAGACGCCGACCATGTCGCCGAGATAGGGCAAGGCGACCGCCATGACCTCGCGATAGTCCATTTCGTCGGGTTCCAGGATGCCGGCGCGCGGATGATTCATGGCCCATACTAAGCCGCCCAGCACGCCCGCCGCGGTCTGGAGGGTCGTGGCCGTGTTGTGGGGACAGAGGACGCGGGCCTGGTCGATCGTGAGCCGGGAGCCGTACCAATACGCCTGGCGGGTATGGCCCAGCAGGAGCACGCCGAGTTCGTCCATGCCGGAGTCGATATCGTCCGCGGTCAGCAGCCGTTGGCGCGGCTGGAGGCGCCAGTTCCCGCCAGCCAACTCGTGCAGTGACAGCACGGCGTCATCGCAGGGGTAATAGGCATAGTGCACGGTCGGACGGTAACGCAATTCTTCACCCGACCGGATGGTCAGGTACTCGGCGATAGACAGGGATTCCTCGTGGGTGATCAGGAAGCCGTGATATGGACCCGCCAGGGGTGTCCAACTCCGCACCCGGGTACTGGCGCCCGGCCGCTCCAGCCAGATGGCGGCCCGGCTGCCGAAATCATGACCCCGCGCACTCGCCGGCCAGTAGCGCTCATGACTGCCCCAGCCCAGTTCGGCGGGCTGGCAGGCCTCGCCGGCGAAACCCTCGATCGACCAGGTATTGACGAACTCCCCGGGCTGTTTGGGGGTAAGTGAGGTCTGGGTGTCCCGCTCGGCGATATGGATCGCCTTGATGCCCAGGCGCCGGGCGCACTCGGCCCATTCCCGCCGCTCGCGGGGTTCCGCGCCACCGGGGAGCAGATCGGCGGCCAGATTGAGCAGGGCCTGTTTGACGAAATGAGACACCAGGCCCGGGTTCACGCCATGGGACAATATCGCGGTGGGACCGTCATTAGCCGCGTCGCGCAGGCCCAGGGCCGCCGCCCGCAGTGCATAGTTGGAGCGCCGGGCGGGGGTGAGGGAGGCATCGAAATGGCCCCCGGCCCAGGGACCCACGCAGGCATCCAGGTAAAGCACGCCCTGCTCCTGGCACCAGGCGATCAGGTCCCGGCTACTCACATCGACCGACAAGTTCAGCAGGAAGTCGCCAGGCCCCAGCCGCGCCGCGAGAAGTTGCCGGTAGTTGTCGGGCGTCAGGGCATCCATTTCATAAGCCACGCCCTGGGCGGCGGCCATGGGCTCCCAGTCGCTTTCCGGACTCATGATGGTGATCCGTTCCAGGGCGATCGCGATATGGCGCAGCAGCAATGGCAGGAGGCCGCGCCCGATGCTGCCAAAGCCCAACATCAAGAGGCGCCCCTCGAAGCTGGCCCATTGACGATCAATGTCTAGATCCACTTTCCCCATCCTTATGCCCCGGCGGTTCATGATCAGCCTCTCAATATAGTCCACCTTGGCACTCATTGCCGCGCGACGGTAGCGGGAAGACTGGCTGGCGGCTAAAAACACAAGGAGGTTGCGGCTGGCCCAGGCGGTCTGGGGGTGGGAGGGTCACCGAGCAAGACCGCCAGCGGCACGGGCGAGGAGCAGCTTATAACGAAGTCCGCCGCTGCATACCCCCGCCGCGACCGGGATCGTACGTAGCCAGGCGCAGCGATATCGCCACGGTGGGAACGCTAAACAGGACCCAATGACCATAAGTTGGAGTAACCATATCAAACCTCACCCCGTTCATCGAGCAGGGTACGAGTATGCTCTCACCAGAATGAGGACCGTGGCATGCATCGTGGTCGATGAACCTTGCACGGCGAGCTGCGCATAATTTTTTCCAAGGGACATGTGGCATCTGAACCCCTCGGTATCAGGCGACGCATCACCAGAAAAAGGAATGCAAATGCGTCCAAGTTGGGTAGGATGGACATGGGGAATCAATACAAATTTCCACCAAACATACTGCGCCTCGCCAGTCCCGCATCGACTTGGCCCTTGATACCACCAGCACGGAGTCTAGCCACGGAGCCCAAGCGCAAAGGCGCGGGGCATCCCAGGTACCCATGACCATCGAACACGCCTTCGACATCACCTTCGTTGCCACCCTGGCCCTCAAGGAAAAGCAGATTCAGCAGAACTACCGGCCCATCATCGCCGTGCACAAGTGGTTCGCGCGCCGGCCTGGAACCCTGTTCCGCGCCCTGGCCCTGACCGAGTTCGGTGACAACCCGCTGCGGGAGGTCTTCTACCAGGCCAACGCCTTCCCGGGTCGGCAGGTCGCTGATCCCTTCATGGGCGGCGGAACGCCGCTGATCGAGGTCAACCGCCTGGGCTGCGACTGCCAGGGGTTCGACGTCAACCCCATGTCCGCCTGGATCGTGCGGGAGGAACTCGCCCACCTCGACCTGGCCGCCTATGACAGCGCCGCCGCAGAACTGACGACGGCCCTGGCCGTGGAGATCGACGATCTCTACCGGACCGACTGCCCGCACTATGGCGACACAGACTGTCCGGTGAAATATTTTCTGTGGGTCAAGGAGGCCGACTGCGACGCTTGCGGCCGACCCTTCGACCTCTTCCCTGGCTACTTACTGGCGGAGGCAACCCGCCACCCCCGCAATGTCTTGGTCTGCCCCGGCTGCGGCGACTTGAACGAGGTGGTGGACGCCAAGCACCCGAGCGCCTGCCGCACCTGCGGCGGCCAGCTCCAACTAGCCGGACCGGCCAAGCGCAACCGTTGCCCTTGCCCCCACTGCGGACACGTCAACAGCTATCCCCGACCCGCCGCCGGCCCACCCCGCCATCGTCTCTTCGCCATCGAGTACTACAACCCGGTACGCAAGGCGAAACACGTCGGGCGCTTCTTCAAGCGGCCCGACGTCCGCGACCTGGAGCGCGCCGCCAGCGCCACTGTGCGACTGGCCGCCCTGACCCCAACCCTAATCCCGGCGGACGCCATCCCTCGCGGGGACGAGACCGATCGGCTCCACCGCTGGGGCTACCGGCACTACCGCGAGCTATTCAACCAGCGCCAACTCCTGGGCCTGGAGCTGAGCGCGCGGCTGATCGCGGCCAGCCCGGATGAGCGCCTGCGTCAGGCCCTGGCCACCAACCTCTCGGACCTGCTGCGCTACCAGAACATGCTCTGCCGTTACGACGCCATGGCACTCAAATCGCTAGACATCTTCTCGATCCACGGCTTCCCGGTCGGCCTGGTCCAGTGCGAGTCCAACGTCCTGGGCATCCGCAACGGCAACGGGGCCGGCGTGGGTTCCGGTGGCTGGGTCAACATCATCGACAAGTACCGCAAGGCCAAAGCGTACTGCGATGCCCCCTTCGAGGTGAGGCACACAGGCACCCGCAAGACCCTGGTGCCCATCCCGGGCGAATGGATCGGTGAGCATCGGACTGGCGAGCAGGGCCGGTCCATCCGGCTGCGTTGCGCCAGTTCAACCGACCTGGACCTGCCGGCGGCCAGCCTGGACGCGGTCTTTACCGATCCCCCCTACTTTGGCAACGTCCAATACGCCGAACTTATGGACTTCTGTTATGTCTGGCTGCGCCGGCTGGTCGGCGACACGCCGGAGGGCTTCGGCCGCCCCTCCACACGCTCTGCCGACGAACTAACCGGCAACATCACAGCGGACCGCGACCTCACCCACTTCGCCGAGGGTCTGGCTGCGGTCTATGGTCATATGGCCCGCGCGCTCAAACCCGGGGCGCCGCTCGCCTTCACCTACCACCACAACCGGATCGAGGCCTACCACGCGGTCGGGGTGGCCATCCTCGACGCCGGGCTCAACTGCTCCGCCTCGCTGCCCTGCCCCGCGGAGATGGGCGGCTCCATCCACATTCACGGCACGGGTTCCTCAATCATCGACACGGTGCTGGTCTGCCGCACCACCGGCAACAGCCGGCGCCGCTGGCTATTCGAGACCTCGGAAGGCCTGGCGCGGGTTGTCTCTGGAGACCTGTCACTACTCACGGATGCCGGGCGTGTGCCCACTTCGGGAGACACTCGCTGCATCGCTTTCGGGCACCTCACCCGCATGGGTGTCTGGACGCTCCGACCGGAATGGGACTCCACCCTTCCTATGCGCGACAAGATCGCTCGCTTCGCCGAATGCCTGGACCGATTGGGCTCGGTCGATGAGATGCTGAGCATACTGGGACTCTGGAAGATCGCCGAGCCACCGGAGCCAGCCTACACAACAAGTTCTTCCAATGCTCAGGAGGCCGACGATGCCGTTCCCTTTTGAAGCCGACTTCGCCGAAATCTATGGGAACCTGGATTGTTATGTCGATGCCGTCTTCGGCAGCCTGGAATCCGAGTTCCTAGTCATGCCCAAGGGACCGGGGTTCGTTGAATTCCCGGTATTCGAGCAGGGCTATGAGACCCTTAAGAGGGGAACCCGGGGCTTTGAGGAGGTTACGCCAGCAACCGTCCTGCCTGTTGTCTACCAGACGCCGGTCGCCTTGATTGTGCTGCGCTGCATCCTCGGCCTGACTCCCCATGAGTGGGCCTATCTGGCGTCAGACCACACCGGAACCCACATCGGGCAGGGAGCTGTCCGCACACTCGACCGCAATATCCGCATGAATCCGGACAAGCCATTGAGGGCAGGTCGCCTCGGCCTCACCGACCAGCGTATCGAGGCACTGATTGCCACCGCCTGCGTCATCCTGCAACAGGGAGCACCCACCGTCGCGCCAGACCGGCTACACCGGATGGGTAAGGCCGATACCGGTTCCGGCTTGGTCGGGATCCGATCAATGGCGGACCTCGGTGCACCCTACTCTATGCTTCTCTACGAGCGCTTCCTTGGCCGCCCCTTCGCCGGCCATCGGGACTCCATAAGCGAACTCGTGGGCGACCTGGTTGAGAACGCCATCGAAGATGTCCTGGCTCGGGCTGGAATCAGCTTCCGCAAGACCCGCCGGGCCGAGCGACTCGCTGGATTCGATCAGGCTCCGGACTTCGTGATCCCGAACGAGTTCAACCCTCGGGTGACGATCGAGGCGAAGCTCACTGAAGACGACGGCACGGCGAGGGACAAGGTTACCCGCGTACAGCACCTGGCAGAGATCAGCATGGCCGGACAGCCGCCAGACCAACCCAAGTTCGAGGTCATCGCTTGCATTGCTGGGCGCGGCTTCGGGGTGCGTCGGGAGGACATGAGAAAGCTCATCCTCGCCACCCGCGGCAAGGTCTTCACGCTCCAGAATATGGACCGGCTCGTGGATGCGACCAGGCTGCGAGAGTTTCGGTCGAGATAGAAGCGAGGCGACTGGAAACCGATAGACAGAATGTTGGCCTTGATAGTCGCTGCAGCCATCGTGCCCCACAGCGCGGAACGCCGTAGACAAAGGTCATGGCCAACGCTTTGAAGATCAAAGTCGGCAACCGGCCGACCTTCCTAGTCTTCGGCCATAAGTTCAATTTTCACGGACCCCACCGCCCAACCAGGCGTCCCCAGGGCACCCGGAAGGCAAGCAGGACCGCCAGCACCGCGGCGTCGATCAAGGGTTCCAGGGTATCGGCCTTCACCAGCCAGAGGAAATGCAGCACGGCCAGTATGGCGATGAGATAGACAGTGCGATGCAGGGTCAGCCAGTGGTGGCCGAGGCGCTTGATCCAGCCCCGGGTGGAGGTGACCGCCAGAGGCACCAGCAGCAGCAGGGCGGCAAAACCCACCACAATGTAGGGCCGCTTGGTCAGGTCGGTGGTGATGTCCTCCCAGACCAGGGCGCGATCCAGGACCAGATAGGCCGTGAAATGGAGCACGGCATAGAAAAAGGCGAAGAGGCCGAGCTGACGCCTAAACCGCACCAGCCAGGGCAGACCGCTCAGGCGCCGCAGGGGTGTGACCGCCAGGGTAACCAGCAGGAGCCGCAGGGCCCAACTCCCGGTGAAATGGACGACCGCCTCCACTGGATTGGCACCCAGCCCGTCGTTCATGGCACGCCAGACCAGCAGGCCCAAGGGTGCCAGACAGAGCAGGAAGATGAGGGGCTTGCCGAAACGGACGGCGGTATCGGGCCTGAGGGTGGGCTTGGCGGGCGACGGGCGGCTGGGCCTGGGGACGGACATGACGTCAGAAGAAGCGCTTCAGATCCATGCCCTTATACAAGCTCGCCACCTGATCCGCATAGCCGTTGAAGATCAGGGTTTTCTGCTTGGGCGCGAAGAGGCCGGCGCCGATGATCCGGTGGCTCTTCTGGCTCCAGCGCGGGTGGTCCACCGCCGGGTTGACGTTGGCATAAAAGCCGTACTCCTCCGGCTGCATCTGATTCCAGGTGGCCGGTGGCTGGGACTCGACAAAGCTGATGCGCACGATGGACTTGATGCTCTTGAAGCCGTACTTCCAGGGCACGACCAGGCGCAGGGGTGCCCCGTTCTGACCCGGCAGGACCTCTCCATAGAGGCCCGTGGCCAGGATCGTCAGGGGGTGCATAGCCTCGTCCATGCGCAGGCCCTCCATGTAGGGCCATTCGAACACCGCGCGCTTCTGCCCCGGCAGTTGCTTGGGGTCATGAAGGGTCTCGAAGGCAACGAACTTGGCCTGGGAGGTCGGCTGGAACCGCTTGAGCAGGTCCCCGAGGGGAAAGCCCACCCAGGGAATCACCATGGCCCAGGCCTCCACGCACCGCAGGCGATAGATGCGCTCCTCCTGGGGGAAGCTCGTCAGGATATCCTCAATCCCGATCTCCCCGGGCGCCGCGCAGGCCCCATCCACCCGCACCGTCCAGGGCCGGGTCTGGAGCAGGCTGGCATGGCGTGCCGGATCATCCTTCTCCGTGCCCAGTTCGTAGAAGTTGTTGTAACTCGTCACGTCTTCCCGGCTGGTAGGTTTTTCGTCCGTACTCAAGGGGCTGGGGGCCAGGCCCGGGATCTTATCCCCCGCCTGGGCCGGACTAGCCGTCAGCACCGCCCCCAAGCCACCGAGGGCCGCCAGACCCAGGCCCGCGGCGGCCCCAGCCATCAGTTCCCGGCGCCGCAGCCAGTGCTCCTTGGGGGTGATCTCGGAGGGGGGAATGGGGGTTGGCGGTTTTATCAGCATGGATCGGTCCTCGACTGGAGATAGGACATTAGATTGGGCTGATTGCGACCTCATAAAGGCCCCCGATCACCAGGTATTCGTCCTCGCCCTTGAGCATGCCGGGCAACAATTGATTAAAGAGGAAGATCTTCGGCAAGGGGACATCGACCCGCAGGATGTAGTCGCCAAACTCGTCGGCACGTTCGCGGTTGCTGGTAAAGCTGTTGAGATTATTGAAGAGGACCCGGTAGCGGCCACCGCCCAGGGTTGCCAGGATCTCGTGCTCGTCGATGCGGTTGATACCTCGGAACAGGGTCAGGTGCGTCTCCTGGGGCTGAGCGAGGCGCAACTCATATTGACAATAGGTGTAGAGGAGGTCGAGTTGGGCCTCCAGGGCATTGGTGGCGTAGAGACCCCGGGTACCTTCGGCGAGATAGCGACGATAGGCCTCTCTGCCGGGTCCCTGGAGGGGGCCGGCGTGGTGGCGCGCCAGCAGGCCAAAGCGGCTCTCCACCCAGCGCTTGAGAACAGCCCCCTCGCGCCCGTTCGAATCGAAGGACCAGCCGCGCGCCAGCCGCAGATAGTTGGCGTTTGCCCGCTTCTTTCTGGCCCGCCCCGACACCAACCCCGCCTCGTCTAGATGATCGAGGAGGAAATGGGCGCTCATGTAGTCGCGAAAGGCCTGGGCCCGGGCTAGATGTTGATCGAGAGGCGCCAGGGTCCGGAAGAGGGCCACATGAAAGGCCCGAATGCCATCCAACTCCAGTGGGACGGGGTGCCGTTGGAAGGTCAGGCCACCCAGGATCGCCGCCGGTAGATTGCAGTGGTTGATCGCGAGCCGCGCGCTGTCGGGGAGCCCGGCATCGGGCACCCTCGCGGCTTGTTCGCTTTGTCGCTTGTTATCCATGCCCAGGGGTGACTTTGTTGGGGATACCACCAAGGCGGCAGCCTCGCCACGAGATGTAAATTTATTTAAAAACAGCATCATGCTGGCATGACCGGCGTTGGCACATGGATTGCAAAAACGATATCGAAAGCACTGCATATTCACGCCCCCCTCGCGGCGGCCCCACAGGAGATATCCCCATGGCAATACGTCAATGCGCCATCTACGGTAAAGGCGGCATCGGTAAGTCCACGACCACCCAGAACCTGGTAGCGGGTCTGGCCGAACTCGGTAAAAAGGTCATGATCGTCGGGTGTGACCCCAAGGCCGACTCCACGCGCCTGATTCTGCACGCCAAGGCACAGAATACCATCATGCAGATGGCCGCCGATGCCGGCTCCGTCGAGGATCTGGAGTTGGAGGACGTGCTCAAGGTGGGTTACGGCAATATCAAATGCGTCGAATCCGGCGGCCCCGAGCCCGGCGTCGGTTGCGCCGGTCGCGGGGTCATCACGGCCATCAACTTCCTGGAGGAAGAAGGCGCCTACGATGAGGATCTAGACTTCGTCTTCTACGATGTGCTGGGCGATGTCGTCTGTGGCGGTTTCGCCATGCCCATCCGCGAGAACAAGGCCCAGGAGATCTACATCGTCTGCTCGGGCGAGATGATGGCCATGTACGCCGCCAATAACATCTCCAAGGGCATCGTCAAATATGCAAGCTCCGGGAGCGTTCGGCTGGCGGGTCTCATCTGCAACAGCCGTAACACGGCCCGGGAAGACGAGTTGATCATCGAACTGGCGCGCCAGCTCGGCACCCAGATGATCCACTTCGTGCCCCGTGACAACGTGGTGCAGCGCGCAGAGATCCGCCGCATGACGGTCATCGAGTACGACCCCAAGGCCAAGCAAGCCCAGGAGTACCGCGACCTGGCCCTGAAGATCATCGAAAACAAAAACTTCGTGATCCCCACCCCCATCACCATGGATGCGCTGGAAGACCTCTTGATGGATTTCGGCCTCCTGGACGAGGAAGACGAATCCATCATCGGCAAGACCGCCGTGCAGGAAGTGGCCCTCGCCGCCTGACCGAGTCAGACCCCCAATGGACGCGATGCGGTGGCATCGCCGTCCCCTTCCCCTGTTTCACAAAGCGCGACCCTCGGCGAACGAGCCGCGGCGCCGAATCGAGGAGAGCCCATATGTCCACATTGACTCGCGAAGAGACTCTCGAACTCATCCAAGAGGTGCTTGAGGTCTATCCGGATAAGGCCAAGAAGGAGCGCGCCAAGCATCTGGCGGTCAACGATCCCACGGTCGAGCAGTCCAAGAAATGCATCATCTCCAACCGTAAATCCCTGCCTGGCGTCATGACGGTCCGTGGTTGTGCCTACGCCGGTTCCAAGGGCGTGGTCTGGGGTCCCATCAAGGACATGATCCACATTTCCCACGGCCCGGTGGGCTGTGGCCAGTATTCCCGCGCGGGTCGCCGCAACTATTACGTCGGCATGACCGGGATCAACACCTTCGGCACCATGAACTTCACCTCGGATTTTCAGGAGAAGGACATCGTCTTCGGCGGGGATAAGAAACTCGACAAACTCATTTCCGAGATCGAGAGCCTCTTCCCCCTGAGCAAGGGCATCAGTGTGCAGTCCGAATGCCCCATCGGACTCATCGGGGACGACATCGAGGCGGTGGCCAAGAAAAAGAGTAAGGAACTCGAAAAGCCCGTGGTACCGGTGCGTTGCGAGGGCTTCCGCGGCGTTTCCCAATCCTTGGGACATCACATCGCCAACGACGCCATCCGCGACTGGGTCATCGGCAACCGCGACGGTGACGAGTCCTTCGCCACCACGCCCTACGACGTGGCCGTGATCGGCGACTACAACATCGGTGGCGACGCCTGGTCTTCGCGCATCCTGCTGGAAGAGATGGGTCTGCGCGTGGTCGCCCAGTGGTCCGGTGACGGCACCCTCTCCGAGATGGAGCTGACCCCCAAGGTCAAGCTGAACCTGATCCATTGCTACCGCTCCATGAACTACATCTCCCGTCACATGGAAGAGAAGTACGGAGTGCCCTGGATGGAGTACAACTTCTTCGGCCCCACCAAGATCGCCGAGTCGCTGCGCAAGATCGCCGCCTTCTTCGACGAGACCATCCAGGCCGGCGCCGAACAGGTCATCGCCAAGTATACGGCCGAGTACGAGGCGATCATCGCCAAGTACCGCCCGCGTCTGGAAGGCAAACGGGTCATGCTCTATGTCGGTGGCCTGCGCCCGCGCCACGTCATCGGCGCCTACGAGGATCTCGGCATGGAGGTCGTAGGCACGGGCTACGAGTTCGGCCACAACGACGACTATGACCGCACCATGAAGGAAATGGGCAACGCGACCTTGCTCTACGACGACATCACGGGCTATGAGTTCGAGGAGTTCGTCAAGAAGGTCAAGCCCGATCTGGTGGGCTCCGGCATCAAGGAGAAGTACATCTTTCAGAAGATGGGCATCCCCTTCCGCCAGATGCACTCCTGGGACTATTCCGGCCCCTACCACGGCTACGACGGCTTCGCCATCTTCGCCCGCGACATGGACATGACCATCAACAACCCCTGCTGGAAACAGATGCAGGCCCCCTGGCAGCGGTCGGACGAGCAAAAAGCCGTACCGCTGGCCGCCAGCGCCTAGCGGTGGTGTCGGGTTAGGCTCACGCCAACCCGATCCAAGCCCCTAAATCTAGCCGCCGTAAACAGAACTCAGTACCCACCAGGTCGTTGTCCGCGGATTAGCGGCGCGACGGGAGCCTACCCATGAGCCAGACCATCGACCAGATCAAGCCCAGTTATCCCCTCTTCCGGGAACCGGAGTATGTGGACAACCTCGCCAGAAAGCGCGACGGCGTGGAAGAGGGGCACTCCGCCGAGAAGATCGAGGAGATCTTCCAGTGGAGCACGACCCCGGAGTACCAGGAACTCAACTTCAAGCGCGAAGCCCTGACCGTCAATCCGGCCAAGGCCTGTCAACCCCTGGGGGCCGTCCTCTGCGCCCTCGGGTTCGAGAAGACCCTGCCCTATGTGCATGGCTCGCAAGGCTGCGTCGCCTATTTCCGCACTTATTTCAACCGTCATTTCAAGGAGCCCATCGCCTGCGTCTCCGACTCCATGACCGAGGACGCGGCGGTGTTCGGCGGCCAGAAGAACATGTTCGATGGCCTGGAAAACGCCATGGCCCTTTACAAGCCGAAGATGATCGCCGTCAGCACCACCTGCATGGCCGAGGTCATCGGCGACGACCTCAACGCCTTCATCGGCAATGCCAAGAAAGAAGGTTACATCCCGTCCGAGTTTCCGACCCCCTTCGCCCATACGCCCAGCTTCGTCGGCAGCCATACCACGGGCTGGGACAATATGTTCGAGGGGATACAGCGCCATTTCACGATCAACGCCATGGACGACAAGGTTGTTGGCTCCAATGGCAAGATCAACCTGGTGCCCGGCTTCGAGACCTATCTGGGTAACTATCGCGTCATGCACCGCATGATGAAGGAGATGGGCGTCGAATACAGCCTGCTCTGCGACCCCACCGAGGTGCTGGATACCCCGGCCGATGGCGAGTTTCGTATGTACGATGGGGGTACCCGCCTCGACGAGATGCAGGATGCCCCGAACGCCATCGATACCCTCTTGCTGCAACCCTGGCAATTGGCGAAGACCAAGAAATTCGTCCAGATCACCTGGAAGCAGCCGTCGAGCCACGTCAACATCCCCATGGGTCTGGCCTGGACCGACGACTTCCTGATGAAGGTGGCCGAGTTGACCGGCAAGCCCATCCCCGACTCGCTCACCAAGGAGCGCGGCCGGCTGGTCGACATGATGACCGACAGCCATGCCTGGCTGCACGGCAAGAAGTTCGCCCTCTACGGTGACGCCGACTTCGTCCTCGGCATGGTCAAGTTCCTGCTCGAACTGGGGGCCGAACCGACCCACATCCTCTGCCACCAGGCCAACAAGCGCTGGAAAAAGGAGGTCGAGGCCCTGCTCGCCTCCTCGCCCTTTGGCAAGGAGGGCAAGGTTTACACCGGCTGCGACCTCTGGCACTTCCGCTCCCTGTGCTTCACTGACAAGCCTGATTTCATGATCGGCAACAGCTACGGCAAATTCATCCAGCGCGACACCCTGCACAAGGGCAAGGAACATGAGGTCCCGCTGATCCGCATCGGCTTCCCGATCTTCGACCGCCACCATCTGCACCGCATGACCACCCTGGGCTATGAGGGGGGCATGTACCTGCTGACCACCCTGGTCAATGCGGTCCTGGAGCGACTGGATGACGAAACCCGCGGCATGGGGACCACCGACTACAACTACGACCTGGTGCGTTAGTCCTGGGTTAGCCGCAAGCCCCTGGCACGGGAAGCCCCGCGCCAGGGCGAGGTATCAGCGACTGGCCCTGCCACGGGGCCCCGCCCAGACACCACCGCCCTCGCCAGCCTGACCTGGCACGGGCGGGCCATCGACAGGAGACCACAGATGCCGAGCGTCATGATCCGCAAAAGCGACACCGGGGCCCTCCTCTTCTATGTCGCGAAGAAGGATATGGAAGAGACCATCGCCTCCGTGGAGACCGACACCCCGGAGGCCTGGGGGGGCCGGGTGGAGCTGACCGACGGCTCCCAGTGGTACCTCGACCCCATCAGCCCACCGCCACGTTTTCCGACCACCCTGCGCTTCACCCGCGCCGCCTGAATCACTCGCCGGGGCGCAACCCCTTCCGGCGACCACACCCCAATGGGAGAGCATCATGGCCTTTCAGATCGTTAGAAGTATCTGCACCGCTTGCGGCGACTGTCTGCCGCTTTGCCCCACCAAGTCCATCAGCCCCTTCAAGGGTACCTACAAGATTGACGCCGAGACCTGCACCGAGTGCGTGGGCGAACACGACCTGCCCCAGTGCATCAGCGCCTGCATGGAGGACGACTGCATCATCGCGGCCTAGGCGGGTACCCGGACGGATCCCCAACCGCAAGGTTAAGCGCCGACACGGGCGGCCGGATGGGGTTACAAACCTCGTCCGGTTCTCGTGTATGGCCATGGAGGGCCACGCCTCCGCGGCCGACCCGCGCACCGACTTGAGAAGCCAAAACCATGGATAAGCCACTTTCGAACGACATCGCCCTGCGCATCGGGCTTGCTGCCCGAGTTCTGCCCGATATCTCGCCTGCCCGCCTGATCCGCGTCCTGGCCGACGCCATCGGTCTGCCGCCGACAGCGGACAAGCTGGCGAGCTTGCGCGTCAAGGATCTTAAGACCGCCGCGCAGGGGGATCTCGAGGACCTGGACCTGGACGCCCTCAAGACCGCCCTGGCCCTGTTGAAAGGTGAAGGGATCGCCGCCACCGACCCACCCCCGGCCCTGGAGCCTGTTAGCGAAGGCATGATGCCCGGCTCCATCCGGGTGGCCTGTGCCTCTAATGGTGGCGAGGTCCTGGATGGCCATTTTGGCAGTGCCCGGCGCTTCCTCATCTACCAGGTCTCCGCCGACGGGGTGCGCCTGATCGACGGCCGCGACGTCGAGGACGGCAAGGCGGAAGACAAGACGGCGTATCGCGCCCACCTGATCCGCGATTGTCAGCTCCTCTATGTCGCCTCCATTGGCGGGCCCGCCGCCGCCAAGGTGGTCAAGGCCGACATCCATCCCATCCAGGATGCCGCCGGGGGTAGCGCCCGGGCGCGCCTGACCGACCTCCAGCGCATCCTTGCGGACAAACCGCCCCCCTGGCTCGCCAAGGTCATGGGTCATGCCCCCGAGGCGCGCATCCGCTTCGAGCCGGCGCTGGAGGGGGAGGCGTGATTACCCCGGAGCGCATTGAGCAGGTGATGCAGGTCGTGACACGCGCCGGACTCAACGAGCAGACCCTGGCGGCTCTGCGCGAGGTCTTCGCCGAGCATCACTTCACCTATTGCCGGGACGATGACATCGGTTGGGCCAGGCCCGTGCGCACCGCAGAGGGCTTCAACCTCTACCTGGTGGATGGGCAGG
>JBGAUK010000082.1:0-16059 GCA_044228695.1 Chromatiaceae bacterium | reverse complement strand
GGCGTAGTTCATGCCCTCCACCAGGGCGCGGACGGCGGCTACCGGCTCGCTGACGGCGTGGCGGGCATGGGTATCCAGCCAAGCGGCGAATTGCTCCAGGCGCTCGCGGGGTCGCCGCTCCAGGTGCTGACCCAGCCCCAGCTCGCCGCAGGCGCGCAGCAGGGGCACGCCCCGCTCCCGGGCATAGCCGGCCAGCTTCTCCAGGGTGTTGGGCCCGATCTCGCGGCGCGGGGTGTTGACGATGCGCAGGAAGGCGGCGTCATCCTCCGGGTTAGCGAGGAGGCGCATGTAGGCCATGACATCCTTGATCTCGGCCCGGGCGAAGAAGGAGGTGCCGCCGCTGAGGAAGTAGGGGATGTCGTGTTCCCTCAGGGCCTGCTCGAAGAGCCGCGCTTGGTGGTTGCCGCGATAGAGGATGGCGAAGTCACCATAGTTGGCCTTGTCGGCGAAGCGCCGGTGCAGGATCTCGGAGACCACGCGCTCGGCCTCGTGGGCCTCGTCGCGACAGGTGATGACCCGGGGGCGCTCCCCTTCGCCGTGAGCACACCAGAGGCGTTTCTCGAAGAGGTGGGTGTTATGGGCGATGAGGGCATTTGCGAGGCCGAGAATACGCCCGCTGGAGCGGTAATTCTGCTCCAGCATGACCACCTTGAGGGTCGGGAAGTCCTCCTTGAGGCGGGCCAGGTTTTCGGGCCGGGCGCCCCGCCAGGCGTAGATGGACTGGTCGTCATCGCCGACCACGGTCAGGGCGCCCCGGGGGCCGACCAGACGCCGGACCAGTTCGTATTGGGCGCCGTTGGTGTCCTGATACTCGTCCACCAGCAGGTAACGCAGGCGCGACTGCCAGGCCTCAAGCAGATCGGGCTGGGCCGCGAAAAGTCGCGCCGGCAGGCGGATGAGGTCGTCGAAATCGACGGCGTTGTAAGCATGGAGACTGCGCTGGTAGTCGGCATAGAGGCGGGCGAGATCGGCCTCGAAGTCATCCTCGGCGTGACTGAGGACCTCAGCGGGCTCGACCAGGGCGTTCTTCCAGCTCGAGATGCGGGCCTGAACGGTGGCAGGGGTCAGGGCGTCATCCTGACGCCGGCCCCGCAGGTGCTCCTTGATGATGGCCTCGGCGTCCTGGGGGTCAAAGAGCGAGAAGCCGCGTCGCAACTCGGCGCGGGCGTGATCGCGGCGCAGGATGTCGAGGCCCAGGGTATGGAAGGTGGAGATGGTGAGGCCCCGCCCCTCCCGACCCTGGAGGGCGCTCGCGACCCGGGCCTTCATCTCGCGCGCCGCCTTGTTGGTGAAGGTGACGGCGGCGATGTGGCGCGGCGCTAGGCCGCATTCGCCGACGAGATGGGCGATCTTGCGGGCGATGACGCGCGTCTTGCCCGATCCGGCGCCGGCGAGGACCAGCAGGGGGCCACCCACATAGCGCACGGCTTCGAGCTGTCGGGGATTGAGGTCTTTCATGGGGCAGCCTGAGGGCAAGGCGGGGCGCGCAAGGGGGGTCGGGGAACGGGACTCGGACGCGAACCGAGGGTGGGCCTGGGGCGCGCCGGGCGGCATTATGCCCGAGCCCGCCCACCCATGAGCAACAAAGAAGGGAATTCCTGGGCGTGACGTAATAACATACACGGACTAACGGCAACCCGCAGGCTTTGGCGAACTCCATGAAACGGATCCTGACCGCGACCCTCCTGGGCGCCGCCTCCCTGGCGGCCTGGGCCCAGTCCGAAACCCAGCTCGCAGCCCCGGAGCTGCCGCCCGCTGGCTACCCCGGCGAATCAGTGCAGCCGGACGTCACCATTCTGGAGACGGATCGCGGCACCGTCTATGAGTACCGCATCAAGGGTCAGCTCTACATGGTGCGCATCCAGCCGCAGATCGGCCCACCCTACTTTTTGATCGACACCAATGGGGATGGAACCCTGGACGTGCAGCAGGACCGGGTCTGGAACAACGCCGTTCCTCAATGGCTCCTCTATAGCTGGTAGGCCAACGCCAATCCCCGCCCCAACCCAAGAGGCTCTTGGGGCCTGAGCGCGGACCGGTCCGGAAGATAGGCGGACAAAAGAAACCCCGCCGTTCAAGGGGGGTGAAGGGCGGGGTAAGAGCGTCCCCGGTGGGGGACGGGGAACCCGATTAGCCAGGGGGAAGAGACGGCAACCGGGTTTTAAAACGCTCACCCGATAAGAAAGCCCCGACTGGAAAAAGTTCAGCCCCAGCAGCGGAAAAATGCCGTGCGATGCCGCCAGGCCCCGGCCGGGGTGGTCAGCCTTCGATGCAGAAGCGGCGGATGAGGGCGCGCAGCAGTTCCAGGGTTGGCGGTATGCGCCCCGTCTCCAGGTATTCGTCCGGCTGATGGGCCTGGGCCAGGTTGCCGGGGCCCAGGATGACCGTCTCCAGACCCAACTGATTCAAAAAGGGCGCCTCGGTCCCGAATCCCACGGCCTCGGCGGCATGGCCCGTCAAGGTCTCGCTGGCCTGGACGATGGCAGAGGAGGCGGGGGTCTCCGCCGGCGGTATGGCCTCGAACAGGGGCGCCACCTCCCAGCCCAGGCCGCGGCGCTCCGCCACCCGGGCGACCCGCGCGGCAAGTTCGGCGCGCAACTCCTCCACCTGCAACCCCGGCAGAACCCGCAGGTCCAGCAGCAGCTCGCAATCACCACAGATGCGGTTGGGGTTGTCGCCACCGTGGATATGGCCCAGGTTGATGGTCGGCACCGGCACCGCGAAGGCGGGATGGCGATACCGCTCCTGCAACTCCCGGCGCCAGGCCAGGATCTCGCCCATGACCTCGTGCATCCCCTCCAGGGCCGAATTACCCAGGGCCGGGTCGCTGGCGTGCCCTGGCTGGCCGATCAGACGCACCGCCTCGTTCATCACTCCCTTATGCAGCCGCACCGGCCGGAGGGAGGTGGGCTCGCCGATTACGGCATAGCGCCCCAGGGGCCGGCCCGCCTGGACCAGGGCTCGGGCCCCGCTCATGGAGGACTCCTCGTCCGCCGTGGCCAGAATGGTCAGGGGCCGCTGCATATCCTTAGCCGTCAGTCCCCGGGCCGCCTCCAGCGCCAAGGCCAGAAAGGACTTCATGTCGCTGGTGCCCAGGCCGTAAAGCCGGCCGTCCTCCTCCGTGATCTCGAAGGGGTCGCGTTGCCAGCGGCCGGCATCATAGGGGACTGTATCGGTGTGCCCGGACAGGACCAGGCCCCCCGGCCCCCGGCCCAGGGTTGCGATCAGATTGGCCTTGCCTGGCTGGTTCGGCAGTTCCATGACCTCCACCTGGAAGCCCGCCCCCAGCAGCCATTCCCCCAGGCGGTCGACCAGATGCCGGTTGCCCATGTTCAGTTCCGGCTTGACGCTGCTCACCGTGGGCAGGGCGATCAGGTCATCGAGCATGGCGCGGAGTTTGGGCGGTTGATGATGCATGGCGGCTCTTCAATGTCAGTAACGAGGGTATGATTGAGGCGAGGCTGTTTTGTACCCAACTCCAGTCACGCTTCGCCCTGTAGCAGGAGGGTCGGGTTGCGGCGGGGGGGGTATTTACAGCAAGTATGCTGTCGCCAAGCTTACAGGAAGGTATTCACGGCGTCCCCCGCCCGCCGCAACCCGGCCCGGGCAGCCGAAAGCTCAGGTCAGTCAGATATCCTAATCCGGGGTCAGGGGACCAGGCCCCCAATCCAGGCCGAACTTCATGACAGCAAAAGGGATAACACATTGAATGAAAAAAATCTGCTTGAGCGCATAACCATCGATCCGGAAATCTTTGGCGGCAAGCCGATCATCCGCGGTCGACGCCTGGCGGTGGAACATATCCTGGGCCAATTGGCGGCCGGAGATGATTTCGAGACCTTGTTCGCCGGTTATCCCTGGCTGGAGCGTGAAGACATCCTGGCCTGCCTCGCCTATGCCCATCGCTTAATGGAACATGAGCGCGTCGAGCCCGTTCGGATTTGATGTTGATTCTATCGGAATTGGGGAATTTGCTAATTTTCTTTAAATTGTAATGCCCGATCATAAAAGAGTTGCATGCCTAGTAATAAGCTAGGTTGAGAATCAGGATGATAATTCGAGGGGATTAGAAGGCATTGACTGCCTATACGAAGATTGACAGACGTGATACCCTGCTTCACCTTGCAAGCGAGGCAAGATAGTGGAACGGCGTCCAAAATCAGATCCTGTTTACCTTGGCCAACCGAGTTATCGTCAATAAGGCCCTAATACACCCGTGGTGCGCCAGAATATTGGTACGCACATCAAACATTCCAATAACAGAGACGGTTTTTCTCGATAAAGCCGATCAATCAGCCGAATTTATCGAAAAATCGCTTGCTGACGGCGATTCATCTTATACAACGGCATTGATCAGGGGTTCTCTAGGTAATCCTTGTGACGATCACGGCGTTGCGAAAATATCTCTGCGTCAGGCCACTGCCCCTTAATAGTAGGAAATCACTCATGATTAGTGATGGCTCTAAAGGACATAGATCGGTGCTCCACCAACAGGAGCGAGCCATGTTTTTGGGGCTTATGCTCGCCGTGCTAGCTTGTGTGCCGGCGGTAGCGGTGGCGTTACTTTCTGGATCGGTTTTACTGCTTAGCGACCTGTTCGAGTATGCGCGTGCCATCTTCACCAATCTTATCGCTTGGAGGATTTTACGTTCGATTCGCACAGGTAAGACCATAGGTTACGATTATGGAACGGATAAACTGCAGACACTCGGCGGAATGCTCGGCTCGATCACCTATATTGCAGCGTTATTATTCATCTCCGGGTTAGCTATGAGTCGTCTAGCGCAACCCATTGTCCTAGACGAAACCTTTTCTAAGATTGGTGCGTTTTTCCAGTTCGTAGAGTTTGTTGTAAGTTTATGGCTTTGGTTACGCAATCGAAAGCTCGCAGGCCTTGAACATTCTCCAGTCATGGAAATGCAGTGGAGAGCGAACCGCGCCGACGCCCTAGCCTCCCTCGCGGTGTTTTTGGGGTTGACCCTAACACTAATGTTGCATGCATATCCATGGTCGGTCTATATTGATCCACTGCTTGCCATCGTTTTCCTCATCTATACTGGCGTTGCATTTCTGCCGGGTTTATCGGCAGGTCTCAACGAGTTGTTAGACAAGACACTCCAAGAAGATTTACAGCTGCGGATCGACCGCCGTCTGGCGGAAAACTTTGACGGCTATGCCGGATTTCATGGGGTCAGATCACGTAAGGCTGGTGGCAGGATTTTTATCGAGATCGCCCTCAGTTTTCCACTTACGAGTTCGGTGGGCGAGGTTTTGTCCACCACGGAACATTTGCGGCAAGGCATTGAGTCCGATATTCCGAGCAGTGAGGTTCGAATATTGTTGATGCCGGGTGACGATTTAGGAGCTCCTGATTATTCACGATCCTCAGCCGATATGGACTTCAGTAAGTAACTGGCAATCAGACATTTTTTAACCCCCAATGTTGCCCGCAAAATTTGGTTGGTGAGTCGTGGCTCCCGGCAGGCCGTTCACGCGGGCAGGCGGGGCCTGCTGGTTGAAGAATCAGGGGGTTAGAGGCCCATTGGCGCTTGGATGAGCGGAGCTTAGTGAATAATCAGGTAGGAGCTTAGTGCCAAAGCTATACAGGAAATATACATGATGAATGTTATCTCAGTTGGGCAAAACGAGGCGATACTAGAGAGCTTTCTGGCACTTCCGTATGAACTCTATCATGCTCAACCCTGTTGGACACCGCGACCCGTGGATGAAACGGTGCGCCTGCTGGACCCCTCGCGCAGTCCCTTCTGGCGGCAGGCCGAACGCGAGCTATTTGTCGCCTTAGATGGCGGCCAAGTTGTAGGACGGATCATCGCGGCTGACGATCCTATTTTTGTCCGAGAGCATGGAACACAAACGGGTTTTTTTGGATTCTTCGAATGCATAGATGATCCGTCGGTGGCCAAGGCGCTGTTAGAAGCGGCAGCACACTGGCTCCGCCAACGAGGACGGCACCACATGCGCGGCCCTTTCAACCCGGTTCCGGATGCTGAGAACTTCGGGCTGCTGATTGACGGTTGTGATCACCCGCAAGCGTTCGGCGAACCCTACAATCCCCCCTTCTACCAGTTTCTATTAGAAACGCACGGGTTGACAAAATTGGTAGACTACCTATCGTTCCGCCACGCGCTGCTCCGGGAGGACAATCCGAAGGGTAGTGAGCTGAGGTATCGTCTAGAACGACGGTTAAGTCTAAGTCGTGATTTATCTGTGAGGACGTTCGATCCTGCTCATCTGGACCGTGATATCATGATCATGAAGGAGATTATGAATACTTGCTACGCAGCCGATTTGGTGTATTCCCGCGCGTCGTCAGAGGTTGAGAAGTTCATACTTAACAGTTTCGAGCCGTTAGAGGATTGGAGTCTGTCTTTTATTGTGGAAGTACGAGGGGAACCAGCCGGGATTTGGGTGACGACGCCCGATTACAATGAGGCCTATCGCGCGATGACGCATTCTTCTATCAAAGCACTGACTGCAGCGGACACGGAGAAGATTCGTGGGGGATGTGTGCCCGAATTTGCAGTATTACCAAAATTTCGGCGCTCCAAAGCGGCCGTTGCACTCGTTCTCGCCTATTGGGAAGCGACACTAAAACGAGGTTTCGATCATAATATTATTTGTTATGTTCGGGAAGATAATCACGACTCTATCGCCATGGCCGAAGGCTTCGGTGCGGTGCGCATGAAACGTTTCCGTCTCTACGAGACATCACTGACTGATAGCTATTGATCTCTAATACTACTTTGTTACCTTGATTTTTGAGCCCCGATCGGTCGATCCGTCCCTTTTATAACATCGCTCAATATCTTTTCGCCTTTGCTCATGCCGGCCCTCGAGTTGTGCGATCCTCCTTTCCACCGCCGTTGGGTCGTTGAGCAGCAGCGCAATAATCATGAGGCGAATATCGCGGCAGCTCAACAAGGGATCGGAACATGTCAACCTGTTTTGGACACCAGAGATAAAAGTTAACGTATTTTCCGCTCCTTCGCTGCGGTGAGGGTCGGGAAGTTCACGGCGCGTGATTCCGGGGTGCCGGCCTCATCCGGAGCAACCGGATTGATGCTCATCTGCTCCGGCGGCAGGGTGGTGCGCGGCGGACCTTTGACGAAGCGCTCGGGGTGACGTTGGTACTGACGATCCAGGGCGGCTTGCCGGGTGCGGGCGATGCGGCGATCGCGCCCGGTGAAGACCTGTTCGGGCGTGAAGTAGGCCAAGCCACTATGATGGTGGACGTGGTTGTACCACTGAAAATAGTCCTCGCACCACTGCCTGGCGTGGCCGACGTTCTGGAAACGTCCCGGGTAATCGGGCTGGTACTTCAGGGTTTTGAACTGGCTCTCGCTGACCGGGTTGTCGTTGCTGACGCGGGGCCGGCTGTGGCTACAGGTCACGCCCAATTCGGCCATCAGGTCGAGGTAGGTGCGTGCAATCATGGGGGCACCGCGGTCCTGGTGCAGGGTCAATTGGCCGTAGGCGACGGCATAGCGGGCGATGGCCTCCTGCATGACGTATTGGGCCAGCGCGCTGTTCTCCTTGCGCGAGACCATCCAGGCCAAGGCGTAGCGGCTGTAGAGGTCCAAGACGACGTACAGGGACAGATACGGACCACGCCGGGTGGTCGGCAGCTTGGTGATGTCCCAGGTCCAAACCTGGTTGGCGGCAGTGGCCACCAGGCGCGGGATGGCATGGTGCTGGGCGGGGCGTTGTGCGCGCCGTTCCCCGGTGGCCTGATCGGCACGCAGCAGGCGATGCAGCGTGCTCAGCGAGGCCGGTGCCTGGCCGTGCTCCAGCAGATCGGCATGGATTTCCGCCGGGGGTTGATCACGGTAGGTCGGGCTGTAGAGGAGGTCACGCAGAGCTTGGCGCTCGGCCGCCGAGAGCGCGCGCGGTTGCGGCGCCGTCAAGCGTGAGCGACGTTGAGCGCGCTCCTCCTCGCTGATTTCACCGGCGCGGCGGCGGGCATAGACCGAGCTGCGATTGAGGCCAAGCGCGGTGCAGGCCGTCGCCAGCGGGATCCCCTCGGGAGGCTGATGCACGACCTGGTTCATGCACCACTCCCACTGCTCGCGTGATCGAACAGCCGTAACGTTTTTTTTGCAGGTCGATGCACGCTTGGGTGATCGTCAGCTGGCGGACGAGACGCACGTTCTCCTGCTCCAACTGCTCAATGCGCCGTTGGTGCGGAGGGTTGCTCGCGACGGGTCCCGGTTCAGTTTTGCCCGGTACGCCTTGCTCGGCACGTTCTCGGCGCCATTGCTGCAGCTGACTGCTGTAAAGTTTCTCGCGTCGCAGCAGCGCGCCGAGCTCGCCGCGCGCGCAGGCGTCGGCTTCGTCCAGAATTCGCAACTTCTCCGCCGTGCTGAAACGTCGACGGGTCCGCTTCTCCAACTCGGGCGGCGGTGTCACCTGACTGTTCGGGACATCGCTGGGTGGTTTGGGCATCGCTTTGACTCCTCCTTTCGGAACCCTGAAATCTACAGTAACTTCAAACGGAGACTGTATGGAGGCAGGTTGACACACAGGGGGATAGTCATTTTTGTAGCGGATGCGCTCCTTCACGAGAAACGACAGCGACAACATGACCAGCGCCATATGATGGTGCCAAGCAGGCCATTTTCTAACTTGATAATCAGACATACCCAACTCGCTTTTGGCTTCCTGGAAGGCGCGCTCGACCCAATAGCGCTGGGCCTGCATAAAAGCGAACCGGTGGGTCGCTGTCGTGAGATAGTTGGCATTGCTCAAGGAGTATTTGATCTTATTATCCGCTTGATTGCGACTAATGACCAGGACGCGCTCGGTCAGGGTATCGGTCTCGCCATCCCAGAGCCAAACAGGGGCAACATGCATGGCCAGGATGAGCGGTCCTTTGGTTCCCGCGCGCACGGTGACCGTCGGCCGTTCGTAAACCCGCCACTGTTTGGCGTACACATCGACACGCATAGGATCGGTATCAGCACGCCATTTTGTCGACGGCTTACCGTGCTCCGCCGGGTGGTCAGGAGCATGGAGATGGGGTTTGATGGGATAGATCAGTTGATTACAATGCACATTGAGCAGGAAGGTTAACCCCATGTTATCCAAGGCGTTACCGAGTTCTGAACCATGCCCGTACAGTCCATCGCCACCCACCCAACCAAACGCCACACCCGCCTGAATGTCGGCGGTAATCATTTCGAGCGCCAGCGCCAACTTAGTTTTGAACGTCCGTTTTTCCTCGGGAATGCCGGCTTTTTCACAGCGTTCAGGGCCAGCAATCCACGACTTCGGCAGATAGAGTCGCTCATCAATCAAAGTGCTGTGTGAATGCCATACCAAACTGGCATAGACACCTACCTGGCAGTTCTCAACTTTGCCGACAACGCCAGCATATTGGCGTGCCACGCCTGCCGAATGAGATCCTTTCTTGATATGCGCCGATTCATCGAAGATATACCCGACATCGCCAAGTTGATAATGGTCTTGGCGGGCATACAAGTCAGAGGTATCTCGGGCAATTTGCGTAATCAGATTGTCTGCCGGCCATGTCGAGTCTGTAATGAACTGCTGGATACGCTGATAACTTGCACCGGACAACTCAAGTTCTTCGTTCATGCGCTCCATGTTGCGTTTGCCTGCTTCTGTCTTCAAAAGTCCACGAATATACGCCCCACCTAACTCATGACCATCCGAAGTTTCATTCTGAAAGTAACAATGATAGTCTTCGAGATGAGTTTCAAGGTTATTCTGTAATTGCTCAAGCGCATTATCTTTTTTGAGGCTATTGGTTGTGGCCATGACCATGCTAGGGAGGGTTGCTGATACGTCAAGATACTATATAAAAATCAATAGGCTATAGCAAGATAACAAAGTAGTACTAATCCGCCACGAATGGTAGTCTCTTTTTCTGCTTAATCCCGGTTGGTCGTTATCGTAATACGGAATACTCTGGGACATATGCGCAGCTTCGCGCCAGGTACCAATTTGGTCTAATTTATTATTGTGAGGAAACACCCTAACCTTGCCGGGGTGGTTTCTAATGCGATTGAGTAGCTGGCCACAAGGTCGCAAATTCGTGCAGAAAATAGGCTATCCGAGCAAAAATAAATGTCAGACCTAATAGTGCTCCCTCGTCCATCACGCCTACCCCATCTGGACCATTGCGGAACCGGTTGCGTAAGGACACCATCACTTCCCCTCGACCTGATGTCAACTCGGCCAGCACGAGCAATTCCGCGTGGTTGCTTGACAGCGTCGCATCGGCAGCCGTTATCAAAAGAAATTCCAGGCTTTGAAGCATGCTGTCGGCGGCATCCCTCGACTCCCCGAGCCCCAACTTAACAAATAGCTCCAGGAATTGCCGCGTCGCGCACTCCACCTGCCGCAGTTGATCAGCGACAGCGACCAGACAGGCAACGTCCTCTGCCAGATGGGGAACTAACTTCCGCGCCGCTATGCTCATGCTCTGTTGATGCCAACCGGCTAGGCTATCGTGGGCCGTCTGCTTCGGCCCGATGATCGGTTGCGACAGGTACAGGGACGGATACTGGGCGATGTCGCGTATGGCTGCCAAGAGCCCGGTTCTGATACGCTCAAGAGTGCGGTTGCTTTCTTCAATACGGCCGTCTTCCAAGGTGAGCACGCGATCCGCGACGTCAAGAATTCGGTTGTCGTGGGTGACGAGAAGTATTGCGCAACCCTGTTCCCGCGCCATCCTTTGCAGCAGGGCGACAACCTCACGACCCGAGTGACTGTCAAGCGCCGCAGTTGGCTCATCGGCCAGAATGATGGCGGGATTCCGGACGAGTGCACGAGCTATAGCTACACGCTGCCGTTGACCACCCGATAATTGGGATGGGTGCTTCTCGGCGTGGTCAACGAGCCCCACTCGATCTAGTATGTCCAGGGCCCGCAGTCGCAATTGAGAGATAGGAATCTCCGGTTGATGCGCGAGCCCCATCTGCACGTTTTCCCGCACATTAAGCGATTCCAGCAGGTTGTGATGTTGAAAGATGTAGCCAATATTTTGGCGGGTCGCAAGCTGTCTCTTGGCAGGCGCCCCATTCAACTCAATCCCTGCAACGCGAACGCTGCCCACCTGGAGGGAACGTAGCGCGCCTGCCAGGGTAAGTATCGTGGTCTTCCCTGCGCCTGAGGGACCGACGATGATGACGATTTCTCCGGGATAGAAGTCGACGCTGACACTATTGAGCACCGTGCGAGCCGCCTCGCCCTTACCAAAGGTATGAGAGAGGTTCTCTATAGAAATAAGCGGCTCAATATACATAGTCAGAAAATATCTGCCGGATCGGCCGCGCGTAATCGGCGCACTGCGAGCATCCCAGCTATCAAACACATCACAGCGGTTAATGCAAGAACTGTCAGTGTATCAGAAACCGTAAGCTGGGTAGGAATACCACCCTGAGAGTCCGCGAGCAGAAATAATATCGCAGAAACTGCCAAACTCGGTAAGATTGCAAAGAAGGGAAGAATGGCGGCCTGCTGGAGAATTAGGCGCACAAAAAAACCGTCACCCATTCCTAATGCCTTCAGTGTCGCGTATTCTTTAATATGATCGCTGATGTCAGCATAAAGGATTTGATAGACGATTACCGCGCCAACAAACATGGCGATAACCATGCCGGCCGTGACGATAAAGCCGATCGGCGTGTTGTCCTGCCAGTATGCCTGCTCACGTCGAGATAGTTCTGGACGAGTCACTACCTCGACATCTTCGGGTAACATCGTGTTTAACTTTTCTGCAACTACCTGTGGATCAGCCCCTGTTCGGAGCTCGATCATACCGATCTCAATAGAAGAATTCTTGCGCGAAGTGATTCTTCGGAAAGTTTCTACACCGAGCACGATATGCCCGTAGGCCGCAAGAGTTTGGCCTAGTCGAAAAGTTCCCATAATACGAACTCGACGCTTATTTATTTCTCCCGGGAAAACCCCGTTCTTGCGATAGATATCGGCGACAGCTCCATAATCGGGAGTGGAGAGCTCATCGTAAAGGGCGCCATCCGGAACCGCTAACGCCGCTTCATGTGCCACGACGCCAGGCAGCGTGAAAGGATTGGCGTAACTGCGCACTCCGATCAAGGCCACTTCATGTTGTTTGCCTGTTTCAGGATGTCGCCATGAGCCGAATTTGATCATGACCGGATAGACGAGCTTGACTTCAGGGGAGGCAAGGGCCTGATATAGGCGTCGTTCCGGAAAGGCTTCTGTGGACATGATGTACTGGAAATCTCGGCTGATCATTGCTAAGTCGCCTTTCATCGCATCGATCGGGACCAGCACCATAACCATGAATGCTTGATAAATGCCAAGTTGGAATAACATCAAGATAATGCCAAACGCCACGCCCGCTACTGCGATCGAGAATCGCTTCTTCTCGGCTATGAGCTGACGCCATGCAAGCGGAACACCACCCGGAAACCAGAGTGAAACGAATTTGCTAATGTGTTTCATGGCGCCAGGATGGTGATGACGACGTTTGCTTGACTCAGAGCTGATAGCTTGTCGGGCTGGTCAGGACGGATGCGCACGATAGCGATCCGACGATCGACATAAGCAGAAGGATCTATTGCAAATAGGCGATTGCTATCAAAAATCCTTGCAATTTCTATAACTTCGCCCCCAATATCTCCAGTGAAAGCGTTGCTGTTAATCAAGGCGCGGCTACCAAGTTTCACGCGTGACAAATCAGATTCGTTAACCTCTGCGAGGGCCTGCATGTCGTTGGTGTCGCCAACGCTGAGGAGTATGCCGCTTTCACCAACGCTTTCCCCTGGCCATCTTTGAACATTAAGGACTTCACCGTTGATCGGCGATCGTATCTGCTGCAGATAGAGCAACGCGCTAGCTTCCGCCACACCAGCCTCCGCCAGCTTTACTGAGATCTCTGCCTTGCTCACGACTTCGGCCCGGCTGGTGCCTAGGCTATCCAATATGCTTGTCTCTCTCTGTATACGGGCGCGCACCACTTTCAATTCGCTGGATATTTCGTCATAGCGATCCTGCTCGTAGAGCTTCTTGCTAACCAAGGTGCGGAAATGCTCCAATCGGCTTTCCATTAGCGTGGCTTCAGCCCGATGAGCGGCGACTAGCGATGCTTGGGCTGCAATCAATTCCGGGCGTTCCCCTGCCCGGACGAGAGCCAACTCCGCTTTGGCTAGCGCGACCTGTTGATAGGCACTATCCAACTTCGCCTGCATCACGGGAGCATCACGCAGTACTGCGAGAAGATCTCCTGTCCTGACTAGGGAGCCGCGTTTCACCAAGAGTTCGCCGACAATCGCATATGCTGGCGCAGCAACATCGATCACCCGCTGTCCCGGAACGATCTGACCCAGACATGACACATTTTCAGCGAGAGAGACTAAGGGGAAAAAAAATAGGCAAAGCCATCCAAACATTCTCATTTTCAGCATTACTTAGTTCCCGTCTAGATAGGCATACTGCAGTTTGACCCTGTTGGAGGGGGTTGCAGGGCGGGGAGAGGTTGGTTCCATGGCTTTGCCCCATGTCGCGCAAACACCTCCGAAAAGTCGATACCCCAAGACACTGGGCCACGAGGGGTTTCAGAAAAGGCAAAACTTCAATACACGTAACGAATAACGCCTGCCACCCGGTTCGAAAGGCCAGATACCGGTGGCATGCGCCGCCCAGCATTCAATGCGCCTCCTCCCAATTATCACCGACGCCGATCTGCACCAGGAGGGGGACGGCAAGCTCGGCGGCGGACTCCATGGCGGCGCGGATCTTCCCGGAAGCCTCGGCCACAGCCGCCTCTGCTACCTCGAAGACCAGTTCGTCGTGGACCTGCATGATCATGCGCACGGGGGGGCGCTCGGTCTGAATCCAGCCATCGGCGGCGATCATGGCCCGCTTGATGATGTCGGCGGCCGTGCCCTGCAGGGGGGCATTGATGGCGGTGCGCTCGGAACCGGCGCGGCGTCCCTGGTTGGAGTGGTCGATGTCCGGCAGGTAGAGGCGCCGACCGAACAGGGTCTCGACATACTTGTCCCGGCGCGCCTGCTGGCGGGTACGGTCCATGAAGTCCTTCACCCCGGTGTAGCGCTGGAAATAGCGGTCCACGTAGGCCTGGGCCTCCCCGCGCTCTATCCCCAGTTGCCGCGCCAGGCCGAAGGCCGACATGCCATAGATGAGGCCGAAATTGATGGCCTTGGCAGAGCGGCGCTGGTCGGCGCTAACCTGGTCGGTGGCCAGGCCCCAGACCTCGGCGGCGGTGGCGCTATGGATGTCCAGACCGGCGGCGAAGGCAGCCAGCAGGCGCTCGTCCCCGGAGAGGTGGGCCATGATGCGCAGCTCGATCTGGGAATAGTCGGCGGCGACCAGCTTGCAGCCCGGATCGGCGATGAAGGCCAGGCGAATGCGGCGGCCGTCCTCGCTGCGGATGGGGATGTTTTGCAGATTGGGGTCCGAGGACGAGAGGCGCCCGGTGGCGGCCACCGCCTGGTGGTAGGAGGTATGCACCCGCCCCGTGACCGGGCTGACCATCTGGGGCAGCTTGTCGGTGTAAGTTGATTTAAGCTTGGCGAGGCCGCGATGCTCCAGAATGATTCCTGGCAGTTCGTGGCCGGCATCGGCCAGCTGCTGCAGCACGGATTCCGAGGTGGAGGGCGCCCCCTTGGGGGTCTTCTCCACCACCGGCAAGCCCTGCTCAGTGAAGAAGATATCGCCGATCTGCTTGGGCGAACCCAGGTTGAAGGGCCGGCCGGCGACGCGATAGGCGGCATCCTCCAGGGCGGCGATGCGCCCGGTCAGGTCGCGGCTCTGAGCCGCCAGGCGCTCACCGTCGATGCGCACTCCCTGGCGCTCCAGGCGCGAGAGCACCGGCACCAGGGGCATCTCGATCTCCTGGTAAAGATGGGCCAGACCCGGTTGCTGCTCCAGCCGGGGCCAGAAGGCCTGGTGCAGGCGCAGGGTGACTTCGGCGTCCTCGGCGGCATAGGGGCCGGCGGCCTCGATGGGGACCTGATCGAAACCGATCTGCCTGGCCCCCTTGCCCGCGATGTCCTCGAAATGGATGGTCCGGTGGCCCAGGTACTTGAGGGCCAGGGAGTCCATATCATGGCGGCTGGCGGTGCTGTCGAGGACATAGGACTCCAGCATGGTGTCATGGGCGATGCCCTGGAGCTCGATGCCATGGTTGGCGAGCACGCTCATGTCGTACTTGAGATTCTGGCCGACCTTGGCCCGCGCCGGGTCCTCCAGCAGGGGCTTGAGCCGCGCCAGCACCGCCTCCCGGTCGAGCTGGGGCGGGGCGCCTACATAGGTGTGGGCAAGCGGGACGTAGGCCGCCGCCCCTGCCTCCACGGCGAAAGAGAGGCCGACGATGCGGGCCTGGATATAGTCCAGGCTGGTGGTCTCGGTGTCGATGACGAAGAGTTTGGCCTCTTCCAGGCGGGCCAGCCAAACGTCGAGACGCGCCGGGTCGAGGAGGATTTCATAAGCGGCGGCGGGGTCGGGCTGGCTGGCAGCCCCCGCCGGGCCGGCTGAGGCCTCCCCCGCTGGCGCCTCCCCCGCTGCCGCGCCCCGGGCGCCCTCCTTCCCGTCCAGGCTCTCCAGCAACCGGCGCGACTCGATGCGGCGATACCAGGCCCGCAGGACCTCCGGGTCCGGGGCGGTAGGCTTGAGGTCCGCCCAGGCCAAACCCAGGTCCAGATCGAGCTTGATTTGGGCCAGAGAGCGCGAAAGTGGGAGCCGGTCCAAGCTCTGGCGCAGGTTGTCACCCACCTTGCCCTTGACCTGAGCGGCATGGGCCATGACCCCCTCCAGGTCGCCGAATTCCTGGAGCCACTTGACGGCAGTCTTAGGGCCGCAGTTGGGGACGCCGGGGATGTTGTCCACGCTGTCGCCGACCAGGGTCAGATAATCGGCGATGCGCTCCGGCGGCACGCCGAACTTGTCGATGACGCCCTGGCGGTCGACGATCTCGCCCTTGCGGCGGTCGAACTGGACCACCTTGCCACCGATGCACTGGCCGAGGTCCTTGTCGGGCGTCAGGATCAGGACGCGCTCGACCCGGTC
>JBGAUK010000081.1:0-16111 GCA_044228695.1 Chromatiaceae bacterium | reverse complement strand
CCCCCGATGCCGGCTACCAGGATGTTGGTGATTCTGTCCTCGGCGCTGGGGCTCATGGCCGTGCCCCCGCCCGATCGAAGACCGCGAGGGGTAGGATGGCCTCGGGTCCGCAAGTGCCGGGGCAGAGATCACAGCCGGTGCAGGCGGCGCTGTCGATGGCCACGAAGGTCAGTTCCTTCTCGGTGCCATTAGGCTTGATCACCGTCTCGCGCCGGGTGACGGCGATGGCGGGGCAGCCTACCGCCAGGCAGTTGGAGCAGCCGGTGCATTTCGCCTCGTCCACGGCATAGGGCGGCTTGTTGCGGTAGCGCTCGGTGAGGACGCAGGGCTGGTTGGTGATGATGACCGAGGTATCATCGACCTTCACCTCCTCGCGCAGGGCCTTGAAGAGGGTGGGCAATTCGTAGGGATTGACCTCGTGGACGCGCTCCGGCTTGACGCCGAGGGCCTCCACCAGCTTGCGGAAGTTGATCTTGGGGGCCTCGAGACCATGGATATCGCGCCCGGTGCCGGGGTGCTCCTGGCCGCCGGTCATGCCCACCGCGCTGTTGTCCAGCAGCAGGATGGTGACATTGCCCCGGTTATAGACGATGTCCAGCAGGCCCTGCATGCCCATGTGCAGGAAGGTGGAATCACCGATGACGGCGAGTACCCGCTTGTCCTTGTCGGCCGCGCTGCGGCCCTTGTCCAGGCCCAGGGCCACACCCATGGAGGCACCCATGGAGATGCAGGTGTCCAGGGCGTTCCAGGGGTGACCGGCGCCCAGGGTGTAGCAGCCGATGTCGCCGGCGATCTGGGTGTTCTTGATCTTGGACAGGCAGTAATAGATGCCCAGGTGAGGGCAGGCGACGCACATGGTTGGCGGGCGGGGGAAGACCTGCACAGGGGTGGTGAAGGCGAGGGGGCGTTGGGGTGTTTGCTCCGGCTCCGCGGGTTCGCCCAGGAATGCGCGGATGGCGGGGCGCAGGACATGGGGTGCCAGTTCGCCCATGCGCGGCAGCAGGTCCTTGCCGTGGACCGGAATGCCCGCGGCGCGGATCTCCTGCTCCAGGAGGGGCTCGACCTCCTCGACCACCACCAGATGCTCGACCTGTTCCGCCAGAGAGCGGATCAGGCCCAGGGGGGGCGGATAACTGAAGCCCAGCTTGACCAGGGGGGCGTCCGGAAAGGATTCCAGGACGTGCAGATAGGTGGGCCCCGAGGTCACGAAGCCGATCCGCGGGTCCTTGCCCGCCTCGAGCCGGTTTAGATCGGTGACCTCGGCGAAGGCGCGGAGTTGCTCCTCGCGGGCCAGCATGAGGGGGATGCGGCGACCGGCATTCATGGGCGTCATGACCATGCGCGCCGGATTTTTCTGAAAGCCCTTGACCGGGCGTTCCTCCCGCTCGCCCGTCATCACTACCCCCTTGACGTGGCAGATACGGGTCGTGAGACGAAGGATCACCGGGGTGTCGAATTGTTCCGAGAGGGCGAAGGCCTCCCGGGTCATCTCGTAGGCCTCCTGGGCGTCGGCAGGCTCCAGGACGGGGAGGTGGGCGAAGCGGCCCCAGTGGCGGGAGTCCTGCTCGTTCTGGGAGGAGGATAGGCCCACGTCGTCCGCCACGGCCACCACCAGACCCCCACAGACACCAATAAGGGTCTGAGTCATGAGGGCGTCCGAGGCCACGTTCAGGCCGACGTGTTTCATGGCGCAGAGGGCGCGGCTGCCCGCCAGGGAAGCGCCGATGGTCACTTCCAGGGCCACCTTCTCGTTGACCGACCATTCTGCGTAGAGGTCTTTATAGGTGGCGGCGTATTCGAGGATTTCCGTCGCGGGTGTGCCGGGGTAGGCCGCCGCGACCCGGCAGCCAGCTTCCCAGGCGCCGCGCGCGACGGCCTCGTTACCAGACATAAAGCGGCGTTCGGGTTGGGGTAGGGGATTCACCGCGCTCAAGGCTAGGTCTCTCCGCATGGTCGGTTGGCGAAAATTGGCATTATACTGGCATCGCTGTCCCACGGGCAGGATCGGCGTGGTGTTGGGTAACTGCCCAGGGGCCTGCGCAATGCGCGCCATAAGCCCTTTCTTCCGCCTGATTCCCGTCCATGGATGTCCTCTGGTGGGTCTCGGTTCCAACCTGACCCTCATCCGCACCCCTGTCGTAGCCGGAGCTGCCCATGTCCCTGGTCCAGACCGAGAATCTCAATGTTGCTGCCTTCGACCACATGCCCTCGCCCGATGAGATCAAGGCTCATGTCCCACTGACGGACCCGGCGGCGGCGGTGGTGGTGGCGGGACGCCAGGCCTTGATGGATATCCTCGATCGTCGGGACCCCCGCCGCTTCCTGGTCGTTGGTCCCTGCTCCATTCACGATCCGGTTGCGGGGCTCGATTACGCGCGCCGCCTCAAGGCCTTGGGGGATGAGGTCGCGGATGTCCTGGTGCTGGTGATGCGGGTCTATTTCGAGAAGCCACGCACGGCGACGGGCTGGAAGGGCTTTATCAACGATCCCTTCATGGATGACTCCTTTCGCATCGACGTGGGGATGGAGAAGGCGCGCCGCTTCCTGCTGGATGTCTGCGAACTCGGCCTGCCCACGGGCACCGAGGCCCTGGACCCCATTGCGCCTCAGTATTACGGCGACCTGGTGAGCTGGACGGCGATTGGTGCCCGCACCTCCGAATCCCAGACCCACCGGGAGATGGCCTCGGGTCTCTCCACCCCGGTGGGGTTCAAGAACGGCACGGACGGGGACCTGGAGGTAGCGATCAACGCCATCATCTCCGCCGCCCACCCCCATAGCTTTTTGGGCATCAACAACCAGGGTCAGTCGGCGATTACCCGCACCCGTGGCAACCCCTATGGCCATATCGTGCTGCGGGGCGGCGGTGGGCGCCCTAATTACGATACCGTCTCCATCGCCCTGGCCGAACAGTCCCTGGCCAAGGCCGGGCTCCCCAGCAACATCGTCGTGGATTGCTCCCACGCCAACTCCTGGAAGCAGCCAGACTACCAGCCCCTGGTGATGCGGGATGTGATGCACCAGATCCGCGAGGGCAACGGCTCGGTGGTGGGCCTCATGATCGAGAGCCATTTGGAGGCCGGTAATCAGCCGATCCCAGCGGACCTGTCGCAACTCAGATATGGCTGCTCGGTCACCGATGCCTGCGTCGGCTGGGACACCACCGCCGCCATGATCCGGGATGGGGCCTCCCTGTTGCGCGAGGTCGCCCGGCGGGGCTGAGGGCCGGGTTTAGGACTGGCCAATAGGGCGAACCCCGCCCTGGAATCGTACGGCCTGTCCCCGCGTTCCCTGCCCGATTGCGGACGATATCCGCGGAAAATGGATTTTTGCCGCCCTAATCCGTCATAATCCGCCCGGCGATGAGAAAGGCGCGCGGATTGTTGCCCCGATTGTGCTCATCCCTGGACGTCGCGGCCCGTTTCGGCGAGGCCCGACCAGTGATAAAAAACGATAACGAGACGAGGGTAGCAACCGATGGGGAAGACTTCCGTTTTGGCGGCGGCCATGTTGGTCCTTGCCGCGACCCCGGCGCTGGGCGCCGAAGGGTTTTCGTGGGGTGGCGATTTTCGGTTCCGGATCGAGAGCCTCAACCATATTCCGACCGATATACCCACCTACGAGTTTTACCAGCTCTACAACCGCGATCGAACGCGCCTCTGGGCCAAGTACGGCTTCAACGAGGACATCGATTTCCTGGCGCGCCTGACGAACGAGTTCCGGTTTTTCGATACCAGCGATGGCCGTCAGGACCCGGGCACCTGGGAGTTCCTGGGCGAAGTCACGCCGGATCAGTTTTACCTGGATCTGCGCAAGCTGGCTAACGGCCTGATTACCACCCGCCTGGGCCGCCAGGATTTCATCTATGGCACCGGCAAGATCCTGGCGGATGGCACCCCCCTCGACGGTTCCCGCACCTTCTTCGCCGACGGCGCCAAGGTCACCTTCAACTTCGAGGGGCACAGCCTGGACCTCCTTGGCCTTTACACCGCCCAGCAGCCCCAGCCCGTCATCAACAATCAGGACACCAACCTGATCGAGACCGATCAGTGGGCGGCGGGCCTCTACGGCAAGTACAACCGCTTCGAACAGGTCCCCTTCGAGTATTACTGGATTTACAAGCACGAAGACGATACCGCCACCAGTTACCGGAACAACCTCGGCAAATTCGTCACCGCCGACGCCAACTTCAGCACCTTCGGTTTTCGCGTCATGCCCAAGTTCGGCTATGGCTTCACCGGCAATCTGGAGGTAGCGACCCAGGCGGGTTCCCAGGGCACCGATGATGTGAATGGCAGCATGGTCGATGCCAGCCTCTCCTACAGCCCGGACCTGCTGCCCAATTTCAAGCCCCTCCTCAAGCTGGGCTACTGGTACCTCTCCGGTAACGAGCCCGATTCCAGCCGTAACGAGGGCTGGCATCCGATCTATGGCCGCCAGCCCCAGGACAACTGGGGCGAACTGCTCGGCTACACCCTGGTTGGCAGCCAGTACTCCGTCTTTGGTTGGAGCAACTTCTCCACGCCTTTCGTGGCCATGGAGATATCACCGATCCAGAAGTCCCGGCTGACCCTTCGCTACTCCTGGGTGGGCGCCAACGAGGACGACGGCCTGGGTGGCGGCTCGGGCAAGGATCGCGGGGGCCTCTTCTTTGCCCTCCTGACCTTCGAGGTCCTCCCGCAACTCAAGGGCCACCTCTGGGGCGAGTGGTTTGATCCGGGCGACTACTACCGGCCGACCGCCAATGGCAACAGCTTCGTGCGCCTGAATCTTGAGTACAGCTTCTAGGATGGGCTTGCGGGGGTCTGCTTTGGGAACCCAGCCCAGACCTCCCGCCACTCCTCTCAAATCGATTTATGACCAGGTTACCCCGTATGAAACTCACCCACATCCTTACGGCCGTCACCAGCGCGGCCCTCTTTGCCCTCGGTACCCCGGCCCAGGCGGCGGACAGCATCAAGATTGGAACCTTCCTGGCCGTCACGGGCCCGGCGGCCTTCCTCGGCGACCCGGAACTCAAGACCCTGCAGTTGTACGTGGATGCCATCAATCAGCAAGGCGGTCTCCTCGGCAAGCCCGTGGAACTCATTCACTACGACACGGGTGGCAACGCCAAGGAAGCGGTCAACTTCTTTAAGCGCCTGGTCAAGAAGGACCAGGTGGATATCATCGTCGGCGGCTCCTCCTCCGGGGAATCCCTGGCGGTCATGCCCCTGGCGGAGGAGGAGCAAATCCCCTTCATCTCCATGGCCGGGGCGGTGAAGATCATCGAGCCGGTGCAGAAGTGGACCTTCAAGACCCCGCATACCGATCGCATGGCGGCGGCCAAGATTTACACCGACATGAAGCGCCGGGGCCTGACCAAGGTGGCCCTCATCAGCGGCGATGGCGGCTTCGACAAATCGGGCCGTGAGGAATCCCTCAAGCTGGCGCCGGAGTACGGCATCACCATCGTGGCGGATGAGTCCTATGGCAACAAGGATACGGACATGACCGCCCAGCTCACCAAGATCCGGGACAGTGGTGCCCAGGCCATCCTCAACTTTGGCTTCGGCACGGGACCGGCCATCGTCACCAAGAATCTCCGCCAGTTGGGCATAGAGCTGCCCCTATACCAATCGCATGGCGTGGCCTCCAAGAAATACATCGAACTGGCCGGGGCCGCGGCGGAAGGCGTGCGCCTGCCCGCCGCGGCCTTGCTGGTGCCGGAAAAGCTGGCGGACACGGACCCCCAGAAGCCCGTCCTCCTGGCCTATCAGGGGAAATACGAAGCGGCTCACGGCGATGTCTCCACCTTCGGGGGCCATGCCTACGATGCCCTCTTCCTCGCCGTCGAGGCCATCAAGCGCGCCGGCACCACCGACAAGACCAAGGTGCGGGATGAGATCGAGAAGACCCAGGGTTTCCCGGGCACCGCCGGTATCTTTAACATGAGCCCCCAGGATCACATGGGCTTGGGGTTGGACGCCTTTAAGCTTCTTGAGGTCCGTAACGGCGACTGGACCATCGTGGACGAGGGCTGATCATCTCGTCCGGGAGGCGGGGCGGTCGCCCTTTCCGGCCGCCTCGCGCCAATCCGCGCCCTCGTGGCGTTTGTCCCCCAGCAAGTCGTCCGAGAAGCCCGAGCCCAAGATGTGGGATCAGATCCTCCAGTTTGTCCTGACCGGCGTCACCCTGGGCTCCACCTATGCCCTGGTGGCCCTGGGATTTGCCATCATCTATAACGCTTCGGACGTGGTGAACCTGGCCCAGGGGGAATTCGTGATGCTGGGGGCCATGAGCGCCATCTCCCTGTCGGCGGGGCAAGGCCTGCCCCTTCCGGTGGCGATCCTCCTGGCGGTGCTGATCACCCTGATCCTGGGGTTGATGCTGCAACGCTTTGCCATTGCCCCAGCTCGGGGGATAACGGTGGTGGGGACCATCATCATCACCATCGGCGCCTCCATCTTCCTGCGGGGCCTGGCCCTGCTCATCTGGGGCAAGGACATCCACGCCCTGCCGCATTTCTCCGGCGAGACCCCGCTCCGCCTGGGCGGGGTCACCCTCCTGCCGCAGAATCTCTGGGTCATGGGGGGCGCGGCTGTGCTGGTGCTGGCGGTCCATCTCTTTTTCAATCGGACCCTGTTGGGCAAGGCCATCCTCGCCTGCTCCTGCAATCGGACCGCGGCTCAGCTCGTCGGCATCAACGTGGGCCGCATGCTGCTGGTGGCCTATGGCCTCTCGGCCTTGCTGGGGGCTATGGCGGGGGTCCTGGTGGCACCCATCACCTATACCTCCTATGACGCTGGCATCATGCTCGGCCTCAAGGGCTTCGCCGCCGCCATTCTCGGCGGCATGGGTAATCCCATGGGTGCCGTCGCGGGCGGCCTGCTGCTGGGTCTGCTGGAATCCCTGGCCGCGGGCCTCATCTCCTCGGGCTACAAGGACGCCATCGCCTTCGTCATCCTGCTCCTGGTGCTCTTCCTGCGCCCGAGCGGCCTCTTTGGCCGCGCCTCGGCGGAGCGGGTTTGAGCCGATCATGAAGCGCCTGCGTGGCTGGTGGCTGCTGGCGGCGGTGCTCGCCGCGCTGCCCCTCGTCTTCCCGGGTAACTACTACGTCATCGTGGTGGGGGCCTCCGCCGGTCTCTTCGCGATTCTGGCGGTCGGGCTCAACCTCCTGATGGGCTACGCCGGCCAGATTTCCCTGGGCCATGCCGCCTTTTTTGGCCTCGGCGCCTATGCCTCGGCGATCCTGACGACCCGCCTGGGCTGGAATCCCTGGCTGGCCCTGGGCGCGGGCCTGGTGGTGACCGGCCTGATTGCCTATCTCATCGCCCGCCCCGTCCTGCGCCTGAAGGGGCACTATCTGGCCATGGCGACCCTGGGTTTTGGCATCATCGTTCACATCCTGCTGGTCCAGACCGGCGGCCTGACCGGGGGGCCCGATGGTATCGGCGGGATACCGCCCCTGTCTCTTTTCGGCTGGGCCATCGATACCGACGAACGCTGGTATGGCTTGATCGTCGCCACGCTGCTCCTGGTGGTGCTGCTGGCCCTCAACCTCATGGACTCCCGCACCGGGCGGGCCCTGCGCGCCCTGCATGGATCCGAGGTGGCGGCGGGCCTGATGGGCATCGATACGGCGGCGGCCAAGACGTCCGTCTTCGTCCTCGCCGCCCTCACGGCGGGCCTGGCTGGCAGCCTCTTCGCCCACCAGCAGGCTTTCGTCAGCCCGGATTCCTTCAACTTCTTCGTCTCCATCGAACTGGTCACCATGGTGGTGCTGGGGGGGATGGCCTCTACTTACGGCGCTATCCTGGGCGCCCTGATCCTGACCTTCCTGCCCGAGCTGCTGGTAGTGTTCGAGGATTACGAGGTCCTGATCTTCGGCGTTATCCTCATGTTGATCATGATCTTTCTGCCCCAGGGCATCGTTGGCGGTCTCAAGGATCTCTGGCAGGCGGGGCATCGCCGTCCGGGCCGCCGGGGCAGGGAGGATCAGGATGCTGCTTGAGGCCTGCGGGCTAACCAAGTCCTTCGGGGGCGTCACGGCCATCGCCGATCTGGACTTCGGCGTGCCCGAGGGCCTGGTGTATGCCGTCATCGGCCCCAACGGCGCCGGCAAGACGACTCTCTTCAATATCATCTCCGGCATCTACCGCCCGGACGAGGGCCGACTGAACTTCGCGAGCCAGGACCTCATCGGTCGGGCGACGCATCACATCGCGCGTCTGGGTATGTCGCGGACCTTCCAGAATCTCCAGATCTTCTTCAATATGAGCGTGCTGGAGAACGTCATGGTGGGCTGCCATGCCCGCGCCCGGACAGGCCTGGCCGGGGCCCTGCTGCGTCTGCCACGCATGCGCCGGGAGGAGGAGGAGATCCGCCAATGGGCGGGGGAGGCGCTGGACTTCTGCGACCTGGGGGGGCTGAAGGGCCGTCAGGCCAGTGAACTGCCCTACGGGGCCCTCAAGCGCCTGGAGATCGCTCGCGCCCTGGCCGCCCGGCCGCGCCTGCTGCTGATGGACGAACCCGCCGCCGGCCTCAATGACACCGAGACCCTGGAGATGCGCGGCCTCATCGGGCGTATCCGCGACCAGGGCATCACCATCCTGCTGGTGGAGCACAACATGGGGCTGGTGATGCGGGTTTCGGATCGCATCCTGGTCCTGGATTACGGCAGCCGCCTGGCGGAGGGTACCCCCGCCGAGGTGCGCGCCAATCCCCGGGTGGTTGCCGCCTATCTGGGGGGGGAGGTCCACTATGCCGTCGAGTGAGCCCCTGCTCCAGGTGCGCGGCCTGCGCGGCCGTTATGGCCCGGTCGAGGTCCTGCATGGGGTGGATCTCCAGATCGAGGCCGGCGAACTGGTGGCCATGGTTGGCGCCAATGGCGCCGGCAAGACCACCCTGCTGCATATCCTCTCCGGCATCCATCGCTCCAGCGCCGGCCAGATTCTGCTGGAGGGAGAGGACATCGGTCGCCTCCCTCCCCACCGTATCGTCCAGGCGGGCATCTGCCAGGTCCCCGAGGGCCGGCAGGTCTTCGCCCCCCTCAGTGTCGAGGACAACCTGCGCCTGGGTGGCTACTCCCAGCGCCATCATCAGGCCTGGGTGGAACAGCAACTCCAGTTCATTTATTTCCTCTTTCCCATCCTGGAGGAGCGCCGCGCCCAGTCCGCCGGCACCCTGTCGGGAGGCCAGCAGCAGATGCTCGCCATCGGTCGCGCCCTGCTGGCACGGCCGCGCCTCTTGCTGCTCGACGAGCCCTCCATGGGGCTGGCGCCCCTGCTGGTGGAGGAGATCCTTCGGGTGGTGCGGGAGCTCAATCAGCAGGGGGTGACCATCCTGCTGGTTGAACAGAATGCCCGCGCCGCCCTGGGCGTGGCCCATCGCGGCTATGTCCTGGAGACGGGCCGGGTGGCCATGGCCGCCCCCGCTGCGACCCTCCTGAGTGACGAGGGGATCAAAAGAGCCTATCTGGGGTACTGAATACCAAAGGAAACAGCGATGTACGTCGAGCAGATCATGAGCCGGCCGGTGGATACCGTCACCACCGACCTCAAACTGAGCCAGGTCGCGCACCTGATGCGCGAGAAGGGGCGTCGCTTCCTGCCCGTGGTGGACGGGTCCGGGCGCCTCCTGGGTCTCCTGTCGCACCGGGAGTTGGAAAAGGCGGAACCCTCGGCCATCACCACCCTGTCCGTGGGCGAGGTCAACTATCTGATGGCCAAGGTCAAGGTGGAACAGGTCATGCGCCGGGAGTTGATAACCTGCGGTCCCGGTACCCTGGTGGAGGTGGCTGGCCAACTGATGCGCGACCGGGGTATCGGCTGCCTGCCGGTGGTCGATCGCGAGGGTCACCTACTGGGCATTGTCACCGATGACGATATCCTCGATTTCTTCCTGGCCATCACGGGTTGCGGTCTGGAGGACACCACCCGCATCGCCGTCCACCTCCCGGATCGCGCCGGCGAACTGGCCAAGTTTCTGGCCGCCATCAATGGCCAGGGCGGCTACATCGCGACCGTGGTCTCGCCGGTGGCGCCGGACGCAACAGGCATGCGCATCGTCATCGTCCGCTTCCGCGCCGCCGATCCCGCGGCCCTGGATCAGCATTTACGGGGCCTGGGCTATGACCTCTATACCGAGGAGTTGGCCACATCCCGATGAACGACCCAAAGCCAGACCCTAACCCCGATCTTGAGGCCGAGCGCGTCGGCCGCTGGCTGGAGCAAGAGGATCGCCTGGCCCGCCTGCTGGGCATGGAACTGATCGCGGTGACACCCGGTGCCTGCCAGGTGCGCATGGGGGTACGGGCCGACATGCTCAACGCCGTCGGCCTGACCCATGGCGGCGCAACCTATGCCCTGGCGGATTTTGCCTTCGCCGTGGCCTCCAACAGCCATGGCACCGTGGCCGTCGCCCTGACCACCCAGATGAGCTATCCGGCCGCCAGTCGCCTCGGGGACACCCTGATAGCGGAGGCGCGGGAGGTCAGTCGGGGCGAACGCACCGGCCTCTATGCTATCGAGGTCAGGACCGCCAAGGGTAAACTGGTAGGCCATTTTTCCGGCACCGTATTTCGGCGCGGCGAGCCCATCGCGCAGTGGATGAAACCAACGAACCCTGGGGACAAGTCATGATCCTGCATACCAAAGTCGAAACCCTGCCCCGCGAGGACCTGGAGAAGCTCCAGCTCAAGCGCCTGCAAACCACCGTCGAGCGCTGCTATTGCACCGTCGGCTTTTATCATGACGCCATGGACGAATTGGGCGTCAAGCCCCGCCACATCCAGACCCTGGCCGATACGCGCCTGCTGCCCTACACCAAGAAGGAGCACCTACGCGACAGCTATCCCTTTGGCATGTTCGCGGTGCCCCTGGATCAAGTGGTGCGTGTCCATGCCTCTTCCGGCACCACGGGCAAGCCCACGGTCGTCGGCTACACGGCCCGCGACATCCGCACCTGGAGCCAACTCATGGCTCGTTCCCTGGCCTCGGCGGGCTTGCATCCGGGCGATCGGATGCACAATGCCTATGGCTATGGCCTCTTTACCGGCGGGCTGGGCTTCCACTATGGCGCCGAGGAGTTGGGGGTCATGGTCACCCCCATGTCTGGCGGCCAGACCCAGAAGCAGATCATGCTCCTCAAGGACTTCGAGGCCACCGGCCTGAGTTGCACCCCCTCCTATGCCCTCAATCTGGCCGAGGAGGCCGAGGTTCTGGGGGTGGATCTGCGCAAGCTGCCCCTCAAGGTCGGCATCCACGGCGCCGAGCCCTGGAGCGAGGAGATGCGCTATGAGCTGGAATCCCGCCTGGGCATCGATGCTATTGATATCTATGGCCTCTCCGAGGTCATGGGCCCCGGCGTGGGCGTCGAGTGCATCAACGCCAAGGACGGGTTGCACATCTGGGAGGACCACTTCCTGGTGGAGTGCGTCGATATCGACACCGGCAAGCCCCTGCCCTATGGCGAGGAGGGGGAGATCGTCTTCACCTCCCTCACCAAGGAAGCCTTCCCTCTGCTGCGCTATCGGACCCGGGATATCGCCTCCCTCAATCCGGCCCCTTGCAAGTGCGGACGGACCCATGTGCGCATGTCCCGCATCACGGGGCGCACGGACGACATGCTCATCATCCGCGGCGTCAACGTCTATCCCTCCCAAGTCGAATCCGTGTTGATGAAGACGGAGATCCTCTCGCCCTTCTACCAGATCGACGTCTTCCGCCAGGGCTCGATGGACACCATGGTGGTCAATGTCGAGGCCAGTCCGCCCCTGGCCGAGCAGGGCGAGGAGGCCATGCGCAAGGTCGCCGCCCGCGCCACCAAGGACATCAAGGACTTCATCGGCGTGAGCTGCCAGGTGGTGGTCAAACAGGTCGGGGAGATCCCCCGTTCCCAAGGCAAGGCCGTGCGGGTGGTGGATCACCGCAAGGATAAGAAATAGGTGTGGTGTTTAGGCGGGGCAGGGCAAGGGTGGTAATCTACCCTTAAATTAGGGCAATGCGTGTGTCCATTGAACCAACCATGACTACATCCATTCGGGCCAACATCCCGGATCGCCTGGTACAGCAGGCGGCGATCCTGGTCCAGGACGGCTGGGCGAGCGACCTCGACGAAATTCTCATTGACGCACTGCGGCGCTACTTGAGTTCCCACAGCGCGGAACTGAGCGAGACCTTCGTTCGCGAAGACCTGGAATGGGGACTGCGTGGGGACGGATAGCCGGATCACTCCCCTTGTCGTCTGCGATGCCGGTCCGCTGATTCACCTGGACGAACTGGATTCGCTCCCGCTGCTCCGCGATTTCCCGTCGGTGCTGGTGCCCGAGGTGGTTTGGTCAGAGGTCGAGGGGCACCGGCCGCACATATTCGACTTGCCGAACCCGCCATTAGTGCGGGTGAGGCCTCGGCATTCGCCGCGCCCCGCCCTGGCCGCGCTCTCGCGCCTGATGCCCCTGCATGCCAGTGAAACCCAGGCGCTCCAGATTGCCGAAGAGCACGGCGACGATTTGCTCCTGACCGACGACACGGCAGCTCGTCTGGCTGCGCGAGAGCTCCAACTGCCCGTCCACGGAACTTTAGGCCTCCTCTTGCGCGCGATTCGCCGCGGCCAGCACAGCAGGCAGGAAGTCCTGGATATGCTTCGTGCTATACCCGGCCGCTCGACGCTCCACATCAAGCCGTCGCTGTTACTCGAAGTTATTGCGGAGGTCGAGCGCACCGTCGGATAACCGATCATGGCGCCCATCTATCCCGAAAACTGCATCGCGTCCCTATCTGACCTTAAACTCCCAACAGGTCCCGAAAGTCTGCTATTCACGCACTTCAAGCCAGGAGTAGAACCCGATGGTTCAAGAGCCTGGTCCAAACACTACCCCATCCAGGACCAGTCGCATCGCCAGGCCGATAAAAAGCAAGCCGGCGCCGCGATCCAGCCATATCCCCGCCCCCGGCCGGCGCGCCAGCAGCCGGCCGACCCCGCCCGCCGCGAAGGCCAGTGCCCCGAAGACCAGAATTGTCTGGATGGCAAAAACCAGCCCGAGTTGTAGCATTTGGAGGGCCGGCCGGCCCTGCGCCGGGTTGGTGAATTGCGGCAGGAAGGCCAGGAAAAATAGCGCCACCTTGGGATTGATCGCATTAGCGATGAACCCCCGCCGCAGGTAATGCCACCAGGGTTCACGCGCCCCGGCCGCCTGGCAGGCCAGGCTTGGCGCCGCGGCATGGCGCAAGGTCTGGACCCCGATCCAGCCCAGATAGGCGGCCCCCGCCAGCTTCAGCAGCAGAAAGGCCGTGGGCGACGAGGCCAACGCCGCGCTGACACCCAGGGCCGCCCACAGGGTGTGGGTGAAGCAACCCAGGGCGCAGCCGACGGCAATGCCGAAACCCGCCGCGCGCCCCCGGGCCAGGCTCTGGCCCAGCACCATCAGATTGTCCGGGCCGGGCGCGAGGGTAATGACGACGGCAACGGCGAGGAAGCCTAGCAGGGTTTCGAGAGTCAGCATGGGGCGGAGGAGGCGGCAAGCAGGTTGTAAAAGGAGGCGCGCCGGGGATTCTGTGGTTCGGCTGGGGCCCGCGTCAAATGTCCGCGGGATCAGGTCCTGGAAAAATTGCCCCCGGTTGCTTCTGATACCGACCCATAGCTGGCAGTAGGGGGTCTCAGGGTCTGGACGCTGCCAAAGGTGCGAACAGACCTTGCAATTCTGGACCTCGATTCCATAATTGCAACCATGATCACGCGACTTCTCCAAGCCCGACTGGAACAACGCCTGCGGCAATTTCCCGCCGTCGCTTTGCTCGGTCCGCGCCAGGTCGGCAAGACGACCCTGGCCCGCGCCTGTGCTACCACCAGGACCGGGGTGTATCTAGACCTGGAGAATCCCGCCGATTTGGAAAAGCTTGCGGACGCCCCGGGTTATCTTGGCGCCCAGGCTGGCCGCCTGACGGTGATCGACGAGGTACAGCGTGCCCCGGGGCTGTTCCAGGTATTGCGGGGACTGATCGATGAACGTATCCGGGCGGGCGAGCCAGCCGGACATTTTCTGTTGTTGGGCTCCGCCTCCATCGAACTGCTGCGCCAGTCCAGCGAAAGCCTGGCCGGGCGTATTGCTTATCTTGAGCTCGGCCCCTTTGATCCCCTCGAAGTGGCGCCCCTGGGCCAGTCCCTACCGCTATCCCGGCTTTGGAGCCGTGGTGGCTTCCCGCGCAGCTTCCTGGCCGAGACGGACGCGGACAGCGTCACTTGGCGCGATTCCTTCATCAGGACCTATCTGGAGCGCGACATCCCCCAGCTCGGCCCGCGCATCCCAGCGGAGACCCTGCGTCGCTTCTGGACCATGCTCGCCCACGCTCAGGGCGGGCTGCACAACGCCGCGGACTTGGCGCGGGCCTTGGCGGTGGATGGCAAGACTGTCGCCCGGTATCTGGACCTGATGGTGGACCTGCTCCTGGTCCGGCGCCTGCCGCCGTATTTCGCCAAGGTCCGTAAGCGGCTGGTCAAGTCCCCCAAGGTTTACGTGCGCGACAGCGGACTGGTCCACACCCTGGTGCGGCTGGATGACCTCGACGATGTGCTCGGCCACCCGGTGGCCGGCGCCAGTTGGGAGGGCTTCATCATCGAGACTCTGTTGCGCGCCGCCCCGGAGGGCACCCAGGCCAGCTTTTACCGCACCGCTACCGGGGTGGAACTGGACCTGATACTGGAATTGCCCGGCAACCAGTTGTGGGCCATCGAGATCAAGCGCGGCCTGGCCCCCAAGGTCGAGCCGGGTCTGCGTATCGCCTTGGCGGATCTCTGCCCGCGGCGCGCCTTCCTGGTCTATGCCGGGGACGAACGCTATCCCAAGGGCGACGGGATCGAGGCCATCGGTGTGGGGGAGTTAGCGCAAGAGCTGGCGGCCCTGGAAGGCTGAGACACGGGATTCGTCCGAACACCCTCCCACCTGATCTGCTCCAGGTATCGGGAAATTCAGACTACAGAGGATCGCCGCCGTCAGGTTTTAGAGCCGTCGATCGGCGAGGAAGTCTGGCAGACGTGGCGTATCGATCGAGGTGCCATTTTTCCGGGTAGCGCTCTGCTTCACCTGCCCGTGTGTTCCGTCTTGATGCTTTCTTAACGCGGATAGCCGCGGTTTTGGTCACTTCTTGACCCGATCCCTCCTAGAATTCCTTCCATTCCCTTTGGCATTCACGGGAGGCACCATGGACCTGATCTATCTCCTCGCTGTACTGGCGTTCTTCGGCGTCACCGCGGCCTTGGCGGCGGCTTTCGAAAAATTACGGCGGCGCTGACATGAGCGCCCTCTATCTCATTGCGCTGCTGGCGGCGGCCGGGGTGTTCGTCTACCTGGTCATCGCCCTCTTCTTTCCGGAGAAATTCTCATGACCGGCAACGGCTATCTGCAAATCGGCCTCTATCTGGCCGCGCTGCTGCTCCTGGCCTGGCCACTGGGGCTGTACATAGCGCGCGTCTACGCCGGCGAATTGCCAGTCTCTGTGCGCTGGTTGCGTCCGCTGGAAAATGGGCTCTATCGACTGGCGGGTATCAAGCCGGACGAAGGCATGACCTGGCTGCGCTATGCGTTGGCCTTCCTGGCGTTCAACCTGCTCGGATTGCTGGCGGTCTATGCCTTGCAGCGGCTACAACTCTGGCTGCCGCTGAATCCGCAGGCGCTGGCCAACGTCACGCCGGATTCCGCCTTCAACACGGCGGTGAGCTTTGCCAGCAACACCAACTGGCAGGGCTACGGCGGCGAGACGACGATGAGTTATCTCACCCAGATGCTCGGCCTCAATGTCCAGAATTTCATTTCCGCCGCCAGCGGTATGGCCGTGCTGGTGGCCGTGGTGCGCGGATTCGTCAAACGCGAAGCGGATAGCATCGGCAACTTCTGGGTCGATCTGGTGCGCTCGACCCTGTACATCCTGTTGCCGCTGTCGCTGATCCTGGCTGTGTTGCTGGTCAGCCAGGGCGTGGTGCAGACCTTCGCGCCGTCGCAAACCGTCGAACTCAGCCAGCCGGTGCAATACGAAAAGGCGAAACTGGATGCCGACGGCCAGGCCGTGCAGGACGCCGCGGGCAAGCCGGTCATGGAATCGGTCACGGACACTTGGCAGACCATCGCCGTTGGTCC
>JBGAUK010000080.1:16066-16331 GCA_044228695.1 Chromatiaceae bacterium | reverse complement strand
CCACCAGATCCCGGCTGAAGTAACCCTGAGCCACCAATTGCTTTTGAGCGCTCTCGACGCTTTTGCGCCAGCCGGCCAGGTCCTGGAGCGGGGGCTGGAGGAATTCGATGCCCTGGTTTTTGAGGGCCTTGAGGGCGGCCTCGTTGTCGCGCCGGTTCTGGCCATCGATCGCCTTGAAGGTGTCTCCCAGGACCTCCCGCACCAAGGCCTGATCCGGCCCGGAGAGCATCTTGAAGGCCTTGTCTGTGATGACCAGGATGCCATA
>JBGAUK010000080.1:0-16056 GCA_044228695.1 Chromatiaceae bacterium | reverse complement strand
GGTATTTGACGCGGGTATGCCACTGGAGGGCGATGGCTCCGGCTGGAGGGGAGGTGACGGTGTCGATGAGTCCCGTTTGCAGGGCCATGAGTACGTCGGTGATGGGGAGGGTGACGGGTGATACGCCCACTGAATTGAAGCCGGTGAGGCTGATGGTGTCGCCCTCCGGTGCCCAGACCTTGCCGGCCTGGAGGTCGGTGATGGTCTTGAGGGGGCGATTGGACATGAAGTAGGCAAAGCCGCCCTCGGCGAAGCCAAACCCGACGAAGCCCTTCTTTTCCAGCCCTTGTAGCAGGGTGGCGTCCATGCGGGCGCGCACCTGATCCACCTCCCGCAGATCGTGGAAGAGAAAGGGCAGGCCATAGATTTGGATGTCCTTATCCACGCCGGCAAGAGCGCCGATGGTCACGGCCCCGCCCTGAAGCTGGCCGGCGCGGATCTTGCGCATGACGCTCTGGTCGTTGCCCATGACTCCGCCGGGATAGAAACGTAGCACAACGCGCCCCTGGGAGCGCTTCGCGATGGTTTCGCCCGCGGCGCGCATGGCGCGCATCCAACTGGTGCCGTCCGGGGACAGGGTGGCGATCTTGATCACCTGGCCGGCCTGTGGGGTCTGGAATGGGAGCAGGGCTATCCAGACCAGGGCGAGGAGGACGATGCGCCGTATCTTCATGTCATGACTCCGGGTCGTTGAACTCTCGGTTGAAAAGGCATTATTTTGATTGAGAAGGAGGGATTGGCAATAAAGCCGAGGAGGTGATTGATTTAGAGAGCTTGGTACCCGGATCGCGGGATTCGGGGCGATTCCTAACCATTTTTAGTTTTCTCGGCAGTCGCCTATTTCGCTTGGAATATTAAGAAATTGATGGAAGAGGAGTTCCTGTTTTGACAAGTCGGGGTCTCCCAGAAAATAATTTTCACTCATGCTCTTTCTTCTTGCTAGATATTCCTTGCAATCGCTTTTTCTTATTTCTTCCAAATTGACCAGCATGGTTTTATAATCCAGGCCCCATTCTTTATTCCATCTGTTTTGGTTTTCCATCCGCCGCATGGCGGTTTCAAGCGCGCCTGTCACGGAATTCAATGCCAGGATGGTATTAAAGAATCCGCGCGTCATGTTGGTGGGAACCATTTGCTGGCCAAGGCCCATCGGCCTTAAAACCTGCCAATATAATTCCCCCATGCCTTGGGTAAACCCCTTGTAGGTCAGTTCATAATTCATTTGAGTCATCCATGAAAATACGCTCGTCAGGATTGCGTCTTGAATTCGTGTTCCGTACGTCCTTGAATAGTCTTTCCATTCCGCGATTATTGTCAATGATGGGTCGACCTCATAGTCGCTGGGGCTAAAAATCTCTAACTCTTCAATGCCTAGATCCATGAAAAGCCTTTTATTGGAGAGTTTGTTGACGGAGGATGGATATTTCGGAATCCCAATCCTTCCGTCCGTTGCCTCCGCATAGGCGAACCGCACCAGTTCGGAGCAGGAAATTTCCCGGGAATTCTGGAAATCCATATTGAAATCATATGGCACAGGGCCCAGGCCGTTATTCTTGCGCCGCTCGACGAAATTGAATAGCCAGCTGGCCACTTGTTTCGCTGTGTTTCCATCGTGATGGCGCAGCACAAGAACCCTGACGGGTTCATGCCTTACCCACTCCTTCCAAGGAACCGCGATGACGCCTTTTTCGATAAGGGATTCCAATACCCAGACCTGATTCCTGTCGTCGATGTGAATTAATGCGGCATGGCTGAATTGTCCTTCCTCGTCGCTGATCCGGGCAATGGTGGCGCTGACGAAGAATCGGCTTCGTGCCACAAGGATGTCCCCGGAATATGGGGTATAGATATTTTCATTTCCACGGACAATTAGGGATGGCTCGTTCCCCGCCAATACCTCGGTGGCCGCCGCCGTGCCCGTCTTATTGAAATACCATTCCATCAGCATTTCTTCAATGAATCGGCTATACCTGAGCGCGCGGAATATCGAGTTCCTGCAGGATTGATTCAGGTCGCTGGTTTTATCGAATTTTCTGAATATCTCCAGCAGACCGATGCGAAATTCGAACAGTGACCTCGCAATCCGTGGCGCGGAGTCCAGTAGCTTGGCCTGCTCTTCCTCGGTATCCGGCAGATATCTATTAACGCCGTCCTCGAACAGGGATTGGGTATGGTTCTCGATATAGGCGGCGCATGTTTTTCGATTGAATATTTTTGGATTCCCGAGCTCGACATGTACCTTTGCTAGATCTTGTTCTATTTTTGTCAATGCGATCGCTGCTTCCGACCGTGCCGCTTGGGCTACCGCCAGGATGAGAATCAATAGGGCCAAGCGAATCATCGAAATATCCCGTGAATTACCCGAACTGTTATTTTCTAGCTAATTACTTGTCAAATTCAAAATTCGCGCATTAAAAATAATGCCTCTACCTCTAGCATGAGCTAAAGGCATGGGCTTGGAGATGCGAGGGAGTTAGGAAAATGAGTCCAAGCCAGTTAACGCGAGCCATCAGGCCTTGCCCTAGAGCGCAAACCAATCCTCCGCCAGCAGGCGTTTGGCCTCCTCCTGGGCCAGCAAATTGGTCAGGGTCAGGCCCGGGGAGACGGGGTCGGTGGTCAGCGCCTGGTTCAGGAGTCGATCGTGGAGGGGCTGGTCCTGAGCTTGCCGCGCATAGCGGCGGGCGTATTCGACCTGCACCATGAGGTCCCTGCCATTGGACAGCCGCAGGGCCTCCTCGAAGTGGCCCCGGGCCTTATCCGGCTGACCACCCAGGGCGGCTGGGCGGAGGATGGCGAGGGCGCCGGCATAGAGGTGGGCGCGGCCGCCACGGAAGCCCGGGTCTTGGCTGAGAATGTGGTCGAAGAGCAATTCCAGCTTGGGCAGATTGGCCAGGGCGTCCATGTCGCCGCCATGAAACTCCAGCCAGGTGGCCCAGGCGGTGGCGAAAACATAGAGGTTGTCGAGTCCCGCGGGGCCGACCTTGGCTACGGCGGCGGAGAAGTTCTCGAAGGGGCCGTCCAGGGCGGCGCAGACGGCGGCCTGTTCGGCGCAGAGGGCGCGTCTGGCATAGTCATAGGCGCGATCCGCCAGACGGGCCCGGCGGTCGGGGTCTTCCAGCAGCGCCCCATAGGAGGCGGCCAATTCAGCTCCGGTAGCCAGCAGGCGCGGGTCGTCCGGGCTTTCGGCGATCAGGGATTCCACCAGCAGCAGGAAGGCCGGTGCCGCTGCCCGTACCGTCTCGGGATCATCCTGAGCCAACATGACCGTCTTGAGCTGTCCTGCCATGCGGTCGGAGGCCAGCGAGGCGCATCCGCCTAGCAGCAGCGCTAACAAGGGCAGGGCGAGGGCGCGAAAAAGGCTCATGGTTGGCCTCCTCTTGGGGGGATGTTCCTCGGGCGGGACCTTGCCTTCCTAACTCCCGCGGATCGGTTCTCGTGCCAAGGGATCATCTTGAAACACCGGGCTTGGCTTCTCTCTCCTTTGAATGATAGGCGTCAGGGCTCGCTTTGCCATGATCCGCCGCATAAAAATGGAGTCCTCACGGGATATGCCTGTCAAGGATTCACGGCCACCGCCCGCCAGAGCAGGATGATCCCCATGGCCAGGATGAGGCCGAAGGTCAGGCGGCGATAGTCATGGGCGCCCATCCGCCGGTAGAGCAGGATGCCGGCCTGGGTCCCCACGGCGAGCAGGGGGAAGCCCCAGAGGAACCAGCCGAATATCTCGCCCGTGTAGTGGCCGCCCAGGCCGAAGGCGGCCAGGGTAATGAGGTTGGAGAGGCCCAGAAAGAGGGCCAGGGTCGCCTTCTGCTGGTCGGGTGCCCACTCCGGGTGGGCGGCGACATGGAGGATGACGGGCGGCCCGCTGGTGCTGAAGGCCGAGCCCAGGGCTCCGGAAACCACCCCCAGGCTAAATCGCCATTCCCGCAGCCAGCGCGCCTGGGGCTGGCGACCCGTGAGCGAGACCAGGGCATAGGCCGTTAGAAAGACTCCCAGGGCGCCCAGCATGAGGGGCGCGGGGGCGCGGGTGAGCAGATAGAGACCCAGGGGGGTCCCCACGACATAACCCACCAGCAGCACCCTCACCCGATCAAAGCGGATGGCCTGGCGCAGATGCAGCAGATTCTGGAGCGAGATCAGCGGGCTGAGGAGGGTCATCAGGGGCACCGCCGTCTCGAGCGGCAACAGCAGGGCCAGCAGGGGGGCCGCCACCAGTCCCGATCCGAACCCCGACAGCCCCTGGACCAGGCCCGCCAGGAAGGCGATGCCCAAAATGGGCAGCAGGAGTTCCAGGGGCGGCATGGTCAAGCTAGAGCCTAGGGGAGCAGGGCCTGGAGCTCGGCCAGGGCCGCCTCGCGCCGGCCGAGGTCCGCCAAGCACCGCTTGAAGTGGGACCGCAGGGCACTTTTGAGATGACGCACACCCTCGCCTTGGGGTATCCCCTTCAGCACGCAAAAGAGCGCCAGGGCATAGGTGATGTCGAACTGGGATAAAAAGGCCTGGCGCTGGGGGCTGGGGGCACTGCAACTCCCGCAGCTTTTGGTCTGGAACTGGAAGGCCGTATTGGCGAAGAGGACGCCGAAGCCCAGAAAGACGCCCATGATCTCCGTGGCCTGAGGCCAATTTTGCAGCCCCCCGGGGGGTGGCTCGCCAGCGGCGGCCCCCAGATGATGGGCCAGACTCTGGGCCAGGCCCGCGATCAAGGCCTCCGGGTTGTTGACCAAGACGGGGTCATAGGCGATGGGGATGATGGCGGCGGCCCCGACCTGAACCACGGGAGCGGCTGGCTCGGCGGGCGACCCGCGCAGCGGTTGCGGCAGGGCCTGTAGGGGCGGCGCGATGGCCATCCCGGCCTGGGGCGGCATCAGCCGCAGGGGCCAGTGTCCCATGCCGGCATAGCCAGCCGTGGCGCGAAAGATGAGTTCCGCCATGCCCTGGATGCTGTCGGCCCGGCCCGGGAAGAAATCGTTGGTGGGGGCAATCAGGCGGGTCTGGTCGCGAAAGTATCCGGCGTCGAACCAGCGCAAGGCCCAGCCGAAGACGGCCAGGATCCAGGCGATCGACGGCTCGTCCAGCGGCGGCTTGGAGGTAAAAAGGTTAGCGAACATGGCGACTGGCGGCTCCCGCTCAAAAAATCAGCAATCATAGAGACCGAGAAGGATGGCCTCGCGCCGGACCGCCCCGATCTGGCATGGGTGGCATCATCCCCTCAATAGCGCGATGGGTTCAGGGTTGTCTGTGGGCCAGCAGCCGGTCGAGGGCGTTGGCAAAGGCCTGGCGCTCGGTCAAACCCAGGGGTGGTGGCCCGCCAGTGTTCACCCCAGTGCCGCGCAGTTCTTCGAGGAAGTCACGCACCGCCAGCCGCTCCCGGATATTGTCGGGAGTGTAGCGCTCGCCCCGGGGATTGATGGCCTCCCCGCCCCGCGCTATGACCTGGGCGGCCAGGGGGATATCGCCAGTAATGACCAGGTCCCCTGGCTTTAGGTGCTCGGCGATATGGTTGTCAGCGACATCAAAGCCTTGCCCTACCTGGACCCGATGAATCAAGGGCGAGGGTGGCGTTTGCAAAGGCTGGTTCGCCACCAGGGTGAGGGGAATCCCAAGGCGCAGGGCGGCGCGGTACAGGATTTCCTTGATGACGCCCGGACAGGCGTCGGCATCGACCCAGATGTGCATGACGAACTCCGTGGCTTGGCTCACCGGGCATTATGTCACGCACCTGGAATGAAGCCCGTGAAGTCGCTATTCCTTGGCGGAACGCACTGGTTTCCCGCCTTGGCTTGGATCCCGGGTTCTGTCCGTCAGGCGGGCTTCAAGCTACCCCAAGGGTGATCGGTAAGCATAGCCTCGGCAGCCTCAGCGTCAACCGGTGGCGAAAACAGATAACCCTGTCCGTAAGCGCATCCGAGTTGCCGCAGGATGGCCAATTGTTCGGGGGTCTCTATACCCTCGGCGACGATGCGCTTGTCGAGGTTGCCAGCGAGACCGAGGATGGCGGCGACGATGGTGGCCGCTCGCGGCTCCATCACCAGCGGGGTGATGAAGGAGCGGTCGATCTTGATGTTGTCGAAAGGAAACCGTAACAAATAGCTCAGAGAGGAAAAGCCGGTCCCGAAATCGTCCATGCTGAGTTCGAAACCCTGGGCATGGAGTTGCTCAAGGGTGGCCATCGCCAGATCCTTATCGAACAGGATGGCGCTCTCGGTGATCTCCAGGTTGATCAGGTGGGTCGGGCAGGAGAGTCCACTTGCCAAAAGGCCTGTTTCCGCCGCCAATTGGCTGCGCATGAACTGTCTGGCGGATAGATTGACATTGATCTTGGGCGGAGGAGCAAACCGCTCAGCCCACTGTCTCGCTTGCTTGAACGCCTCCGCCAAGACAAAGCGGCCAATGTCGAGGATCAACAGCGTCTCCTCGGCCAGGGGAATGAAGGTAGCAGGCATCACCAGCCCCCGCTTGGGGTGGAGCCAACGCACCAGGGCCTCGAAGCCCGTGATGTGCCCGGTTGCCAGGGAAACGATCGGCTGGTAGAGGACGAAAAGCTCCTGGCGCGTCAGCGCCAACCGGAGATCCCGCTCCAGCTCCATGTCAGCGAGCGCCCGGGCATGCATGGCGGGGTCGAAGAGGGTATACCGCTGCTCGCGGCTTTCGCTCCGCTTGGCCTGGTACATGGCGATATCGGCGTCGCGGAGCATGGCCTCTGGCTGGCTGTAGCGTTCATCGGCTAGCACGATGCCGATACTGGCGCTGGTAAAGATTTCATGTCCCTTGATGGAAAAGGGTGTGGCAAGGGCCTGCCCCAGGCGTCGCGCGATCGACTCGGCCTCCTCGGGGTGCGCGATCGCGCCTAGCAGGATGAGAAATTCGTCACCTCCCAGTCTGGCAATGGTGTCCTGTTCTCCCAGGCAGGCGCTCAAGCGCTGGCCAATGGCGATCAGCAGGCGATCCCCGAAGCTGTGCCCCAGACTATCGTTGATGATCTTGAACCGATCCATGTCCAGGAACAGAAGGGCGAAGCGATAACCGGGTTCCTGGCGCCGTCGCAGAATCACCTCCTCCAGGCACCGATACATGAGGGCACGATTGGGCAACCGCGTCAGCTCGTCGTGGAAGGCGTAGTGGCGGAGTTGCTCCTCGCTCCGCTTGCGCTCGGAGATATCCTGGCCCACCAGCAGCAGGCGCCCAGGTCGTTCCGTGCCGATCCGAGTCAGATGGATCTCGGCCCAGAAGATCCGGCCATGAGCGTTGCGCAGGCGGCATTCGAGGATCTGGGGTCGGCCGGCGAGGGCTCGTCGCCAGAGCTGGCGCCAGTGCGCCAGGTCCGGCTCGACGAGCCAGCCGTGAAGGGGGCGGCTCCGGAGTTCGGCTAAGGGGCAAAGGAGCAGGGCTCGGGCATGGGGATTGGCATCGATCAATCGACCCTGGCGACCATCGAGGACGGCAAAGGCGTCCTGGGCACTCTCGAACAAGGTGCGATAGTCGATTTCGGCGGTTCGCAGGGCTTGCTTGACCCGGCGCTGCTCCATGAGTCCGTGATAGATCTCCAGCACGGCCTCGGGAATGATGTGATCATCCCGGTCGAAGGCTATTTCGGTGCCGAGGTTGTAGGTGCTCCGATGGCCGAGCAACAACACCTGGCCGGTCTGGGGTGAGGCAACCCAAAGCCACTGTACCAGGCCGGCGGCGCGCAGGCCCGCCGCGAGTTCCGCCAGAGCCGATGGCGGTTCCCGACTGAGGGCGCGGCTTGGCAGGTACGGGCCAATGGGAAGTTGGAAGTTGGCATCGAGACCCAGGCAGTGATCCACCACGAGCATCCCGGATGCCGTATGACTCAGGATCGCCGCGCAGTCGATCTGGAGGGATTCAACCAGGAGGGCTACCAGGCTGTCCCCTAAATCTTCATGGTAGGCCGGGTTGGGTTGCTCCGGATCGGCGGCCGCATAGAGGCGCTGGACAATGTGGGCCAGGGTGCGTTGGTGACGGGCGTCGCGGTGCGCCAACCTCAACTCGCGTTGCATCCTTAGCAGGCGCGCCCCAATGGCGTCGTATTCCTGGCGGTAATAGTCGGCCGCTTTTCGCAGGGCCAGCGGATCATCGCCTTCCACGGACCTACTCCCGCGCCTGGGTGAAGACAGCCAGTACCCCGGTCCAGTCGAGGGGACGGGTCCGACCCCGTACCGGGGCAAGTTCAACACCAGAGAAGAATCCCAGCAGGGAACAGCGGGCGCCGACCAGTTCCCGTACCGGGGCGGATTCATCCTCGTCCAGACCACTGAAGGCCATGGAGCGCCCGGCGCAGTCAATGTAAAGGGCGAAGAGCGGGACCTGATCGCCCAAGGTGGCGAGTAGGCGCTGGGTCTGGTCCCGCGCCGAGTCGATCATCCGTTGGGGATCGATGTCCATCAATTGCACCCGGGAGCCAAGGGCGAAATCCGCCTCGAACAGGATCAGAGCCCCGGTCTCGGCATCCGCGGCGACCACCAGCCGGTTGTTGTAGTTCTCGTCGGCAAAGGGGGCGAAGGGGTCGCCCTGTTTCTCGCCCAGGGTTAGGGCCAGGGATGCCGGTGACATCCCCGCCAATTCCTGGAGTGGCAGACCCAGCCGCTCGGCGGCCAGTTCCAAGGCCGGACGGCCATCAAGTGCCAGCACCCGGGCACCCTCAAGGCCCGTGATGGTCATGAAATCGCTTGCGGGATAACAGCCATGGGTGATCTGGACATGGCTGGCTAGCCCCTCCGGCATCACCACCGCCACCACGGCATGTTTGCGTGCCTCGCGGCCATCGAAGATGAAACTCGTCTCCATGGCCATATCGCCGAGGGTCCCGGCTCCGATCAAGGTAGGTTTCAGTTCGCCCAGGCCTTCATACAGACCTTCCATCAAGCGGCTGCCGACATGGAGTTGGGGTGGCGAGGCGGAATGGATGGAATCGTAAAACAGCAGAATAGTAGGGTTCGATTGGCAGGAGGCGCGCAAGATATTGCCCAGGCGTCGCCCGGTCTCGCACTCATCGCGGTCGAGACCACCGACGGTCACGATGGTTTGGGGTGCCAGGGTCGCGCCAAACATCAGCAGGCCGCATTCGAAGCCCGTCAGGGTTGCGCCCTTGCCGGTGATGAGACCAACGGCGCTGCCACCGACCAGGGGTATATCGCCCACCACCTCCCGCAGGCCCGCCAGTAGGGCAACCGGATTATGGCGGCCACCACCGAAGACCAGGGCCCAGCCCGGAGCATCAATGAGTTGACGCAGGGCCTCAGTAGCCGCGGTTCGCCCTGCGGTAAAGGCGTCGTTGTGACGAGCCTGGCCAAGGGCGATATTGCCGATCGGTAGGAACACGCGCTGCCTCCGCTTCGTTTGGGTGGCGGAGAAGTTCCCGTGGAACTTTTTCCGGCCCTTGTTGGCTTCAGGGCGGAGCCCGCTTCTGGCGGGGCGCGGCCTTGCCGCTAACTTCCATCTTGCGTAAGGTCAGCGAAAATATCAAGAGATCGGCCAGGGTATGATCCACCTTGAACCCATGGCTCCGCACTCCCATGAAGAGCCTGGCTGGCGAGACTGAATTGGCTCGGCCTGCTGATGAAGCAGAACGGGAGCTGGGCCTCCCGCGTCTTCAGACCGGAGCCCAGGCTACTCGGGGAGGCACTGGGATTCCTTTTCGGTTTTGATCAGCTTGACGAGGGTTCCTTCGAGGACCACGGACACGCAGGCGCCCACGATGACCGGGCCCTCGCCCGCGTCAAACCGGGTTTTATCCGTGACATTAAGCTGGCGGCTGCCGACAACCCAGGCACCAAGTTTGTCGTGAGGCAGGTTGTCGATCAGACCCTTAAACCCCTTGTCGGACTGGGCAACCGCGGGATTCCCCAGGGCCAGGGTAGCTAAAAATACGCTTAAAATCATGGGCTTCATGCTGTGTTCCTCATCATCTCAAGACTCTCGACTCAATGGAGGCGCAATGCCTCGTTAGGGGCGACGCCGCCAGCGGGCCGCCCTCCTGTCCTGGCCGTTGCTCCCCGGTCCCCTTGGCCCCGGGTCTCAGCTCTCTCCGGGAGGTGTCCTGGCCTCGGTGGCGGCAATGACCAGCACCCCATCCGCATCGGCGTAAAGCATATCACCCGGCCGGAATTCCACCCCGGCAAAGCTGACGACCACCTGGGTCTGGCCGGCACCCCGCTTGTCGCTCTTGCGGGGGAGGGTGCCCAGGGCCTTGACGCCCAAGGGCATGTGGGCAATGTCGGCGCTATCGCGGATGTAGCCATGTACCAGCACCCCGGCCCAGCCGTTGTCCACCGCCCGTTGGGCCAGCAGATCGCCGAGCATGGCGCAGCGTGGCGAGGCGTCGGCCTCGATGACCAGCACCCGACCCTGGCCGGGCTCGTCCAGTAGTTCCCGTACCTTGGAATTGTCGTCCGGGCAGCGCACCGTGGCGATGGGGCCGTGGAAATCGGTCCGCCCGCCATAGTCGCGGAACAGGGGGGCGCAGATCTGGGCCTTATCCCCCCACTCGTCGCTCAAATCAGTGGTTTTCAGGCTATGCAATGTCATGGTCAGATCCCGCAATGGGGCCTCGGTTTGTGTTTCACGCCAGGGTACCGGTTGCCGGGTAGCGATCTGCGGGGGACGCCGTGAATACTTCCCTGTAGGCTTGACGACAGCATCCCTGCTGTCGACACCCCCGCCGATCGCCACCCGGCACCCGGTACCCACAAATGACGCTCTCTGATATTTCTGGCCGACCGCTCAACGGGAAAAAGCCGGTCCCAGTTGCCCGGGACCGGCTTTTCCGTCAGTGGCCGATGCGGTCGGGGAGGGGGGCTAATGCCTCCTTACCCGGCCGGATGGCCGCCCTGACCGGCCCAGCGACTCAATGGTCGAACTGGGCTTCTTCGGTGGAGCCGGTGAGGGCGGTCAGGGAGGAGGTGCCGCCCTGGATAACCGTGGTCACGTCATCAAAGTAGCCGGCGCCGACTTCCTGCTGATGGGAGACGAAGGTGTAACCCTTCTCGCGTGCCTGGAATTCAGGCCCTTGCACCTTCTCGACATAGTGGCGCATGCCCTCGCCCCGGGCGTAGTCGTAGGCCAGGTCGTACATGTTGTACCACATGCTGTGAATGCCAGCCAGGGTGATGAACTGGTACTTGTAGCCCATCGCGGATAGCTCATCCTGGAACTTGGCGATGGTCTTGTCGTCCAGATTCTTCTTCCAGTTGAAGGAGGGCGAGCAGTTGTAGGCCAACAGCTTGTTGGGGTTTTGCGCCATCAGGGCCTCGGCGAACTCCCGGGCGAAGCCCAGGTCCGGGGTACCGGTCTCGCACCACACCAGATCGGCGTAAGGGGCATAGGCCAGGCCGCGGCTGATGGCCTGCTCCAGACCGTTCTTGACGTTGTAGAGGCCCTCGGCGGTGCGGGTGCCCAGGAGGAAGGGCTTGTCGTTGGCATCGAAATCGGAGGTCAGCAAGTTGGCCGCCTCGGCGTCGGTGCGGGCCAGCACCAGGGTGGGGACGCCGCAGACATCCGCCGCCAGGCGCGCGGCGATGAGCTTCTGCACCGCCTCCTGGGTGGGGACCAGGACCTTGCCGCCCATATGGCCGCATTTCTTGACGGCGGCCAACTGGTCCTCGTAGTGCACGCCAGCGGCGCCGGCGGCGATCATGTTCTTCATGAGTTCGAAGGCGTTCAGCACGCCGCCGAAGCCCGCCTCGGCATCCGCCACGATGGGCAGGAAGTGGTCGATGTAGCCCGCGTCGCCGGGGCCAACACCTCGGCCCCACTGGATCTCGTCAGCGCGCTTGAAGGTATTGTTGATGCGCCGGACCATGGTCGGCACCGAGTCGTAGGCGTAGAGGGACTGGTCCGGATACATGGTCTCGGAGGTGTTGCCATCCGCCGCCACCTGCCAGCCGGACAGGTAGATGGCCTCGACGCCGGCCTTGGCCTGCTGCATGGCCTGGCCCGCGGTGATGGCGCCCATGCAGTTGACGTAACCCTTACGAGCAGCGCCATGGATCAGTTCCCAGAGCTTTTCGGCCCCGTTGCGGGCATAGGTAAATTCCGGCTGCACGGACCCGCGCAGGCGGACCACATCGGCGGCGGTATAACCACGGCTCACATCCTTCCAGCGGGGGTTGCTGGCCCATTCCTGCTCCAGGGCCTGAATCTGTTGCTCTCGGGTCATCATTTTCGACATGGGTTACTCCGCTCAGTGGTAGGCGCGTTGGTCGCGCGATGGATTTTTCGTGAGGAGGGAGGTGGCGCCCCGTAACAGGGGGGCGCCACCGTGAACCAGGTTCAGAGCCCCGCCGTTTCGTCCAGGATTCGGTAGGCGGGCAGGGTGAGGAATTCCTCGAAGGCGTCCTGGAGGACGATGTCCCGCAGCAGTTGGGCCGCGCGATCCAGGTGAGCGGCCGCTGGGTCGCCGGCGCTCGCCAGTTCGGTCCCCGCCAAGGCCAATTCCTCGACCAGAACCTGCTCGAACAGGGCCGGGGTCACCTGGCGACCATCGTCCAGGACCCCACCAGGATAGCGCACCCATTGCCACAACTGGGCACGGGCGATCTCGGCGGTGGCGGCGTCCTCCATGAGGTTATGGATGGGCACCGCGCCCCGTCCGCCCAGCCAGGCGGCCAGGTAGCGCAGGCCGGCGGAGACGTTGTTGCGCAGACCGGCCTCGCTGATGGTGCCCGTGGGCAATGCCAGCAGGTCGGCGGCGACGATATGGAGGTCGTCGAGGGTGCGATCCAGTTGATTGGGACCGGGCATGTAGTGGTTGAAGACCTCCAGGGCCACGGGTACCAGGCCGGGATGGGCCACCCAAGTGCCGTCATGGCCATCTCCCGCCTCGCGCTCCTTGTCAGCCCGCACCTTAGCAAAGGCGATGTCATTGGCCGCCGGGTCCCCCTTGATGGGGATCTGGGCCGCCATGCCGCCCATGGCATGGGCGCCTCGGTGGTGGCAGGTCTTGATTAGCAGGCGCGAGTAGGAGCGCAGGAAATGCACCAGCATGGTGATCTGGCCGCGCTCCGGCAGGCAGCGTTCTGGGTGGGCATGGAAGCGCTTGATGAAGCTGAAGATGTAGTCCCAGCGGCCGCAGTTGAGGCCGCAGATGTAGTCCCGCAGCTCGTAGAGGATCTCGTCCATCTCGAAGGCGGCGGTGATGGTCTCGATGAGCACGGTGCAGCGGATGCTGCCGTGGGGCAGGCCCAGGCGCTCCTCCGCGTAGGTGAAGACGTCGTTCCACAGCCGGGCCTCCCGATGGCCCTCCAGCTTGGGCAGATAGAAATAGGGTCCGCTGCCCCGGGCCAGCAACTCCTGGGCATTGTGGTAAAGATAAAGACCGAAGTCGAAGAGGGCGCCGGAAATGGGCTGGCCGTCCACCTCGACGTGCTTCTCGGGCAGGGCCCAGCCCCGGGGGCGGACAATGAGGGTGGCCGGGGTGTCGTGGAGGCGGTAGTCCTTGCCCTCGGGACTCTGGAAGGTCAGGGTGCGGCGGATGGCCTGGGCGAGGTTCTGTTGGCCCTCCAGGGTGGCGCTCCAGGTGGGACCGTGGGCGTCCTCGAAATCGGCCATGAAACACTTGGCGCCGGAGTTGAGGGCGTTGATGACCATCTTGCGGTCAACGGGCCCGGTGATCTCCACCCGGCGATCCTGAAGATCGGCGGGGGCGGGGCGCACCCGCCAGTCCCCGGCGCGGATATCGGCGGTGCTGGCCAGGAAGTCCAGGGACTCGCCGGCATCCAGGCGCTGCTGACGGGCCACCCGCGCGGCCAGGAGTTCCCGCCGGCGCGGACCGAAGCGATGCTCCAGGTCCACCACGAATTCCAGCGCCGCGGGGGAGAGGACCTCCTGCAAGGCGGGGGGTACGGGGGCAAGGATCTGGACCTGGGGCATAGGCTACTCCTGGGGGTGATGAGCAAATTTGTTGTCGGGTCAAGAAGACCCATGTATTGTGCGCTGCAACAAAATGGTGTAAAAAGCTCAGTAATTAAAGTCTAAAATTTCAATACATAGATTTGAAATAAGCAATGATTCCGCGCGACCTGGATTCTAGATCTCCAGGCGGCGGCCTGGCCGGTTCATTTAGGGAGGGGGAGACAAGGTTCATGAGCAAGGTCCAGCAAGATCGGGCACACCAGATCGCTCGTTCCATCCTGACCGGCTTCGACCGGCATTATTCCTATTTTCAGGAGATTACCAGTTCCGCTCGCCAACGTTTCGAACGAGCCGACTGGGAGTCCGTGCGGGCGGCCTCCGCCAAGCGCATCAGCTTCTACGACTTGCGGGTCAGGGAGACGGTCGACAAGGTGCGCTCCGCCTTCGGTATCGAGCATCTGGACGAGCCCCTGTGGCAGGAGGTCAAGCAGGTTTACCGCCACCTGCTCGCCCGCCATGGGCGCCCTGAGTTGGCGGAGACCTTTTACAACTCCGTCTTCTGCCGGCTCTTCCATCGTAAGTATTTTAATAATGACAATATCTTCCTGGAATCCAGCGTCAATCGTCAGGAACTGGCGGCCCGCTATCTGGTTTACATGTCCTTCCATCCGGGAGATAGCGGGCTCGAGCAGTGCGTGTGGGAGATTCTCTCCGCCTTTTATTTCACCCTGCCCTACGAAGATCTCCATCGGGATACCGAGCGGGTGGCCGCCGCCTTCCGGGCCCGCAGCGCCCTCGGCACCCGTAACCTGGGGGAGTTGCGCATCGATGTGCTGGAGTCGCCCTTTTACCGCAACAAGGCGGCCTACCTGATCGGGCGCGTCATCCAGGGCGAGGTCTGCCAGCCCTTCGTGATCCCCCTCGTCAACAACGAGGCGGGGGCCATCTATGCCGATACCCTGCTCACCCAGCAGGAGCAGGTGGACGCGGTGTTCAGCTTTACCCGCGCCTATTTCATGGTGAAGACCCCGGTCCCAGCGGCCACCGTTGACTTTCTCCAGAGCCTGATGCCCAGTAAGTCCCTCGCCGATCTCTACATGAGCATCGGTTTCCAGAAGCAGGCCAAGAACGAGTTCTACCGCGACTTCCTGGATCACCTGGCTAATTCGGATGACCTCTTCCAGATCGCCCCTGGCACCCGGGGCATGGTCATGCTGGTGTTCACCCTGGCCTCATTCCCTTATGTATTCAAGGTGATACGCGACCGTTTCCCGCCCCAGAAGGAGGTCACCCGCCAGCAGGTTAAGCAGCGGTACCAGCAAGTCAAGAATCACGACCGCATGGGCCGGATGGCGGACACCCTGGAGTTCTCCGACGTAGCCTTCCCGCGGCATCGCTTCTCGCCCGCACTGTTGCGGGAGATCGAGGCGGAGGTGCCCTCCCTGGTGCAGGAGGAAGGCGACATGCTGGTGTTGCGTCATCTTTATATCGAGCGGCGCATGACGCCCCTGGACCTCTACCTGACCGAGGCCAGCACCGCGGAGCAGCGCACCATCCTGGATGACTGGGGTCTGGCCCTCAAGCAACTCATGGGCGTCAACATCTTTCCGGGGGATCTCCTCTTCAAGAACTTTGGGGTCACCCGCCTGGGTCGGGTGATCTTCTATGATTACGACGAGATTTGTTATCTCGGCGAGTGCAAATTCCGCAAGATTCCCCAGGCCCGAACCCTCGACGACGAGATGAGCGCCGAACCCTGGTACACCGTGAATCCTGGGGATGTCTTCCCGGAGGAATTCCCTACTTTTCTCACCAACAGCCAGGAGTTGCGTCAGATCCTGTTCGACACTCACCCGGAGATTTTCGACTACCGCTATTGGCAACAACGTCAGAAGGACACCGCCAATGGGGTCTGGGAGGACGTCTTCCCCTATGACCAGGAACTGCGTTTCGAGCGCCCGCTGGTCCCCACCCCGACGCCCGGGCTGGAGGCCGTTTCCGGGAGTTAGGCGCGCCAGGGTAATGCAGCCGGGCGGGTTCTGGCGGGCCGGCCTACCCCCTTGTCTTGACCTGGGTTAAGGCCCCGGCATGCCTGGCCCGGCACCCTGGCGTGCCTATTCCACGCAAACTGGACACCCATTCCAGCGCAAGCTGGACACCCGTTCCACGCCAACCTGGACAGTCGGA
>JBGAUK010000007.1:0-80496 GCA_044228695.1 Chromatiaceae bacterium | reverse complement strand
CATTGGGGGTTAAAAAATGTCTGATTGCCAGTTACTTACTGAAGTCCATATCGGCTGAGGATCGTGAATAATCAGGAAAAGTCTTATACCGCTAACCGCCCGAGGCTCGGCGCCCGGGCTAGGTTACTGCGGATAAACCTGCTCTAGATTAGGCCTTCGGGGCGTTCAGGCCGGCTTGGAGCTTGGCCTCGTCTTCGTGCGACAGGGATGTTTTCAGGACCTTGCCCCCCGTTCCCTTCAATTGTTCCAGCACCTTGTCGGGCGTCGCCTTCCTCACCAAAACGAACAAGGTGGAACTGCCCGGCTGCATCGTTTCGGCAAGATCCTTCATAAACTGGTCGTTGATGCCGACATCAGTAAGTGCCCCTGAAACGGCGCCCGCGCCCGCGCCCACGGCCATGCCGAGTAGCGGATTCAAAAAGATCATCCCGATCAGCGCACCCCAAAAGCCGCCACTGAGGGCGCCAGCAGCCGTTGTGTTCACAGCCTGATGGAGACGGACCTTACCCTCTTGATCCTTGACGGCCACCACGGCATCTTCCAGATCAATAAGGTACTCCTGTTGCATCTTCTTCAGCGCAAGGCGGATCTCCTCGGCCTTGAACTGATCGTCATACCCAACCACCACTAATGTGCTCATGCCTGGTACCTCTTGTGTTGTTTACGATATTGCGCCGCTCCGAGACTCAGCCCAGTGGCCAGCCTGCGGAGCACCCGCGGGGAATCCTCTCATTATCCTCGCCGGCCAAGTAGATGCCCCCTGAATGGAATTCAATGCCGCGACTAGAGGCGTTCAGACCTTATCACCGGCGCCCTATAAGAGGTGAGGGGGGTCTGAACGGCTATTCGCGCCTTAGCGCACACCAGGGCGATTGATTGGCCCACCGCGATTCAAGGGGGCGACGCCGACCCCAGGTGCGCCAACCCCCCGACCCGGGGCGATGCCCACCCCGGGGGCACCGACACCAACCCCCGGAGCAACCCCTGCCCCAGGGGCACCGACACCCGGCCGGGGGGCGACGCCCACCCCCGGGGCGCCGACACCAACCCCGGGGGCAACCCCTACCCCGGGGGCCCCGACCCCTGGCCGGGGGGCGACCCCTACTCCAGGGGCGCCCACGCCGCGGCCAGGATCAATGGCCAAGACCATGCCGGGCAACAACAGCGCGGCGGCAAGCAGTGAGTGGCGCAGAATGGCAGTGTTCATGACCTGGGTCCTCTGTTAGCAAGATTGAACATGGCGGCGCACGGGGTGCGGTGACCTTGATGAAGCCAAAGCCTGGACAGATGGCATACCCCGATGAGCCATCCTCGGGGCGAGTCAGGTGCCTAACTGGCCAGGCGCCGGCAGATGATACCCCAGCCGGAACCCGGGTCGCCGGGTATCTCCCGAACCGAGGCAAGGGCGCCCGATTTTGCACGGAATTAGCAAAAGCGTGCACCGCTTGTCCAAAATGGCCAGCATGAGGACCCAGAGTCCGACAGGCCCTTGGATCAAGGCACTCCTTCAGGGGAGGGGCTTGCCCCGCAAGATCTCCAGCCGGCGCAGGATAGGCTCCAGTACTGGGTCGAGCTTGCGGCGCAGGAGGCTGCCCGTGGCGGTGGTATCCCGCAGAACCGGGCGCAGGACGCCATATCCCAGGCCCGAGAGGAGGCGCAAGGCCGCCAGGTCGTCCCGCAAGCCGGGCGCCACCGCCAGACAGGCGCGCAAGGGGGCGGAGGCCTGATCGACATGGTCCTCGGCCTCGGCGATCAAGTCTGGCAAAGTCACATCCGGCGCGCCTTCGGGGCGCAAGGAGGCGAAATAGCCGGCCACCGTTTCCAGGGTGGTCAAGGTCAGATCCTGGGTCGGAGGCTTGGCGAGGATCTGGGCGACCGTCTTCAGCCAGGTCTGGCCGGGGGCGGACAGGACTCTTGCCATGGCCTGAGCCCAGGCATTGCCCGCACTGATCAGGGCCCCAAGCCCGGGGGCATGGGCAGCAAAATCGGCGCGAGCGGCTACCGGGTCCGGGAGGGTGTCGGGCCTGGCCTGAAGAAATCCAAGGGCATAGGACGGCTTGCGCGCAGCCTTGTGCCAGAGCTCCAGGCACCGCTGCTCGGCAAGGAGCCCCGGCTGCAGTACCAGCCGCACGGATTCCGCCATCTTCTCCATTTCCGTCTCGAAGGGCAGAAATTCCACCAGGTATTCCGCCAGGATTGGCCCCATCCCGCCTTGGACGATGGCGGCATTCCCTAACATACGCCGCGCATTCCCGGCATCCTCCATGGCCCACCAGGCCCGGCGCCCCAGTTCGTCCGTCAGACCTGGCGAACAGACGGCGGCCACCACGGCCTCGGGCTCCCCCAGGAGCAGCAACTGGGGAAGGCTCTCGTCACGCATCTGGCCCATCCGGGTCCAGCGGCGCAAATAGGTGGGATACCCCCCGGGGGAACCGAGAACATGGCCCGAGATGAGCTCCCGCACCGCGCGCACATAGGTCTCGGGGCGCGCGGTCGGGTTAAGCGTGATACAGGCCTCGCCCCGCTCCGACAGGCCATGGACCTGCAGGCGCGACTCGTCGATACGGATGGCCTGGGGCTGATTGGCCAGCAAGACGTTGAGCCTAAGGCTGTCCTCACCGGAGAGTTCGATCATGGCTGGTGATGAATCGGGGAGCGTAAAGGCACTTGGTTGGCTCAGCCCTCCGTGGGTGGGGCGTAACCGCTGTCCTTGGGATTGAGGAAGATAAAGTGGAACTGTCCGGGTTCCAACTCGATGTAATCCAGGGTCGCCTGGTCGAGCAAGGGGACGTACTCCGGGGCCATCACCACCGGGACCCCCTCGCAGTCGATTTGAATATCGTCCTCGGTGCCCTCGTCGAAACCCATGCGGTAGTCGATATTGCCATCGGGATTTTGATGGGCCGCCAGGCGCAGGGCCAGGCCCTCGGCGCCTCCTTGACGGGCGGCCTCATGGACCTGCCCCACGGCGGATGCGGTCAGTCTGAACATACCCCTGTCCTCTTGTCTGTTTTGTGAGCGGTGCAAAGCACGGTTGTCCCGCGCATTCTTAAGGGTCATTTTATCAGCGATCCTGGCCGGCCGGGGATTCAGCCTGGGCGGTGACAGCGGCGGACCTGGGCCATGAAGCGCGCCGGCCACCCCACGCCCCCGACATGGCGCAGGTGGGCATAGCTCGCCAGAAGATTTTTATAGATAATGCCGTCATGGCACCCATCCACGCCACTGCCCCGCAGGACCTCGTAACCATAGACCCAGGCTGGGTCCGGATCGACGATGGCGGAGTGATGGAATTCGTGGGCATGGATCTCGGGGGCCTGATCGGGGAGCCGGGGCCAGGGGAAGGCCTCCCGTTCGCGCAGGTGGATGTAGCCTCGGCCTTGAGGCCGCTCGTGCATGGCCACGTCGGCCTGAAGGACGCCGCACATGGGGGCGATTTCATCCCCCCAGCGCATCTCCCGGCAGAGATACATGAGGCCACCACATTCGGCGTAGGCCGGGCCCCCGCCCTCGACGAAGTCTCGCACCGCCTCGCGCATGGACCTATTGGCGGCCAATTCACGCATGCGGTACTCGGGGAAGCCGCCGCCGATGAGGAGTCCATCCACCTCTGGCAAACCCCGGTCATGGATGGGACTGAAGGGGATCAATTCCGCCCCCGCCGCGCGCAGGGCATCGAGGTCATCGGGATAATAAAAACCGAAGGCCTCGTCCCGGGCAATGCCGATGCGCAGGTCCCCGTGCCGGGGCGCAAGCTTAGGAATGGTGGGATATGAGGCCAGGGATGGGGCCGAGGCGCCGATGCGCAGCAGAGCCTCCAGGTCCACCTGATCCGCGATCATGCGGCGGATACCCTCAATCTGGGCATCGGCCTCGCGACTCTCGTTGCTGGGCATCAAGCCCAGATGGCGCTCGTCGATGCGGGGCTGGGTCTCGCGATGGATAGCACCCAACAGTGGCAAATCCGTGTAGTGCTCAACGACCCTGCGCAGATTGGCTTCGTGGCGCTTGCCGCCGACCTTGTTGAGGATGATCCCGGCGATACTCAGGCTGGGATCAAAGGCCTGGTAGCCCAGGAGCAGGGGTGCCAGACCCCGCGACATACCCTGGACATCCACCAGCAGAATGAGGGGCGTCTCGAGCAACTTGGCCAGTTCCGCGTTGCTGTTGCTGCCCGCCAGATCCGTGGCGTCGAAGAGGCCCACATTACCCTCGATCAGGCCCAGGTCAGCTTCCCCCATGGCCCGCGCGAAGGTCTCGCGGATCTCTCCCAGACCCATGGTGTTGTAATCCAGATTCAGGCAGGGACGGCCCGCCGCCTGACCCAGCCAGAGGGGGTCTATATAATCAGGCCCTTTTTTGAAAGGTCGTACCCGGTACCCGAGTTGAGCAAAGTTGCGACACAAGCCAATGGACAGGGTCGTCTTCCCGGAGGATTTATGGGTAGCGGATATGTAGAGGCGGGACATGGTGAAGGGACTTTGAAGTTCTGGAAATGCCAACGGGGACGACACCTAGGGCATCATCCCCGTTTATGACCTCGACCTTCTGGAAACCCTTGCCGGGTTCGGATCAGGCCTTGACGGCGGCGTGAGGGTCCACCTCCTGGTCCGCCAGGGATTCAGGTAGAAACTGCAGCGCCCGGACCCCAACGGCGGTAATGATCAGGGCCACCGCCACGCCACCCAGGCCGAGCAGAAACTCCGGCATGCTGGGGGCATAGGCCGCAATCTTGTCGCCAACGCCATCGTGGAATCCGGACTCCAGGATCGTCTTGCCCGGGAAGATGGCCATGGGGAAGGCCTGACCCCCGATGACGATCACATAGATGCTCGCCAGCCCCCCCAAGACCACCAGACCGCAAGCCCCCGCTATCCAGCGCCGATCCCGGCCGAGGACTGGATGTAAGAGGATGCCAAAGGGCGCCAGCAGGCCCAGAATTACCCAGCCAAACCAGAATGCCAGGGTATAGCGGCCACCGCTGACCAGATAAAAGGTCACCAGATCGTAATTCTGGGCGCCATAGAGCTTGGTCAGGAAATAGATGAGGATGAAAAGCAGGACGGCGGCGATGAAGATACCCATGAGGCCCTTGAGTCGATTGAGAATATAGGGGCCGAGGGCGCGCTCGTCCTGCGCGCAGGCGAACATGAGGACCAGCATGAAAATCGCCAGGCCATAAAGGAAGGACATGACGATGAACATGGGGGCCAGCACGGCGGTATCGTAGGCCTGACGGGCGACGATGAAACCGAAGATCGAACCCGTGCCCGTGGTCAGCAGCAGACGCCAGACGAAGGCAAAGGTACCGGCCGCCTTGTAATAATTCCGGAAGCCGCGATCGACCATGGTCGCCAAATAGGCGATGACGATGGCGACGAAGCCTGAATAGAGAATCACATTCCAGGCAAAGATGGAGCGAAAGTTATAGCTGGTCATCGCCACGATCAGTCGATCGGGGCGACCCAGATCAAGGACCAGAACCATAAGGCCTCCGATCAGCAGCGCCACCGCCAACAGGGCGGAGAAGCGGCCTAGGGGCTGATAGGTTGATTTCCCGAAGACGGTGCCGATACTGGCAATATTGAGGGCACCGGAGGCAGCGACGATGAGGAAGATGGCAAAGATATGGGGCAAGCCCCAGACCACCTCATTGTTCATCCCGGTTACCCAGTGTCCCTGGTGCTCCATGTACCAGAAGGCCAGGCCGCCAATGCCCGCGACGGCGGCGAGGCTGGCAAGCAAGGCCCAGTAGCGCCGCGGGGCCAGCCGCCATTCGCGATAGACGATTCTTTTCATGTCTGGATCTCCCCCGGCGTCACACGCCCGAATAGCGGACGCCCGTGTTCAGGGCGAGGTTCTCGCGGATCTGACGGCTGGGCATGGCCGCAAGGGCCTTGCTCAACGGACTTTCCGGGTTCTTGAGGTCACCAAAGATGATCGCATGGTGACCTTGGGCGGCGCAGGCATCGGCGCAAGCGGTCGAAGCCTCACCATTATCGCGGCGATGGACGCAGAGATTGCAACTCTCCACGCAACCCTTGCCCCGCGGCGCGAGAGTCAGCTTCTCCTCGACCTCCGCATGGATGAAGGACCGCGCCTTGTAGGGGCAGGCCATCATGCAATAGCGACAGCCGATACAGAGGTGGCGGTCCACCATGACGATGCCATCCGCGCGCTTGAAGGAGGCCGCCGTGGGACAGACATCCACGCAAGGTGGATGCTCGCAATGCTGGCACATCATGGGCAGGTTGGTGACCCGGCCCGTCAGGTTGTCCTCAAGCTTGACCTTGCGGATCCAGCGTGCCTCCTGACGATCCCATTTCTCGGGGTCCATGCCCGCCGGCATCCGCTGAAGGTCAAGACCGTTTTCCAGGTTGCAGGCACTCACACAGGCGCTACAGCCCTCGGCACACCGGGTGGTGTCGATCAGCATGCCGTAGCGCACGGCATCCGTGACCCGCTCGGAACGCGGCTGGGCGCTCGCGATCGTATGGAGCAAAACCCCGGGGGCCAGGGTCATGGTCGCGACGCCCGCCGCCGCGCCGAGAAAGCCTCGGCGGCCCTGGTCGATCTCTTCGCTGGGATTATTCATCGTCACTCCCCATTCTCAGCGCAAGGCCGGCTGGGAATGCCCAGGCGGTAACTTAGTACCCGGTGCCGGTAGGCCAGAACCCGCGGAACGACCACTACCCATGTTGGGTTTGGCCACCTGTCGGGCGGTGGGTACCGTGGCGTGACAATCGAAACAGTTCAGCCGCACCGCCGCGAAGTCGTGACAGGCACCGCAAAACTGCTTTTCATCGTTGACGGGCAACAAGTCGCCAGTCGGGCCCTTGGCACCGTGGCAGGCGATACAGCCCGCCAAACTGTGTTTCGTGGAACGGATGCCGCCATGCACCGTCTCGTCCCGCTGATGCTTGATCACCTCCATGTGATTCCGGCGCATGAAATCCGTTGGCTCCACGCAGCTTTTCTCGTTCGCGGCTTGGGAACCCGTCACCACGAAGTTGTTTCCGGCGGCCTGAACGGCCAGGGCCAGCAAGGCCCCGGCCAGACCGAGGGAGATGAAGCTGCCTCTGAGAAGGGCATTCGCCATCGTCCGCTCCCGAGTGATTATTCGCCAAGCCCCATCTTGATGTAGCCCGTGGGACAAACATCGGCGCAGATATGACACCCAATGCACCGCATGTAGTCGGTGGCCACGTAGCGCCCGGTGGTGTTCTCGCCCTTCTTGACCCGATAGACGGCGTCCTGGGGGCAGAAGATGACGCAGTTGTCACACTCGAAGCACATGCCGCAGCTCATGCAGCGCTTGGCCTCATCAATGGCCTCGGCCTCGGACAGACCGATGACGCGTTCCTTAAAGTGGCCCAGCACCTCCTCGGCGGTGGGCACCTCTTCCTTGCGCAGGTTGCGGGCATGGTAACCAAAGTGGCCGAGGAAGAGCTCGTCGTGGGGGATGACCTCGGCGGAGGAACGGTCCTCGTAATTGTGGATAGCCCAGTTACCGTCGGAGGTGCCGCGCATGTCACCGCGCTCGCTGGGATCGAACTTCATCGGGGCCAGGTGCGCCTCCTCCATCTTCCTCAGCAGATCGAAGTGATGAACGTCAACCTTGGGCCGGCGGCTGAATTCCTCCTGCCGGAGATACTCATCGATGGAGTCGGCGGCCACCGAGGCCTGACCGATGGCGGTCGTCAACAAATGTGGCCGGATGATGTCGCCAGCGACAAAGTGCCCGGGCCGGTTGGGAACCTGATGGAACTTGTCGGCATTGATGAGGCCCCGGCCATTATCCATGACCTCGAGACCCGTAAGATCACCCCCCTGGCCGATGGCGGAGACGATCAGGTCAGCCTCGAGAATCCGCTCGGTGCCCTCGACAGGGATGGGACGCATACCGTCCATTTTGCAGTCACAAACCTTGAGGCCAGTGGCCCGGCCTTCCGCGTTCTTGATAAGAGCCAGGGGCATAACGCCATCCAGAACAGTGACGCCCTCGGTCAGAGCATCATGGACTTCATGCTCGGCGGCGGTCATCTTGTCGCGGGTGAAGAGGGAGGTCAGGGTGACCGCAGCCCCCTGGGCCGCCGCGGTGACGGCAGCGTCATGGGCGACGTAGCCATCGTGAATGACGGTCTCGGGCAGGTCGGAAGGCTTGGCGTTCTGGATGTGGCCAATACGGCGGGCCACCGAAACGACGTCGATGGAGGTGTCGCCACCGCCCACGCAGACCACCTTGTCGGCGGTGACCTTCATGCGGCCCTCGTTGAAGGCCTTGAGGAAGGCGACGCCGGAGACGCAGTTGGGTGTACCAGCCCAACCCTCGACGGGCAGGCCGCGACCACTTTGGCAGCCGATGGCCCAGAGTATGGCGTCGTAGTCCTTTTCCAGTTGCTCAATGGTGATGTCCTGGCCGACCCGAACGCCAAGTTTCACTTCGACCTGGCCCATGTCCAGGATGCGCTGGATCTCGGCATCCAACTTGTCGCGGGGTACGCGATAGCCTGGGATTCCGAACTTGAACATGCCACCCAAGCCCTGATTGGACTCGAAAATGGTGCAAGCATGGCCCTTGCGGCGCAATTGATAGGCCGCGGCCAAACCCGCCGGCCCCCCCCCTATAATGGCGACCTTGCGGCCGGTGTCCGGACCGGCGGTGAAGCCGTAACCATTGGCGATGGCAGTATCGCCAATATATTGTTCGACGGCGTTGATGCCAACGAAGTCTTCAAGTTCATTACGGTTGCAGCCATCCTGGCAGGGTGCAGGACAAACGCGACCCATCATGGAGGGAAAGGGGTTCGCATCGGTGGAGCGACGGAAGGCATACTCGTGCCACTCGACCCCAACCGGCGGCTTTTCCTGCTGGCGAACAATGGCCAACCACCCACGGATGTCCTCGCCCGAGGGACAGGAGCCCTGGCAAGGGGGTGTCTTGTGCACATAAGTTGGACACTTGTGCGAGGTGTCCTGAACAAAGATTTTCTGGGTCAGATTGCCCCATTCCTGCTGGCCATCTTGATACCGTCGCCAGGAAACCTTGGTCTTCATTTCGTCGCTGGAAGTCGCCATGTGTTGTTCTCCTTACCAGTGGGAACCCGTGTATTGATCCGATTTCCGGAGCGCTATGGGTCGCTCCGGCACAGTATTTAGCGCCGATCAGTCCTCGTCGTCCTCGGACTCATCGTCTTCCTCGTCAAGGTCATCATCCTCCCCCGGGGTCAGAATGATGGCGTTGGAAACCAGTTGGTGGACGCTGACGATCTGCTCCATCTCCATGCCGTAGTAAGGCAGGACCTTAGTGAACTGGCTCTTGCAGATGGCGCAGATGGCGGCCATGTGGGTCACGCCCTTCTCTTGAATGACGTTGTTAAGGGCCGTCATGCGCGGCAGAGCGCCCTTGACCCGCAACTCCATGAGGTCATCGGTCAAGAGACCGCCACCGCCCCCGCAGCAGAAGGTGCGCTCGCGGATGGTGTCTTCGTCCATGTCATGGTAGTGGTTGCAGACGGCCTTAATGACGGCGCGGGGAATATCGAACTGCCCCCCGGGCTCCGACCCCATGCGACTGGCACGCGCTACGTTGCAGGAGTCGTGAAAGGTCAGCACCATGTCGTCATTTTGCGACTTATCCAGGTTCAGCTTACCCCGCTGGATCAGGTCGTTAGTGAATTCGCAGATGTGCTGCGGCACTGGGTAGTTCGGATCCAGGAAGTCCCAGGGGCCCGCCAGCGTATTGAGGAAGCTGTAGGCGACGCGCCAGGCATGACCACATTCACCGAAGACGATACGCTTCACCTTGAGGGCGATGGCCGCCTCGCGGATACGTAAAGAGATTCGGCGCATGTTGTCGTAGGAGCCAATGAACATGCCAAAGTTGGCCGCCTCGGAGGCGATGGTGCTCAGGGTCCAGGAGACGCCTGCCTCGTGAAAGACCTTGCCGTAACCGACCAGGCCATCGACATGGGGTTCGGCGAAAAAGTCGGCCGAAGGCGTCACCAGCAGAATATCGGCACCGACCACATCGATGGGATAGCGGACCTTGACCCCGGTGTCATCAAAAACGTCTTCCTCCAGCCCTTCCAGGGTGTCGCGGAGGGCGGGGCCTGGCAGCCCCAGATTGTTGCCAATCTTGTAAACCTTGGCGATGATCTCGTTACAGTATTTTTGACCGACACCAATGTGGTCCATGATCTCCCGCGCGGCCATGGAGATTTCAGCGGTATCGATTCCGTAAGGGCAAAAGACTGAACAGCGGCGACACTGGGAGCACTGGTGGAAATAGCTATACCAGTCATCCAAGACCTCTTGGGTAAGATCCTCGGCGCCCACCAACTTGGGAAAGAACTTGCCGGCGACGGTGAAATATCGCCGATAGACCTTGCGCAGCAAGTCCTGGCGGGCGACCGGCATATTCTTGGGATCACCCGTCCCGATGTAATAGTGGCACTTGTCCGTACAGGAGCCACATTTCACACAGGAGTCCAGGTAGACCCGCAAGGAGCGATATCGGCCCAGAAGATCGCCCATCTTATCGATGGCCTTCTTCTGCCAGTTGTCCACCAGGACCCCCGGGAAGCCCAAGGGTTCTTGATGCTCCGGCTTGGCCACGTAGGGCCGGGAATGGGCCATAACCCCTGGCGTGACGGCGGGGATTTCGAGATAGGGCTGGAGTTCGGGGACCTCCAGTTTAACCTTAGCCATGATTCGACCTCGTCCGCGTATCGTGTCTTGTCTTGCCTTCGGCCAGGCCGGCGGGCGCTGCCCGATCCAACCTGCCAGCCAAACTTATTGTTCGAGCCGCTTGGCCCAGGGTGCCAGATGCCTCTGTTCGCGCGGGTTGTCGATCTGGTTGCGCGACGGGCTGAAAAAGAGCCCGGGTGCATGAAGTAACTTGCTGAAGGGGAAGACGATCATGAGGATGGCGACCAGCAGCAGATGCAACAGCAGCAGGGGATCCGCGGGCAGGGGCTGGATATGGAACCGCATAAGCCCCAGGAAGAATTGCTTGACCGAGATGACATCGACATGGATGACAAAACTCATGCCCAGCCCCGTCAGGCCTATGCCGATCAAGAGGGCAAGAATCAGGTGGTCGGAGGGTCCCGTGATGTAGCGTACGCGATCCACCAGAAAACGCCGGGACCAGAGACCAGCGAGACCGACAACCATCGCCATCCCCCCATAGATGCCGAAAGGCTGTATTAACTGAATAGGCAGCCAAACTGGATCCATAAAATAGCGAAGATGACGCAGGGTAACCAGGAAGAGGCCAAAGTGAAAAATCCAGCCGAAAATCCAGGTCCACTTATTGCCCTTGAAAAGGCTCTCGAAGAGGACAACTTCACGGATTATGCGAAATATAACCCCGCTTTGGGTAACGGGAGCGGGCGTCGTCGGGATCTTGAGAGGCGCGGGAGTACGCGCATACTGCAAGATCTTGTTCGCTAGGCCAACCAGGAGCACCAGGGTGGCAAAGTAGAACAGCGAGGCGTATACAAGTGTCAGGAACGACATGCTACCGCTACCTTCGGTGAATCCGTCGGAGACACGGGGCCGTTAACCGCCCCGGTCTGATTATCTCCTGACTCCGCCCGAGCCTAACTTGGCCAGACGGAGCAGATTTCGGGATGCCTGGTCCTGGATCCCCTAACCTCGTGGCCTATACGGTGTCTATTTGCCACCGCAGTCCCTATAGGCCGATTAGGGATCAGACGCAGCCTGTCGGCTTCGGCAGGCCGGCGTAGCGGCAAGCCTGCTTGGACGGCCCATAAGGGAACAAGCCATAGAGATATTTGCTCGTGCCCTTGTCCTTGCCCAACTTCTTGCCAACGGCTTTGGTCAGGACGCGCACGGCGGGAGCGATCTGGTACTCCTCGTAGTATTCGCGCAGGAAGTTGATGATGTCCCAGTGCTCATCGGTCAGTTCCAGGTCATCCTCCTTGGCCATGACACCCGCAACGCCTGGAACCCAGTCGTTGATATTGGCCAGATAACCTTCTTCGTCGGTTTCAAAAGTCTTGCCGTCGACCACGATTGGCATGATGAAAATCTCCTCGATTAGTCACAAAACAGGGGTTACAACCAGGCCTGAACTTTGTCGTTTTCCACGGCCAGGTCCACGAAACCGGCATAGTCCACGACTTTGATACCGGCGATCAGACGATCTTCGTGGAAGCCGCGGGCCTTGATGTCCGGGCCAAGAACGTAGACCGACACCTTGTTGAGCCCAGCCTTGAGCTGCGACTCGGCGCTCGAACCTGCCAAGGCCGCGTAAACACCATCCTCCATGAGGAGAACGGATGCCCCTTGGGAGGCAAATTTGAGGCAGGACTCCAGAGAGTTGCGCTCGAAGGGGGACTTGTTGACAGTGTGCAAGATACTCATGGAAACCCTCCTTAGAAGCTGAAGACCACGTCGGATTCATCCATGAGTTCGGTCACGCGGGCGGCGTCCACCACCTCGACGATGTTTTCGATCTCCTCTTCCGTATCCATGTCCTCATAGGCGATCGCCACCAGATCGTCCTGGGTCAGGCCACGGGCCGCGAGGGAATCCGCGTCCACAAAGATGTTCTTGACTTCGTAATCGCCCAGGGTGCGGTAGGTGGGCGAGAAATTCTTCATGCCAATGCCCGCGGTATCCTGGCCCTTGACCAGTTGAAAGACCCCGTCATCGACGAACATAAGATTGACTTCCTGATCGAAGGCCGCCCCGATCAGAACCACTTCCAGAGACTCCCAGGCATAGATGGTGCCATAGGGGGCCCTGCGGTTGAGGTACATGAATTTCTTCACGACTTCGGACATGACGCTTACCCCTGTTAGTCACCAAAGACGACGAGGCGATCGGACTGGATAGCCGCCTCGACCAATTGCCCGAGCCCGGAGATGCGGAACCTGGGATGAATGTTGGTGGCGTCCTTCCGATTACGCTGGGCCTCGCCGTCGTCCACGATACCGCGGCGCTGTGCCGCGGCCACGCAGACGACCATATCCAGGTCGTATTTTTCGGCCAGGTCCGCCCAACGATTGACCACATGGCGATCGTCCTGGGGCGGAGTCGTCAGGCGCGTCGCGTTGTTGACCCCGTCGTGATAGAAAAAGACCCGAAAGACCTCATGCCCCTTCTCCAAAACGTTCTTGGTGAAGAAGTAGGCAGAGTCGGACGCCTGGTGTTGATAGGGTCCTTCGTTGATCTGAATTGCAAACTTCATTGCGACCTCGATCTGATTCGGCCCTCCAGTCCTTAGGGCTGGAGGGCCTTCGCCCTAGAAGCGGATGTAGTTGGAGGCGTTGAAGCTGGCCCGCGCGCCGCGCCAGGTATCGATGTGATACTTGGTGAAGGGCAGTTCGACCTCTTCGAAGAACCGCGGCCAGCCGATGCGCTCGATCCATTCGTTGACGCGCTCCCAATCCTGGGCGCCCTCCTTGTAGGCCTTGAGGATGCGCTTGACGATAGCGGTCGCCTCGGGCCAACGCGGCGGGTTGTTGGGAATACCGGCGGCCACCAGCTTCTGGAAGGTGGGCTTGCCCCGCGCATTGGAGTGATTGCCACCGACCCAGATCGCCAGCTTGGAGTGCTCGGCGTCGTTGATCTGCATGGGAGGACAGGGCGGGAAACAAGCGCCGCAGCAGATGCACTTGCGTTCGTCTACTTCCAGGGAGGGCTTGCCGTTGACGATGGCTGGACGGATCGCCGCCACGGGGCAACGGGCGACCACGGAGGGACGCTCGCAAACATTGGCCACCAGGTCATGGTTGATCTTGGGTGGCTTGGTGTGCTGGATATTGATGGCGATATCACCCTGACCACCGCAGTTGATCTGGCAGCAGGAGGTGGTGATATGCACCCGGTTCGGCATATTGGCGTTTTTAAACTCATCAATGAGTTCGTCCATCATGGACTTGACGACCCCGGAGGCATCGGTACCGGGGATGTCGCAATGCAGCCAGCCCTGGGTGTGGGAGATCATGGCCACCGAGTTCTGGGTGCCCCCCACGATGAAGCCAGCCTCTTCGACGGCCTTGATCAGGGGCTCGACCTTGGCGGCATCAGCCACCATATACTCCAGATTGGAGCGCAGGGTGAAGTGGACGAAGCCATCACCAAACTGCTCGCCGATGTCGCAAAGCTTGCGCAGGGAGAAAAGATCGAGGATACGTTGAGTACCCACCTTCACGGTCCAGATCTCGTCCCCGCTGTAGGCTACGTGACGCAATACGCCCGGCTTCGGGTGCTCATGGTACTTCCACATACCAAAGTTCTTACGCTGCACGGGGTGCATATACTGCCAGGGATCGGGACATCCGGTTTCGATCGGCTCACGCATGTCGGCTGCTGCCATCGCCTTTCCTCCAAGAATGCTGTTAGGTCTTGAAACGGTACTGGGCGCGGCACCCCGGGAGGGCGCCGGCCGCGTTTGGGTGTTAGCCGGCCTCGGCCTTGCGCTCGAACCAGGCCTCGGCAGCCTCGTCCCAGCCATCCATGCGGATGTAGGAACTCTGGCGCGGGTGGCTGAGCATGTTGGGATCCGGCTCGACACCGATGCCTTCGAGGAAGTTGGCCAGACCTATGCGCTCGATCATCTCCCCGCAGCGCTCGTGCTCCAAACCATTCTCGGCCCAGAAGTCGATGATGGTGGCACCCAGTTCGACCATGGACTCCCAGTCCTCCTCTGTCTCCAGCTTCTTGAAGGGCACGAGCACGGTGCCCATGAGATCGCCGATCTTCAGGGTGCGTTTGCCGCCGATCAGGATGGTGACGCCCTTGTCATCGCCGGGATGCAGGGCCTTGGGCATGACGTTCAGGCAGTGCATGCAGCGGACACAGTCGCGATTGTTCACCGCCAGGGTGTCGTCGTCGTTGAGCGACAAGGCCTTGGTGGGGCAGCGGGTGATGACATTATCGATGTAGTACTGACGACCCTTGTCGGCGACGTAGGCCTTGACCTCGGCCTGATCGACCTTCATGTCGTCGCGCCAGGTCCCGATGACGGCAAAGTCGGCGCGTTCGATGGCGTTCTGACAATCGTTGCCGCAACCAGAGACCTTGAACTTGAACTTATAGGGCAGGGCCGGACGGTGGACGTCGTCAACGAAGTTGTTGACCAGCAGGCGGTGAGCCTTGAGTTCGTTGACGCAAGACATTTCGCAGCGGGCCGCGCCCACGCACGACATGGCGGTGCGCACACAGGGACCAGCACCGCCCAGATCCCAGCCGTACTCGTTGATTTCATCAAAGAAGTGCTGGGTTTTGGCGGTGTCGGTGCCAATGAACATGATGTTGCCGGTCTGACCATGGAAGGTCACCAGGCCCGAGCCGTACTTCTCCCAGCTATCGGCGAGCTGGCGCAGCATGGCGGTTGAGTAATGGTTGCCCGCCGGCGGCTGCACACGCAGCGTGTGGAATTCCTTGGATTTTGGGAAGGCCTTACCGACCTCGGAGAAGCGGGGAATGATGCCACCACCATAACCATAGACGGAAACGGTGCCGCCCTTCCAATATCCCTTGCGGGTCTCGTAGGAGTGCTCGAGTTGGCCGAGCAGGTCATTGGTGACCTCATTGATGCGCGATTCCGGATGCTCGTCGCGGAGACGCTTGATGCCGCTGATGAAGCTCGGCCAAGGGCCGGTCTCCAACTGGTCGAGCATCGGAGTACTGTGCTTTTCGATAGCCATTGCGCTGTCTCTCCTGTCTTTCTAAAGCGGAAAGGTTGTAAGTCTTATTGTCAAGGTTCCGCAGCTTGATAAGGGCTGCGGTGCCCATAATTTGGTTCTAACGAGCACCCGGTGAGCCGCCGAGCCTGGTGGCCTTGTCACCTGCTTGGGGGAGGCACTGCCTGTGTCGTTCCCTAATATACCGCTGAGTTCCGAGCCGGGCTATTGCACTGACGGGGAGATATCCCTGCCTGTCATCTATCTCTTAGGGGATAGCCAGAACTGGAGATGTTCGATCGCCTACCGAAGACACCATTCCAAAGTTCCCTAGCCGTTAGCCCTTGGCAACTGGACTCGAATTAGCCTGAAATGTTACGGCATTAGGTTGAGCCGGTCAATGATCGATAATATAACCTTATGCTAATCAACTCAGGCTGCCATGGCCTCCTTGGCAACGCTCCCCCCGTCCTCATCAACCGCCCTTTTCCGGCCCTAGCCGAAGCATTTGATTACAGAACGCCCCTGTTGCATTCCCCCACAGAGACGGCATATCCGTTCCCAGACTTCAATCCGAGCGGAAATCCAAACGCATGTTGAAACTCAGCGACATTCTGGTAGCGAACAAGGAAATTGAATCCTTTGAGGAGCTTGCACCCATCATTCAGGATATTGCTCGAGGCGGGGAGCGCTTTTTCCGAATCGATCTCAAACCTCCCTTCCCGGATACCCCGGACAACTGGGAGGATCGTCTCGAGGCTGCCTTTAGCGGCCTGATCCGCTAGACCGACGCAAGCTACCAGGATAACGCCATGGAACTTAATCCCTTGGAAATCAATAGCCGGCGGCTGACTGACACTGCCGCGGACGCCGTCATCAACCTGGCCGCCGAGCAGGCGGCCCTTGAATCTCATCTTGAGGCCTTGCGGGAGCGGCTGGATGACCTCACCCGAATGGGGGCCAACGCCGCCGAACTCGCGGATGCCCGCCTGCAAATGGCCCGCGCCCTGGTTAGCCTGGAGCGGGGGGCAGAGGCCTGGCCCTTGGGCCGGGAGGTTCTGGATGTCTTCATCGCCCACGAGGACTTCGAGTCCGCCGCAGATGCCTGCGACGTCCTCTTCCAAGCCGACCAACCCCAATCCCTGGCCGCCCTTGGTCAAGGCATCTGGCTGGCGGTCACCTATCCCATGGACCCTGACCTATCCGTAGAACTCCTGACCCACATCGTCGAGGAGACCCCGGACGACGCGGATGGCGCCGCCGTGGCCGCCACCACCGCCCTCTTCCTGGCTGACATCCGGGCCGAGGGGACTCAGCGGGAAAATCTGATGTTCTTCGCCAACCAGATCCTTGGCCAGGTGGCACGCCGCCACGGGGGCGTGGATAGTCAGGAGGCCTTTGATTACTGGATGGAGAAGCTGGAACTCAAACAACCCGAGAAATTCCTGGTTCGACTGCGTAACGTAGTCGATGTACTGGTTCAGGATGACTGGTGGTTCGACCGCGAGGCCCTACGCGAGCGCCTGCCGGTAAATTAACGGGAAAACACCATGTTTTGGCAAGAAAATCCCAGCGAACAAGACTGTGAGGTAACGGGAGAGGTCGTCGATATCCTCTTCGACCTCGATTGCAAGCGGCTACCCGTGGACCATGCCCATGCCCTCGCCAGCGCCATCATTGACGCGTTGCCTTGGTTTGGTGAGGAGGCCGATGCGGGCGTACACAGCATTCACGTCGCCGGCTCCCAGAATGGTTGGGAACGGCCAACGCACGGCACCGAAAGTCACCTCATTCTGTCTCGCCGCACCAAGCTGGCGATACGCGTACGTCAGGAGAGACAGCATGACCTGATCCAAGGGCTAAGCGGGCGCACCCTGAACGTAGCCGGCTGCCCTCTCACCCTCGGTGCCGCCAAGCCGAGACCCCTGAGCAAGGAGACCACCCTCCTGGCTCGTTATATCTTCAGCCTGGACGGGGAGGATGAAGAGGCCTTCTTGACGCGCATGGCCCGGGAACTCCATCACCTCAACATCGGGGTTCGCAAGGCCCTGTGCGGCAAAACTACCACCCTCACCATCCCCGGCGGGGGCTTGCAAACCCGCAGCCTCTTGCTTGCCGATCTCTCCCCCGCGGAATCCATCCGCCTCCAGGTCACTGGCTTGGGACCCTACCGCAACATGGGCTGTGGCCTCTTCATTCCACACAAGGGCATAGACGCGGTGCGTAAATAGGCTGGCGTCGCCTTGGTTTCGAGGTCGGGAGAATCGTCAAGTAACCTTTAGCTTCAGCGAAGCCGACGCCTTCAGGGCTATAGCCTGCACCCCGTCAAGCGGCGGCAAACCCAAAAGGAGGGGACCAATCCCTGGTCCCCTTGCTTGAGCAGGGGAAATCAGACGCCCAGCAGCAATCGCGACGGGTCCTCAAGCATATCCTTGATGGTGACCAGAAACTGAACGGCATCTCGGCCGTCGATGATGCGGTGGTCGTAGGAAAGGGCCAGATACATCATGGGTCTGGCCACGATCTGGCCCTGTACCACCATGGGGCGCTCCTGAATCTTGTGCATGCCCAGAATGGCGCTCTGCGGCGGATTGAGGATGGGAGTCGAGAGCAGAGAGCCGAAGACGCCACCATTAGTGATGGTGAAGGTGCCGCCGGTCAGGTCCTCGAAGCTCAGGCTGCCGTCCTTGGCCTTGCGGCCGAAGTCGGTGATGCCCTGCTCCACGCCGGCCATGGTGAGTTGATCGCAATTGCGCAGAATAGGGACCACCAGGCCGCGCGGGCTGCTGACGGCGATGCCGATGTCATAGTAGCCGTGATAGATGATGTCGGCGCCATCCACCGAGACATTCACGATGGGGAAGCGGCGCAGAGCCTCCACCGTACCCTTGACGAAGAAGGACATGAAGCCCATGCGTACGCCATGGGCTTTCTCGAACTGGTCCTTGTACCGGTTACGCAGCTCCATGACGGGCTGCATATCCACCTCGTTGAAGGTGGTGAGGATGGCGGCTGTCTGCTGGGCCTGAACCAGGCGTTCGGCGACGCGAGCGCGCAGGCGCGTCATGGGCACGCGCTGCTCGGGCCTACCCGCCTCGCCGCTCAGGGCCGGGGCTTGAGTGACCCGCGGAGTCGTATCGGCATCGGCGGCGGGGCGACTGGCCTCGCGCTGGTCAAGATGCGCTACGACATCGCTCTTATGGATGCGCCCATCCTTGCCGCTACCGGCGATGTCGGCGGGATTGAGATCGAGCTCCTTGACCAGGCGGCGGGCGGCGGGGGCCAGCACGGCACCAGCCTCAGGCAGCGCACCCGCGGGAGCGCTGGCGACGGCCACGGGCTTGGCAGCCTCACCACCGGCCACCGGCGCGACACCGACGGCGCCGATGCGGCCCAATACGGTCGAGGCGGTCACCACTTCACCGACCGACACGAGAATCTCGGACAACTGACCATCGGCGGGTGCGGGCACCTCCAGGACCACCTTGTCCGTCTCCAGATCGACCAGGCTTTCGTCTTTCTTGACCAGGTCGCCAGGCTTCTTATGCCAAGCCAGGACGGTGGCATCGGCGACGGACTCCGGGAGGGCGGGAACGAGGACTTCAGTAGGGGTTGTCATAACGGGATCCTGCGATTTTGTTTTTCGTTGAGCTGGCCAGTGAGGGCCTCGTCGATTAGTCGCTCCTGCTGTTCGACATGGACATTACGGTGGCCAACCGCCGGAGCGGCGGAGATGGCCCGCCCCGCGTAGCACACGTGTCGATTATCCGCCAGCAGGCGATGGAAGCGGTGCTTGATCTGGTCCCAGGCACCTTGGTTCTGGGGCTCCTCCTGACACCAGATGAACTGGGTCGCGGCGGTGTAGGGGGCCAGGGCAGCGGCGAACTGGTCCCTGGGGAAGGGATAGATCTGCTCCAGGCGCAGTATGGCCACATCCGTGAGGCCGCGCGCCCGCCGCGCCTCCAGCAGGTCGTAATAGACCTTGCCGCCACACATGATCACCCGCTTCACCCCCGCCACATCCAAGGCATCGCTCTCGCCGATCACCGGCTGAAAACGGCCATGCTCCAGATCGTCCAGGCTGGAGGTCGCCAGACGATGCCGCAGCAAGCTCTTGGGGGTCATGACGATCAGGGGCCGACGGTAGTCCCGCAGCATCTGGCGGCGCAGCAGATGGAACATCTGGGCCGGGGTACTGGGGACGCAGACCTGGATGTTCTCCTCGGCGCAAAGTTGCAGGTAACGTTCCAGGCGGGCCGAGGAGTGTTCCGCGCCCTGCCCCTCCAGGCCATGGGGTAGCAGCATGACCAGGCCGCAATCCAGATTCCACTTGGTGCCAGCGGAGGTGATGAACTGGTCGATCACCACCTGAGCGCCATTGGCAAAATCACCAAATTGGGCCTCCCAAAGGGTGAGATCATTAGGTTCGGCCAGGGCATAGCCATACTCATAAGCCAATACCGCCTCCTCCGACAGGATGGAGTCGATGGCGATAAAGGGCCCCTGGTTCTCGCACATGTGCTGCAAGGGGGTGTAGCTCTCCCCCGTCAGTTGGTCGTGGATCTTGGCGTGGCGATGGAAGAAGGTGCCGCGGCCGCAGTCCTGTCCCGAGAGACGCACGGGGAAACCGGCGTCAACCAGACTCGCGTAGGCCAGGTTCTCGCAGAACCCCCAGTCGGCCAACTGATCGCCCTTGGCCATCTTGCGCCGTTCGTTCCAGATCTTACTGACCCGGGGATGGAGTTCGAAGCCATCAGGTACTCGCAGCAGTCGCTGGGCCAGGTCCTGAAGCTTGGCGCGCGACATTCCCGTATCCGCATCCTGGTCCCAGCCCTTGCCGGCAAAGGCTCGCCAGGACACCCGAAAGGCGTTATCCAGTCCGCACATGACGGGGCGGGCCATCACCACCCCATGCTCAATGGAGCTGCGATAATTACCGACCAAGGTCTCCGCTTCCTCCTTGCCCAGGATGCCCAGCTCATCCAGTCGCTGGGCGTAGACCTCCCTAGCCGTGGGATGGGCGCGAATCTTTTTGTACATCATCGGCTGGGTCACGGCGGGCTCGTCGGCCTCGTTGTGACCCAGACGGCGGTAACAGATCAGGTCGATGACGACATCCTTGTGGAACTCGTTGCGGTAGTCCAGGGCCATGCGGGTGACGAAGATGACCGCCTCCGGGTCATCGCCATTTACGTGGAAGACCGGAGCCTGGACCATCTTGGCCACATCGGTGCAGTAGGGCGTGGAACGGACGTCCAGGGGGTGGCTGGTGGTAAAGCCAATCTGGTTATTGACCACCACATGCAGGGTCCCGCCAGTGCCGTAACTGCGGGTCTGGGAAAGCTGCAGGGTCTCGGGCACCACGCCCTGACCGGCAAAGGCCGAGTCACCGTGGATTAGCAGGGGGAGGACCTGGTCACCGGTACGGTCGCGGCGGCGACGCTGGCGGGCACGCACCGAGCCCTCAATGACCGGGTTGACAATCTCCAGATGGGAGGGATTGAAGCCCAGTACCAGGTGGACGCCGCCGCCCGGGGTCTCGACGTCGGAGGAGAATCCCATGTGGTACTTGACGTCCCCAGCCCTGTCGCCAACGTGGGGAACGCGGCCCTCGAACTCGTCAAAGAGGGTCTTGGGTGGCTTGCCCAGGAGATTGATGAGGACATTGAGCCGGCCACGATGGGCCATGCCAATGACGACCTCCTTGATGCCCTTGCGCCCGGCGCGCTGGATCAACTCATCCATCAGGGGAATCATGGCCTCGCCGCCTTCCAGCGAAAAGCGCTTCTGGCCAACATACCGGGCGTGAAGATAACGCTCCAGACCTTCCGCCGCCGTCAGCAGGGTCAACAGCCAGCGGCGATCATCGGACTCCAATTCCGGCTTGGCCCGGTAGCCTTCCAACCGCTTCTGAATCCAGCGTTTTTCCTCAACGCTCGTGATGTGCATATACTCGGAGCCCACGGAGCCGCAGTAAATCTCCCTCAAGAGGGCAACAATATCGCTCAAGCGCATGCGGTCGGGGGCGTAGAGGGAGCCAGTATGGAAAACCTGATCCAGATCCGCCTCCCCCAACTGATAAAAAGCCGGGTCCAGGTCCTGGACCGGAGGCTGCTCACGCAGATGGATGGGGTCCAGGTCGGCGGCCTGATGACCGCGATAACGATAGGCATTGATGAGCCGCAGGACCGCGGACTGCTTCTCCGCCGCCGCCGGCTCCAGTCGATCCGCGGAACGGACCAAGGGCCGGACATGGCTCTCCCGCGCCAGCCGCAGGAAATTTTCCTTGACGGGACCGTGGGGTATATCATTCGCGGCCCCGCCGCGCATGATGTCGAAGCGTTGCCGCCAGGCTAGATCCACGCTCTCCGGATCGGCGAGGTAACGTTCGTACAAGTCTTCGATGAAGGCCGCATTGCCTCCATACAGCGCGCTCGAGGCGCGAAACATCTCGATCAAAGCGCTCATGGTGGTTATAAACTCCGCAGGTTGAGCCTGTCTTTATCGATGCGCCTCTGATGGACGCTTGGATTCAATCGTGACCTTGCCAATAGCAATTTCCCAGCCTGGCAAAGCCAGGCCGAGGTCAGACCGATGACAATTGTCAATAAATTGACTGTATACCATAACAAGGTGATTCATGGACAAGAGATTGCCGCATCCCCCCTCGGCGACCTCCAGCCGGTGCTGGACCCCGTCGAGCGGGTCCTGGTGCGGCCAAGCGCTAGCTAGGCGTCACCTAATCTTCACTTCACAAATCCTGGCGCTAGGTTATACTCAGCCCTAAATAATAGCGCTACCCGATTCGCGCCCACACCCCCAGGCACGCTTCCTCTGCACACCCATTTTCGCTCAGACCAGGCCAGTACTCACTGGATGGTATCTATTTCACCCCCTTCTCCCCCTGTCGTCCCCTTGCGACGACGCCCGGAGTCCCTGGGATGTACGGCCTTTGGCGCATCCCATCCAGGAGTTTTCATGCCCTTTTCCTCCCTCGGCCTCAGGGCCGAATTGCTGCGGGCGATTGACGCCCAAGGCTATGACGTTCCCACCCCGATTCAGGCCCAAGCGATCCCGACGGTCCTCGCCGGTGGCGACATCCTGGCCGGCGCCCAGACCGGCACCGGCAAGACCGCTGCCTTCGCCCTGCCCATTCTCCAGCTTCTGCATGGCCGGCCAAGAACCGGCCGTCAACCCCGCGCCCTGGTACTGACGCCCACCCGCGAACTGGCGGCCCAGGTTGAGGAGAGCGTCCGCACCTATGGTCAATTTTTACCCCTGCGCACGGCCGTTATCTTCGGCGGCGTCGGCATCCAGCCCCAAGTGGAGCGGTTGCGGGTCGGCGTCGATCTGGTGGTAGCCACGCCCGGTCGTCTGCTCGATCATGCGGGTCAGGGCACCATCGACCTGTCGCGCATCGAGATTCTGGTCTTGGATGAGGCCGACCGCATGCTTGACATGGGCTTTATCCACGACATTCGCCGCGTGTTGAGACTCCTGCCAACGCGCCGCCAGAATCTCCTCTTCTCCGCCACCTATTCCGCCGAGATCGAGCAGCTTGCCACCGGCATCCTGCGTTCGCCCACCTTCATCGAGGTCGCGCGGCGCAACGATACCGCCGACCTGGTGCGGCAACTGGCCCACCCGGTGGACAAGACCCGCAAGCGCGAACTGCTATCCCACCTGATCCACGCCGGCGGCTGGGAGCAGGTCCTGGTCTTCACGCGCACCAAGCATGGCGCCAACCGACTGTCCGACCAGTTGGCAACCGATGGGATCAGCTCCGCCGCCATCCATGGGAACAAGAGCCAGAGCGCCCGCACCCGGGCCCTGCTCGGCTTCAAGCAGGGCGAAGTCCGCGCCTTGGTCGCGACCGACATCGCCGCTCGGGGTCTGGATATCGACCGGCTGCCCCATGTGGTCAACTACGAACTGCCCAATGTCCCGGAGGACTATGTCCACCGCATCGGGCGCACCGGCCGCGCCGGCTCCGAGGGTACCGCCCTGTCGCTGGTCAGCCCCGACGAGCATAAGCTGCTGGCCGACATTCAGCGGTTGCTGAAACGCAAAATCCCCTTGCATACCATCCTGGGCTTCGAGCCCTTGCCCGCCGGCACCGCCCCTCTGGATCCAGAACCCGTGCGCTTTCAGCGCCCGCGCCCGGCGACGAACGCCAGGCCCCAGGGTCCGAATCCGCATCGGCAGAGCCCCCCGCGCCAGGGCCGGTCTGGGCACGGAATGCGCCAGGCGGGTTGATCAGGATGTTAGGAGCCCGGCACCCCCTTCTTCTCGGGCTTGCACAAGCGGCCCGAAATCCGACCGTCGATTAAGTTGTGTATTGATTATTCGACCGTTCTTCTTTTGCCAATACACATAAGATCTATCGAGACAGAAGAGACATGAACATTTACGTTGGCAACCTCTCATACGGCGTCACCGAGGACGAACTACGCGAGGCCTTTGGGGCTTACGGCGAAATCTCCAGCGTCAGCCTAATTAGCGACAAGTTCTCTGGCCAGTCTAAGGGCTTTGGCTTCGTGGAGATGCCCAACAACTCCGAGGCGGATGCCGCCATCAAGGCACTCAACGAGACTCCCCTCAAGGGGCGCAACATGCGCGTCAACCAGGCCAAGCCCCGCACTGACCGTCCCCAGCGCAGTGGCGGCGGTGGCGGCGGCCCTGGCGGTGGTCGCCGCTACTAAGCGGCGCACCCCAGACGGCGGGCTTGCACCGTCGTCCAGCCCCTAAGGCCGGTAGTCCCCTACCGGCCTTTTTTATGGGCCGGGGAACGAACGCCCCCCCGTGGCGCGGCCTGGCATCAACGGTAGGGCCTTAGATACCACCACTCGAAGGCACGCTTCAGCCAATGGAAAAGCCGACTGGAGGGCAGCATCAGGTTGTGCTTCTCGGTGCGGGCCACCAACATGCCGCGATCCATGGCATCGACGATGCAAACCAGCTCGACCTTGAAGGTCTCGCGGGGCGCCTGACCCCGGAACTCCGTCAGCAGGTTCCCGACGGCCGCCCTGGCCTGGAGGTCCGCCATATGGGCCTGCTTGGGCATCCAGTCCGGTCCTGGAAAGCTGCCGGAATCGCCCGCGACATAGACCCGCTCCAGGCCGGCAACCCGGCACTGGGCGTCCGCCTGGATCAGACCGCCCGGGGATCGCGGCAGCTGGGTCTTGTCAAACCAGGCGTTGCCGGTCATGCCGGGCATGAAGAGGATCAGATCGGCGGCGAAATCGCCCCCCTCCGTGCTCACCCCGGTCGCACTGAAGCCCTTAAGCTTGTGCCCCAGATGGGTCTCGATATCGCACTTACGCATTTCGGCCATCAGGCCCGCGACGGCCTTTGGGCCCAGCCGATTACCCGGCTTGTCCGCCGGGCTGAAAAAGATCAGCTTGAACTTGTCCCGACGCCCCTCCTGGCGCAACTGGCGATCGATGCCAAAGAGGAACTCGAACATGGGCCCACCCCGCATGGCCTGGGGCTCGAGCGGGTTACCGGCAAACCCCAGGGCGATGACACCGGCCGACATCTCCCGGAGGCGATCGCGGATGCGCTCGGCGGCGGCGATACCCTCGCAGGGGGTAATGGCGTGCTCGATGCCGGGCAACTTCTTGATGAAGCGCCCGCCAGAGGCGATGATGATGCCATCATTCTCGAGGGGGCCCGCGCTGGTTTCCAGTACCCGACCATCCGTGCTCAGGCTCAGGGCCTCCGCCGCCCGGTGCTCGACCCCCAGGCGGCGAAAGAAGGGGTCAAGGGGCAAGCGCAGATCCTCGGCGCGACGGCGGCCCGAGGGAATCCAGATGAGTCCGGGCAGATAGACGAATTCGGCCTTGGGGCTCACCACCGAGATCTGAATACCACCGGCCTTGTGCAGGGCGCGGACGGCGGTCAGGGCGGCGAAGCCGGCACCAACGACGGTGACGCGAGGCATGGGGATCTCCTGGTGGGATACTTGTTCGAACATGAAACGTGAAGCGATGCCAGAAGCCGCGGAGTGCGGAAACGCCCCGCGGCTCAGGCGGACCACTTTAGGATAAGGGGGCAGTGTACAGATGAAGCCAAGAACCTTCGACACCATCATCATCGGCACCGGACCGGCGGGTGAAGGCGCCGCCATGAAGCTCTGCAAGGCGGGCCAGAAAGTCGCCGTGATCGAGGCCCACGACAAGGTGGGGGGGGGCTGCACGCACTGGGGCACCATCCCCAGCAAGGCCTTGCGTCACTCCATTCAGATGCTGGCGGACTACCGGCGCAACCCCCTGTTTCAACATACCCTCGACCAGGTGGAAGTGGAGTTCCCCGACCTGATCAGGGCCGCGGACCACGTTATCGAGGCCCAGGTCCGCACCCGTTACCGCTACTATCACCGCAACCGGGTGGATGTCATCTTTGGTCACGCACGCTTTGTCGATGACCATCATATCCAGGTGCCACGGCCAGAAGGCAGCGCCGAGGTGCTTGGCGCGGAACACTTCGTCATCGCCACCGGCTCCCGCCCCTACCATCCCCCGGATATTGACTTCAGCCATCCACGCATCCTCGACAGTGATTCGGTGCTGCGGCTCGGCCATACCCCACGCTCCATCACCATCTATGGGGCTGGCGTCATCGGCTGTGAATACGCCTCCATTTTCGCCAATCTCGACGTCAAGGTGAACCTGGTCGATACCCGCGACCGTCTCCTCTCCTTCCTCGACGATGAAATCACCGACGCCCTCAGCTACCACCTGCGCCACCAGGGCGTCGTTATCCGCCACGAAGAGGCTTACGCCGCCGTGGACGCCAATGCGGATGGGGTGGTACTTCACTGCCAGTCTGGCAAGAAATTCAAGACCGATTTGTTGCTGTGGGCCAATGGCCGCAGCGGCAATACCGCCAACATGGGCCTGGAGGAGATCGGCCTGATCCCTAACCGGCGTGGCCAACTCGACGTCAACGCCAGCTACCAGACCGCCCTGCCACATATCTACGCCGCCGGCGACGTGGCCGGCCCACCCGCCCTGGCCAGCGCCAGCTATGATCAGGGCCGCTTTGTCGGCGCCCACATCGCCGAAGGCGAGTGCGACTGGTCCCTGATCGAGGAATTCCCCACCGGCATCTACACGGTCCCGGAGATCAGCTCCCTCGGCCGGAATGAGCGCGAGCTTACCGCCGCCCAGATCCCTTACGAGGTCGCCCACGCCAACTTCCGCACCCTGGCCCGCGCCCAGATCACGGGGCACACGGTCGGCATGCTCAAGATCCTCTTTCACCGCGAAACCCTGGCGATCCTCGGCATCCACTGCTTCGGCGAACAGGCCTCCGAAATCGTCCACATCGGCCAGGCCATCATGTCTCAAAAGGGGGAGGCCAATAGCCTTCGCTACTTTGTTAACACCACCTTCAACTACCCCACCATGGCCGAGGCCTACCGGGTAGCGGCATTGAATGGACTCAATCGCTTATTTTAAATCGGCCAAGGGGTAACCTAGGCAGGGATATCCGCATAACTCATTGATTTATAAGTAATTGGTGCCCTCGACAGGATTTGAACCTGTGACCTACCGCTTAGGAGGCGATCGCTCTATCCTACTGAGCTACGAGGGCGCAAAAGGTAACATTGGCCAGGACCACCCCTGATGGGACCGTAAAGCGCCTGGCCGGGGACAAGGATTTTACGTCGCCGGGCGAGCCAGTGTCACACCCGGGCCGCGTACATTACTTGGTCTTCTTACCCTTGCCCGCCATCTTCACGGTCTTGTCGGATTTGGTCGTCTTTTCTTTATTCTCGATCTGGACGGCCGTGGGCTCCTTCGCCTTCTTAACCTTAGGTTTGTGGTCCTTAGCCTTCTTTTCGGACTTGGCCGGCTTAAGATCGACCACCAGGGGCTTCGCTGCCTCGAACTTGGGGGCCTTGGGGGCTTTAGGCGTCTTCACTTTGGGCGTATCTTCCACAACCGTCTTGGCGACCTTGGCAGGCTTCTCCTTGACCTCGACGACAACCGGGGCCTCTTCCTTAGGCGGTTTAGGCGACTTGGGGGCTTTGACCTTGGGGGCCTTCGCCTCCGCCATATCGGCCTTGGACTCGGCCGCCTGAACCACGGGCTTAGCCCTGGGTGACTTCTTGACCTCGGGGGTCTTGACGGCCTGATCCTCGACCAAGATGGCCCGGGCGGCCGCTATAATCTTGGCCGCGCGGCTGGCACGAAAGCCGGGGACGGCGGACAAGGCCTCGGGGCTGGCGTTGGCGATGTCCTCGACAACGCGGAACCCATGCTTGTTCAGGATGGCGGCCGTGGCCCCGCCAACACCTGGAAGCGAAGTAATGAACTTAGCCATGCAATCCTCTCAAGGGTAGTGTTGGTTATTCGTGGGCAAAGTGAGCAACATAGGCGATATTGGGGACCTTGACAATCCCATGACGCCGATGTTTTATCGAGAAGAAGGCCAATTGAGTACTAATCACGCAAAATTCCGGCTGATAAGGGGCTTTGGCCGCTTAGCCATGAGCATCGAGGTTAAAAGAGAGTCACCATGACCGCCCGCCAAACCACCTCACCCAGATTCTGGACCAGCACCCCCATCCACGGCAGTCAGTTGCCGGAAGCCGAGGACATCAACCGCCGCATCCTGGCGACCTTTAACGAATTGGAAGCGGCTGACTTTTCTTCCCGCACCCACTTTTTCGGCGGTCGCTTCGAAAACCTCTATCTGGAACGTCAGCGCATCCCCGCACTGGATCGGGTGCTGGGCCATGCCGAGACCTGCGCCCGCACCATCCTGAATTATGGCCACCACCCCCTGCGCCTGGGCTTCTGGTTTAACGCCCAATGGCCAGGACAAGGCACCAGCGTCCACAATCATGACGAGAACGACGAACTCCTCTCTGGCGTCTACTACATCCAAGTGCCTGACCAATCCGGCGAACTCGTCCTGCTGGACGGGCAACTGACGACGCGCATGATGCCCAAGGCCGGACATTTCCTCTTCTTCCCGCCCTCGCTGCCTCACCGGGTAGAGGTGAACCAGAGCCAGGAACAGCGCCTGTCGCTGGCCTTCAACCTCGGACCGGTCACAACGGATTGAGGCTGCTGAGCGGATAGCGGGGCCTCTCTCACTCCAGCACCAGGCGCTCCACCTCGGCCAGCACGACCCGGCGGCCATCCAGGGTGGTGAAATGACGACCCGCCACATCCGCACGGCGGGCCTGGTAAATAACGATAGCCCCCGTATTGGCGTTGATCACCTGGACCGAAACCACTCCGCGACCCGCTTCCCAGTCCCAATAGAGCCACAGCAAACTGCCACTAACCATGGCGACCAGCAAACCATAGGCCAAGGCCCGGACTCTCTCCCGAGAGATCATCGGGGGTTGAGGAGGAGATTGGGAACCCGCGGCCTGGCCACCGCCCCGGCGGCGGCGGGTGCGTATCACCCAGTAGATACCGAGAATGACCGCCAGGGTGATGAAGATCTTGCTGAACATAGCGGACAAAGGTAGCACATTTGGCCAGGTTTCGCGGTTGCGAGCCTGGAAGCTAGGGGCTTAAGATCCCTTCCCATGAACATCCAGCCCAACTTGGCCCTCCATTATCTTTCACGACTGAGTTGCCTATATCTGGTGGCGATGCTGATGATAGCCTGTGGCCAGCCTCCCGAACCCACTATCAACCTCTATCGGGCCATCCAGGTGGGTGATCTGGATCAGATCAAGCGCCACCTGCATTGGGGCACGAATATCAATCAGCCGGGGGCGGACGGGGACTATCCCCTGCATGTGGCCGCCAAGCGCGGTCACCTGGTGGTCGTCGAGGAGCTCCTCAAGCATAGCGCCGCCACGGATGTCCGGGACGCCCGCCAGCGCACCCCGCTGCAGGCCGCCTTGCTCGCCGGCAAGGCCCAGACCGCCCGCGTCCTCTTCCGACAGGGCGGCCAGGAGGACCCTCAGGCCCTGCTAACGCAGCTCGTGGCAGAGGGCGTAGCGGATCGCGATGTCCTGGCCCTGGTGGTTGCCCAGGGGGCCGATGTCAACGCCCCGGATGCATCCGGGGCGCGACTCCTGCATCATGCCGTATCAGGCGGCCAGATCTTGGTCGTCAAACGCCTGATCGCCCTCGGCGCCGAGGTCAACCTGACCGATGCCCAGGGCAGAACGCCCCTGGCCCTTGCCAACGCCAACCGCCGGCGCGACATCGCCGCCCTCCTGGCCTCTTTCGGCGCGAGCTTGTCGCCGGCCCATCAACAGCCTCAAGAACCCTAGAGACCCACCCATGGCGGAAACCATCGACGAATTGACGGTGAGCTACACGGACGACGGCATCGAGACCGTCCAGGAAATTGACAAGGCCATCCTCTCCCGCGGGGCCTGGACCACCATCCTCTTTCGCTATCGGGATTGGGACCGGGCCAAGGAGGCTTATGGCCCCGAGAAATACAGCATTCGCCGCTATCAGAAGCGCAACGGGCAATATCAGCAGCAGTCCAAATTCAATATTTCCAGCCGTGCCCAGGCTCAGACCCTGATCACCGCCCTGCAGCAGTGGGTGGACGAGGGCTGAGTAGGATTGATGAAGGCTGGTCAGCCTATCTGACCGGAACCTGAACGCCGCCCTCGGGAGACCCCTCGGGTGTTGGCTCCGCGGGCGGCTCCGGCGCGGACACTACCGCTTCGGGCACGGGTTCGATTCCCGGCTCGGTACCTTGCCCCCCTCCCGGGGCCCCCTCGGCCACTACCTCTCCCGGCGGGCCCGGCCTTGTGCCCCCCTTGGGGTCCAGGGTCAAGCGTCCCGCCTTGTCGTCGATGGTGAGGGTAAAGCGGCTCAGTACGCTCATTCCCAGGAGACCGCTGTTGCCCAGCTTGGCGTCCTCAAGAAAGGCGGCACGGACATTTTCGATCCGGTTTTGACCCAGCCAGATGGCGGGCAGGCTGCCAATCCGCGCCTGGACCTTGCCATTGGCGGTCTGCATCTCGCTGGGACGCAGGCCATCGGCGGGGATGCCCAGGGCCCCCAGCAGGGAAGATGGCAGGACCAGGAAATCCGCCCCCGTATCCACCAGCAACTCCCGCGACACCCGCTTGCCACCCTCCCCCTCCAGGGAGACCTGGACCGCGTGCTGGGTCCCCCGACGCGAAGTCTTGAGTTCGATGTGACCCGTACCGGTGGCTCCCCCAGCGGTGACCGGCGGTGTTGGAGGAACATAGGCCGTCTTCTCGCCCAGGATGATGACGCGTTCAATCCCGCCCCCGGGGGCCTGCACGATGATGTGATCGAAATCCACCAACAGCTTGCGCAGCCGGGGATAAATATCCTCCGTGCCTGCCCGGCCGACGGCCTCGCCCGTTACCGACAAGCCGACCACGGTAAAACCATGGGCCGCGGACAGGCGCTCCAACTCGGGTCCGATGGGAACTTTCGTCTGCGCCCAAGCGGACGCGGATATCAGGAGGATTAACACCAAAATCCAGCGCAGGCTTCCAGGGGGGGACAGGGTCATGCCAGGCAGCGCCTCGGTTTGAAGAGATAGAGGAGTGAGCCCAGTATGGCAAGCCTGACTCAATTCTCCAAGTCCGCCACCGTCACCCGTGCTTAACGGCCAAGCGGGGCCGGGTCCCCCCAACCGCAAATCACGCCTTATTGACCCGCTGGCCGGGCAAGTCCAATGATGGAGACCAGGGGGCGCCAGGCCCAGAGGGCGTAGTGGTTCAACTCGGGTAGATACATCCCGGAGATTTGACCATCGAGATAGAGGGCGTTGGGGCAGTCGAGACGGTCCCTGAACAAGGTGCCAAAGTCATGGAAATTGACCTCGCCGTCAGAAATCGCAAAGACCACCCGACCCGCGCGATCCACACCCACCCCATTGCGCACATAGCGGCTCTCGTAGTCGGGGATGAAGCGCGGATGGAGTTCGCCCTTGATGACGAGCATGGGCCCTGACTGGATGGCCAGGAGCACCCGGCCCGCGGGCTGATAGGTATCCGCCATCACCACCTGGGCACCCTGGTCGGTAATATAAAAAACGCCGTTGGGCTTTAGAAAGAAGTTACCCCCTCCCCCACCCCGGTTGAGGGGCGCCAGCGTCTCGCCATCCTGGATGTAAAGGCCCAGGGGCGCCATTTCCCGCGAATAGATACCGCCGTTTACCGCGAATGCCAGTAGCTCCCCCCGCGCCGCCAGGTCCTGGCGCAGGGCGTACAGGCTGGCGTAGGGGGTGCCATCGGGACGCTTCCAGAAAAGGCGCAGGGCCTGCTCCTCGCCTTTTTCCAGACGATAGACATCGAATTGGGTCTCCCGATGCTCGATGGAGAAGGCGGTGGCCGCCCATGCCGGTACCGACATCAGGACCGTCATAAGAGCCCCTAGCCAGCAAGCCAGGGGCCGGTGCCCATGAGCTGCCATGGGCCCGAGCACCCGGCGCCCCCGTCTCATTCGTCGTATCTTGACCCTCATATCCGAACACCCCACCGTCTGACCTGGACTCTGGCCCTCATGCTACTCGCCCAACCCCCTGTTGGCATCCAGGGCCGGGCTTCAGACCTGGTTCTCCAGCGCCTATTCCTTGCGAGCCGCCACCCGGCCCCTTATGCTTGGCCCCAATTCTTGTCAGGCCCAAGACCATGGCGATATCACTGGACCTTTATCCCCCGATCGAGCCCTACGCTAGCCAGCGGTTGGCGGTGGAGGGTCATGTTATTTACCTGGAGGAATGCGGCAACCCCCAAGGCCTGCCCGCCGTCTTCCTGCATGGCGGACCCGGGGCGGGTTGCGATCCGGTCCATCGGCGTTTCTTTGATCCAGAACGCTATCGCATCATCCTTTTCGACCAGCGCGGCGCGGGGCACTCGCGACCCCACGCCGAATTAGCCAACAACAGCACCTGGCATCTGGTCGCGGACATGGAGCGCATCCGCGAGCGCCTGGGCATTGCCTCCTGGCTGGTCTTTGGCGGCTCCTGGGGCTCGACCCTCGCCCTGGCCTATGCCGAGACCCACCCCGAGCGGGTCTCCGCCTTGATTGTGCGCGGTGTCTTTCTCTGCCGGCCGGAGGAGATTGCCTGGTTCTATCAGGATGGCGCCCGGTGGGTCTTCCCGGACTGGTGGCAGGATTTTCTGGCCCCCATTCCACCGGAGGAGCGCCAGGATCTCCTCCATGCCTATCACAGACGCCTTACCGGGGATAACGAGATCGCCCGCCTGGCCGCCGCCAAGGCCTGGTCCCTCTGGGAGGGCCGAACCGCTACCCTGCTGGAAAATCCCCACCTGCAACATCAGTTCGCCGGCGCCCACTTTGCCCTCGCCCTGGCGCGCATCGAGTGCCATTACTTCGTCAACCAGGCCTTCCTGGAGCCGGCGCAACTCTTGCGGGATGCCCAGCGCCTCGCCGGGATCCCCGGCGTCATCGTCCAGGGGCGCTATGACCTCATCTGCCCCATGCGCTCGGCCTGGGAACTCCACCAGGCCTGGCCCGGCGCGGAACTGGTCGTGGTGCCGGACGCGGGCCATTCGGCCTTCGAGGCCGGCACCCGCGCTGCCCTCGTCGCGGCTACAGACCGCTTTGCCAGGCCCTGAACCCCTGCCGAGTTCCCTGTCACACACTCCCCGGTGAACCCAGAACCCAGCTGGATAGCGCCATGATCGGACTACTGCAACGCGTGACCGAGGCGCGGGTCGAGGTCGCCAACGAGACGGTGGGGGCCATTGGTCAGGGGCTGCTGGTACTGGTCGGGGTGCAACAGGGGGATGACGCCCGCCGGGCCGGGCGACTCCTCGAACGCCTGCTGGGCTATCGGGTCTTTCCCGACGCCAGGGGCCGCATGAACCTGAGCCTGAGGGACCTGGGCGGGGGCCTGCTGCTGGTCCCCCAGTTCACCCTGGCGGCGGATACCCGCAAGGGGACCCGCGCCAGCTTCACCGCCGCCGCGCCACCGGATGAGGGTCGCCGCCTCTTCGATCTGCTCCTGGCGTCGGCCCGGGCTCGCCATGCCCAGGTCGCGGCCGGGCGCTTTGGCGCCGACATGCGGGTGAGCCTGGTCAATGATGGGCCCGTGACCTTTTGGTTGGAAACCTGACCGGTCGGAGGCGGGTAACGCCATGCTTCCGCGCCCTGGCCCGGGCGATGGAACAGCCGGAGGCTCCCCGCCTATGGTTTAATAGGCGCCCCTGCCAACCCTTCGTCGAAAGATAACCCGTGCCAGCAGCCATTCCCAACCGCCGCGCCCTCGTCGAACGTCATACCCTGGAGACCCGCATCCGGGTCAGTGTCGATCTGGATGGGACCGGCCGGTCGCGGTTCAAGACGGGCCTGCCCTTCCTGGAGCACATGCTCGACCAGGTAGCGCGTCACGGACTCATCGATCTGGAGATCGAGGCCGAGGGCGACTTGCACATTGACGCCCACCACACGGCCGAGGACATCGGCATCACCCTCGGTCAGGCCCTGGCCCGCGCGGTCGGCGACAAGCAGGGCATCCGCCGCTACGGCCATGCCTATGTGCCCCTGGACGAGGCGCTCTCCCGGGTGGTGGTAGACCTCTCAGGGCGTCCTGGCTTGAGCTATCAGGTCCAGTTCACCCGCGCCATGATCGGCGCCTTCGACGTGGACCTCTTCCAGGAATTCTTTCAGGGCCTCGTCAACCACGCCGCCCTGACCCTGCACATCGACAACCTGCGGGGGCACAATGCCCATCACCAGGCCGAAACCATCTTCAAGGCCTTCGGCCGCGCCCTGCGCATGGCCCTGGAACCAGACCCGCGCATGAGCGGCATCACGCCCTCCACCAAGGGGTCGCTGTGAGGCTTCGCGATCGGCCCCGCCACGAGGTAACTCCCCTTGCTCCTGATCCCCGCCATTGACCTCAAGGATGGCCGCTGCGTGCGGCTGCGCCAGGGCCGCATGGAAGACGAGACCATCTTCTCCGACGATCCTGTCCAGATTGCCGGCCGTTGGGTAAACGCCGGCGCTCGGCGCCTGCACTTGGTGGACCTCAACGGTGCCTTTGCCGGCGAACCGGTCAACGGCACCGCCATCCGCGCCATCGCCGCCGCCTATCCGGACCTGCCGATCCAGGTCGGCGGCGGTATCCGCGACGAGGCCACTATCGCCGCCTACCTGGAGGCCGGGGTCAGCTACTGCATCATAGGCACTCAAGCGGTCAAGGATCCAGCCTTCGTCGCCCGCGCCTGCCGGGCCTTCCCCGGCCATGTCATCGTCGGTCTGGACGCCCGAGAAGGTCAGGTCGCCATCAAGGGCTGGGCCGAGATCACCGATCTTCGGGTGGAAGAACTGGCGGGGCGCTTCGAGGGCGACGGCGTCACCGCCATCGTCTATACCGACATCGGCCGCGACGGCATGATGACCGGACCCAACCTGGCCGCCACCCGCGCCCTGGCGGAGGCCATCCGCATCCCGGTCATCGCCTCCGGGGGCATCACCAACCTGGATGACATTCGCGCCCTCTGCGCCGTGGCCGCCAGCGGTATCAACGCCGCCATCACCGGCAGGGCCATCTACGAAGGCACCCTGGACTTCGCCGAAGGCCAGCGCCTGGCCGACGCCCTGGCGGGCGGCTGAACCAGCCCCTTGCATCCCTGGGCTTTCCTGACAACCTCACTGCACAACCGTGATATTCGCCATGACGACAGACTGGCTCGACGCCATCAAATGGAATGACCAGGGCCTGGTCCCCGCCATCGCCCAGGAGACCGGCACTGGCAAGATCCTCATGATGGCCTGGATGAACCGCGAGGCCCTGGCGGCGACCCAGGCCAGCGGCCACGCCGTCTATTGGTCCCGCTCCCGGGGCAAGCTCTGGCACAAGGGGGAATCCTCTGGCCACGAGCAGCTCGTCAAGGCCCTTCGCCTCGATTGTGACGCCGATGTCATCCTGCTGGAGGTGGAACAAAAGGGCGGCATTGCCTGCCACACCGGCCGCCATAATTGCTTTTACCGCGAGTTACGGGACGGCGCCTGGGCGGAGGTCGAGCCGGTGCTCAAGGACCCCAGCGCCATCTACGGACACTAGCGCATGAGCGACATCCTCGAACGTCTGGCCCGGGTGCTGGAGGAACGCAAGCAGGCCGAGCCCGACAGCTCCTACGTCGCCCGCCTCTACGCCAAGGGCCTGGACGCTATCCTCAAGAAGATCGGCGAGGAGGCCACCGAGACCGTCATGGCGGCTAAGGATGGCGATCCGGCCCGGATCACCGCCGAGGTCGCCGACCTCTGGTTTCACTGCCTGGTGCTGCTGGCGCAGCAAGGCCTGGGACCGGACCAGGTCCTCGCGGAACTCGACCGGCGCTTTGGGCTGTCGGGGATAGCGGAGAAGGCGTCCCGGACCTAGCCGGGAACCCAGGCCCCATCCGGGGCGGTTCAGGTCCGATATTCGGCGTTGATCTTGACGTAATCGTAAGAGAGGTCGCAGGTCAGGACCTGGATGCGAGCCTGGCCTCGGCCCAAAGCGACCCGGATGCCAATCTCGGTGCCCGCCATGGCATCCCGACCCGCCTGCTCGGTGTAGTCGGGATCGCGGCCGCCGTCGCGGACGACCAGGGTATCCCCGAGCCAGATGCGCACCCGGTCGATGTCGAGGCCCGCCAGACCCGATCGCCCCACGGCGGCCAGGATGCGGCCCCAGTTGGGGTCGGAGGCGAAGAGCGCGGTCTTGACCAGGGGCGAGTGGGCGATGGTATCGGCGACGCGGCGGGCCTCCCCGCCATCCGCGGCCTCTTCGACCACCAGGGTCACCAGCTTGGTTGCCCCCTCCCCATCACGCACGATTGCGGTGGCCAGTTCCTGGCACAGCACCCCGACCGCGTCACACAAGGCCCGGTAATCCGCCGAATTCGCCTCCAAGAGGGGGGCATTGCCCAGGGTGCCGGTGGCGGCCAGGACGCAGGCGTCGTTGGTGGAGGTGTCGCCATCCACCGTGATCGCATTGAAGGAGGTCGCCACCGCCTCCGCCAAGCAGGCCTGCAAGAGCCCCCCCTCTACCGCCACATCGGTCGCCAAAAAGGCCAGCATGGTCGCCATATCGGGGCGGATCATGCCCGCACCCTTGGCGATGCCGGTCACCACCGCCCGGCGTCCCGCGACCATAAAGGTACGCGAGGCCAGCTTGGGCCGGGTATCCGTGGTCATGATGGCGCGGGCGGCCAGGGGCCAGGCCTCAGCATCCAGGCCGGCCAGGGCGGCGGGGAGGGCCGCCGCCAGGCGATCGAGGGGCAAGGGTTCGCCGATCACCCCCGTCGAAAAGGGCAGCACCGCCTCGGCGCTACAGGCCGCCAGGGCGGCGAGGGCGGCGCAACTGGCCTCGGCATCGGCCAGGCCCCGGTGACCGGTACCGGCGTTGGCGTTGCCGGAATTGATGAGCAGATAGCGGGGGGCGGCGGCCGCCAGATGGCGGCGAGCCAGGATCACGGGCGCGGCGCAGAAGGCATTGCGGGTAAAGACCGCCGCGCATTGGGCACCCGGGGCCAGTTCCAGGAGACAGAGGTCTTTCCGGTTCTGGTAGCGAATGCCGGCGGCCACCGCCGCCAGTCGCACCCCTGGTACGGCTGCAAAGGGAATCGGCTCGTCACTCATCACCGCCACCCACCTGGTCCTGGGACCCCAATGCTTAATTGTGTGCGAGAGCCCCGAGCGACCTTCACTCGGCGGGAGGGCGCTGGGGTGAATGCCGGATGCGGGTGGCTCAAGACGCCTTGCCGTGGCAGTGTTTGAATTTCTTGCCCGAGCCGCAGGGGCAAGGCTCGTTGCGACCGACCTTGCGGTCCTCGCGCACATAGGGTTGCTCATGCTCGCGCCCCCCACCGGGAGGGGGCCCAGCGGGCTCCTCGGGCGCGGTGAGCCCATGAAATTCCTCGTGCTTGAACTCGAACTCACGCTCCGGTACCTGGCGCGGTGGTGGGGGGACGGCCCCGCCCTCGGTGGCCAGTTGCAGCCGCGCCAGGGTACCCACCACCTCCGACTTGATACTGTCGAGCATGGCGGAGAACATCTCGAAGGCTTCGCGCTTATATTCCTGCTTGGGATTCTTCTGGGCATAGCCGCGCAGGTGGATGCCCTGGCGCAGATAGTCCATGGCGGCGAGGTGGTCCTTCCACTGGGTGTCCAGGGTCTGGATCATGACGGCCTTCTCGACCTGGCGCATGACATCGGGTCCAACCTGCCCCTCCTTGTCCCGGTAGCGCTCCGCCAGGTCGTCCAGGACGCGCTGGCGCAGGGTCTCCTCGTGCAGGGAATCATCGCTCTCCAGCCAGTGGCGCAGGGGCCAGTCACCGCCGACGAGGTCGCTCAAGGCCCGTTCGGCGCCAGGCAGATCCCATTGCTCCTCCAGACTCTGGGGCGGGATATAACGGTCTAGGAGGGCCCCCAGGACATCGGCCCGCCAGACTGCGATGGTATCGGAGACGTCCCGGGCATCCATCAACTCGCGTCTTTGCTGATAGATGACCTTGCGCTGGTCATTGGCGACGTCGTCGAATTCGAGGAGTTGCTTGCGGATATCGAAGTTACGGCCCTCGACCTTGCGCTGGGCATTCTCGATGGCCTTGGTCACCCAGGGGTGCTCGATAGCCTCGCCCTCCTGCATGCCGAGCTTCTGCATCATGGCCCCTACCTTCTCGGAGGCGAAGATGCGCATCAGGCTATCTTCCAGGGAAAGGTAGAAGCGGCTGGACCCCGGGTCGCCCTGGCGACCGGACCGGCCCCGCAACTGGTTGTCAATGCGGCGGGATTCATGGCGCTCGGTACCCACGACGTGCAGACCGCCCGAGGCGAGCACCTGGGCGTGGCGCAGCTTCCAGGCCTCCCGGGCCGCCTGGCGCTGGGCCTCGTCCTTGATCTCCTCCAACTCCGCATCCAGGCTCCCGCCCAGCACGATGTCGGTGCCACGACCCGCCATGTTGGTGGCGATGGTCACGGCCCCGGGCCGGCCGGCCTGGGCGATGATGCCGGCCTCGCGCTCATGCTGCTTGGCGTTCAGAACCTCGTGAGGGATCTTCTCCGTCTTGAGGAGGCCGGAGATGAGCTCCGAGGTCTCGATCGAGGCCGTGCCGACCAGGGCCGGCTGACCCTTTTTCACGCAGTCGCGGATGTCCTCGATAATGGCCTGGTACTTCTCCTTGGCGGTGAGATAGACCAGATCGCCGCGATCGTCGCGAATCATGGGCTGGTTGGTGGGGATAACCACCACCTCCAAACCGTAGATCTGCTGGAATTCGTAGGCCTCGGTATCGGCCGTACCCGTCATGCCCGCCAGCTTGGGGTAGAGGCGGAAGAGATTCTGGAAGGTGATGGAGGCGAGGGTCTGATTTTCCTGCTGGATGGCCACCCCCTCCTTGGCCTCCACCGCCTGGTGCAGACCTTCGGACCAGCGCCGGCCGGGCATGGTACGTCCCGTGAACTCGTCCACAATGATGATCTGGCCATCGCGGACGATGTATTCGACGTTCCTGTGGAAGAGGACGTGGGCGCGCAGGGCGGCATAGACATGGTGCATGAGAGCAATGTTGGCCGGATCGTAGAGGCTCTCCCCCTCGCCAAGCAGGCCCATGTCCGACAACATCTCTTCGACATGCTGGTGGCCTTCCTCGCTCAGGAAGGCCTGGCGGGCCTTCTCGTCCACCGAGTAGTCGCCGGACCCGAAGTCCGGCTTGCCCTCCTCGTTGGTGATGGGGTCCTGGCGCGTCAGGCGCGGGATGATAGCGTCGATCTTCTTGTAGAGGTCGGTGTTGCCCTCGGAGGGACCCGAGATGATGAGTGGAGTCCGAGCCTCGTCGATGAGGATGGAGTCCACCTCGTCCACAATGGCATAGAAGGGGTCGCGCTGGACTCGCTGCTCCGGCGTAAAGGCCATATTGTCGCGCAGGTAATCGAAGCCGAATTCGTTGTTGGTGCCATAGGTTATATCGGCGGCATAGGCCTCGCGACGAGTAACGGCACGCAGATATCGGTAACCCGGGCCGCCGGGGGTCGGTTCAAACTCAAAATCCAGGGCATAGGAGGCGGCGTCCGGACCCATGCCGCCCGATGAATTGATGACGCCAACCGAGAGCCCCAGGAAGGTGTAGATACGCCCCATCCAAGCTGCGTCGCGACGGGCCAGGTAGTCGTTGACCGTGACCACGTGCACGCCCTTGGCGGGCAAGGCATTGAGATAGGCGGCCAGGGTGGCCACCAGGGTCTTACCCTCGCCGGTACGCATCTCGGCGATGCGGCCATCGTTGAGCACCATGCCGCCGATCATCTGGACGTCGAAGTGGCGCATGCCCAGCACCCGGCGACCGGCCTCGCGCACGACGGCGAAGGCCTCGCCCATCAAGGTGTCCAGGTGGGCGCCCTGCGCCAATCGGCTCCGGAACTCGTCGGTCTTGGCCCGCAAGGCCTCGTCGGTGAGGGTTTCCACCGCCGGCTCTAGGGCGGAAATCTCCGCGACCGTCTTGGACATCTTCTTCACAAGCCGATCATTGCGGCTGCCGAAGACCTTTTTGAGCAGATTAGTGACCATGCGAGGAATTGTCCGGAGTAGGAAAAACTAGGGAAATAATACCGCAAGAGCGGCCGGGAAGCCGAACCCGATTGCCCCGAGCGGCTGTCGCCCGGGGCTGGATCGGGTCCGGAAGGGGGTCTGTCGGGGCCGGAACCAGCCCAGGAAGATTGAATAGGCCTACTTGGGGAGATCCAGGCCCGCCAAGCGCAGCGGATTCATGGCTACGCCATCCCTCAGCACCTCGAAATGGAGGTGGGGCCCGGTGGAGCGACCGCTGTTGCCCAGGGTTGCGATAACCTGGCCCTTGGTCACCAGATCGCCCACCTCGACCAGCAGCTTTTTGCAGTGGGCGTAGCGGGTCACCAGCCCATTGGCGTGGCGTAAATCCACCGTTCGCCCGTAGCCACTCACCGAGTCACTGAAGATAACCAGGCCATCGGCCACGGCCAGTATGTCGCTGCCCATCTTGCCGGCATAGTCGATGCCACTATGGAAGCCCCGCCCACCATGAATAGGGTCCTTACGAACGCCAAAATAGGAAGAGACGTAACCGGAACGGACCGGGAGGCCCGTGACCAGGCTCTCCTCCCCCAATTCCCGCTCCATGGTCAGCTGGTCGAGCAACCTGAGCTTGCGGCCACGATCCAACAATTGATCGGACAGGCGGGCCATCTCAAAGGCGAATTCATCCGCCGAGGATGGTAGGGTCTCATGGGGTTCGGGACCACCCTGGGGCGGGGTATACTGAAAGTCGAATTCCTCGGGACTGAGACCGGCCTTTTCGACCAGTCGCTCACCGAGGGCATTGAGGCGCAGGATCTCAGCCTGCATCTGGCCGAGCTTGAGGCTCAGGGCATCGATTTCGCCGGATGATTGCAGCTCACTTAAGGTGAGATCATCGCTTTTCTTCTGGGCCAGGGAGGCCATCAGCAGGGAATTCCGATCGCTGCCTGTCTCGCTCGCCAAACGGATTTGACCGTACCAAAAGCCGGCGGCACCCGCGCCGGCAACGACCAGGGCAAGGACCAGGACACTGAGCCAAAGCTGCGTCCGGGGCCCAATGCCAACATGACATCGGTGCGAAATGCAGTTTTTCATCCAGTAATTCCGTTGCAAAAAACTCGGTTATCTTACCGGACGACTGCCTCCCCGCCAAGCAAAAAATGGTTAACCTCCCCTCCAGGGCCGCCCACATGGCGAGTCAATCATTATAAATCAATATCTTGAAACCACCTACGGACCTCTTTACCCCATGGCCCCCAGACCCCTCCGCCACGCCCTCCGCTGCGTGAGCGACAGCGAGACCCGAGGCGCGCTGCTAGCCATCGTCGACCGGCAGCGACAGTTATTGCAAGCCGTCCGCGCTCGCCTGTTGCCCCCGCTCGACGCCCATTGTCTCTACGCCACCCTAGAGGAGGGCAAGCTGACCCTGATCACTGACTCACCGGCCTGGGCCTCGCGGCTCCGCTTTCAGGCCCCGGAACTGACGGCCAATCTCAGCAGCACCCAGGGGGAAATCGAGGCCTGCCAGGTCCGCGTCCAACCCTTGGCGGTTGCCAGGCGGGCCCTGGAAATGGACAGGCCCAGGGCAAGGATCTCCCCGGCCACGGCTGCCCTGCTCCGGCAGGCGGGGGAGGCCCAGGGCGATACGGAACTTGGGCGGGCGCTGTGCCGGCTGGCACGAGCCGTAGCCGGAGCCGGGGACATTTAACCCGGCCCGGCTAGCAGGCCCAGGGGGGAAGGGAGAGTATCAGGCGATGGCCAACTGCAGGCGGCGGACGCGCGCCGGAGCGGCGCCATCCTCCTCGTAGGTGACCTCTTCCCAGGCGGAGCGGTCGGCGATCAGGGCGCGCAGGAGCTGATTATTCAGCCCATGACCCGATTTGTAGCCCCGGAAGGCACCGATCAGGGAATGACCCAGGAGATAGAGGTCACCGATGGCATCCAGGATTTTATGGCGGACAAACTCGTCCTCATAGCGCAGCCCTTCCTCGTTGAGCACCCGGTAGTCATCCACCACCACCGCGTTATCCATGCTCCCACCCAAGGCCAGGTTCTGTTGGCGCAGGGCTTCGATGTCGCGCAGGAAACCGAAGGTGCGGGCCCGGCTAACCTCCTTGACGAAAGAGGTGGCGGACAGATCGACGGTCGCCGCCCGGGTACGGGAGGGGAAGGCTGGATGATCGAAATCGATGGCAAACTCCACCTTGAAGCCGTCATAGGGCTCGAACATGGCGTACTTGTCGCCGTCCTCCACCCGGACCCGGCGTTTGATGCGGACAAAACGCTTGGCACGATTCTGCTCCTCGATGCCCGCCGACTGGATCAGGAAGACGAAGGGGCCGGCACTGCCATCCATGATGGGCACCTCCGCCGCGCTGACGTCCACGTAGGCATTGTCGATACCCAGGCCGGCGAAGGCCGAGAGCAGATGCTCCACGGTCGAGATGCGCACCCCGTCCTTAACCAGAGTGGTGGAGAGGCGGGTATCGCCCACATTCAGCGGACAGGCAGGTATATCCACCGGCACGGCGAGATCGGTGCGGCGAAAGACGATGCCGGTGTCCGGGGCCGCGGGTCGCAGGGTTAGGTAGACCTTGTCACCGGTGTGCAAGCCGACGCCCGTGGCGCGGATGACATTTTTGAGCGTACGCTGCCTGATCATCGCCCCTCTCCTCTTGGTGCCCGTTGCTGAACCGGATACGGCCCGGGTCGATCCCCGTTTGGCCTAATTTATTGGGATGGCGCCCTTTTTCCGCTGACAGCGAAAAACCGCGCTCCAACCCCTAAGGGTTTTCCCGCATTATTATCCCTAGCTGGGTTTTGTTGCAAGAAAATCGTATTGATTTTCTTGTCGAAGGCGAGCGCCAACGAAGACGCCAAGGGGGGGAAAGCCACAACGGGAACCGCCGGTGGCTCCTGGACCACCGGCGGTGGGTCTCTTGCGCTCCACCAGGTTGGACCTGCCCGACCCAGGCAGACCCACTCCCGGCGGGAGGCGCTCAGTCAGCCTGGCGACGCAGGAAGGCGGGGATGTCCAGATAATCCAGGTCGGGCTGCGTATTGGCGGCGGAGGACTTGGATTTACGGCCAAAGGGATCCGAGTAGCTGGAGGCCTTGGGCGTGGTGCGATCATTGGCCACCACCTGCAGCCGGGGGCTATCGGCGCGGGTCTGGGAACTCCCGCGGCCACGATTGCCCCCGAGACCAGTGGCGACCACGGTGACCCGCATCTCGTCGTCCAGATCGGGGTCGATGACGGTGCCCACCACCACGGTGGCATCCTCGTCGGCAAAGTCCCGGACCGTGTTACCCACCTCGTCGAATTCACCGATGGTGAGATCCATGCCGGCGGTGATGTTGACCAGGATACCCTTGGCGCCCGAGAGGTCGATATCGCCCAGGAGGGGGCTGTTGATGGCCGCCTCCGCCGCCTCCCGCGCCCGGTTCACCCCCGTCGCCGCGCCCATGCCCATCATCGCCTCGCCCATCTCGGACATGACGGTCTTGACGTCGGCAAAGTCCACGTTGATGAGGCCGTGACGGGTGATGAGTTCGGCCACACCCCGGGTCGCATTGAGCAGGACGTCGTTGGCGGCCTTGAAGGCATTGAGCAGGCTCATTTCCTTGCCCAGCACCGCCAGCAGTTTCTCGTTTGGAATGGTGATGAGGGAATCGACCCGGCTCGCGAGGGCCTCGATACCCTCCTCGGCGATCTTCATGCGCTTGCCGCCCTCGAAGGGGAAGGGCTTGGTCACCACCGCCACCGTCAGGATGCCCAACTCCTTGGCCACCTCGGCAACGACGGGCGTAGCCCCCGTGCCGGTGCCACCGCCCATGCCGGCGGTGATGAAGACCATATCGGCCCCTTCCAGGGCATCGCGAATCCGGTCGCGATCCTCTTCCGCCGCCTGGCGGCCCACGAGGGGACTGGCGCCGGCGCCCAGCCCCTTGGTGATGGCGGCGCCCAATTGCAGTATGGTCTTGACACTGGAATGCTTCAGCGCCTGGGCATCTGTGTTGGCGCAGATAAATTCCACGCCTTCAATGGAGGACTCCATCATGTGGTTAACGGCATTGCCGCCACCGCCGCCAACACCGATGACCTTGATGACGGCGTTCTGGGTATGGGTATCCATCAGCTCGAACATTCATTGACTCCTATTGCAATTATTTGATATCTAAACGTTTATCCCTCGAACCACCCAGGACTTCCAACCGGATGGCCGCGATCCACATCTTGGCATCCCCGACCAGGGCAACGCCGGCCACGACCCCTGAAGGCCGTGAAAAAAAACTCAGAAATTCCCCTGGAACCAACTCCTCATCCGCGCCAGTACCCCCTTTAGCCCCTGCTTCTCTTTCGGCAGGGAACGGAAGGCGAATCGGTTTTGGCGGGCGTACAGGAGGAGGCCGACCCCTGTAGCGTGGATGGGATTAGTCATCACCTCCTCCAATCCCACGGCATTCTGGGGGTGCCCAAGGCGAACGGGCATATGGAAGACCTCCTCCGCCAGGTCCATGAGCCCCGCCATCTTGGAACTGCCACCGGTCATGACGACCCCGCTGGCGACCTTGGCCTCCAGGCCAGTGCGGCGCAACTCCGCCAGCGCCAAGTTGAGCAACTCCTCGTAACGAGGCTCCACCACCTCGGCCAGGGTCTGACGCGACAGACGGCGTGGGGGGCGTTCGCCAATACTTGGCACCTCGATCATTTCGCCCCCTCCCGCGAGGTGTGCCAGGGCGCAGGCATGACGGACCTTGATACGCTCCGCATACTGGGTCGGGGTGCGCAGGGCCACGGCAATGTCATTGGTCACCTGATCTCCGGCGATAGGTATGACCGCCGTGTGCTGGATGGCACCATCGGTGAAAATCGCCAGGTCCGTGGTACCCCCGCCGATATCGATGAGGCAGACGCCCAACTCCTTCTCGTCTTCCCCCAGCACCGCATAGCTCGAACCTAGCTGCTCCAGCACCAGATCATCCACCTCCAGCCCGCAGCGGCGGATGCACTTGACGATATTCTGCGCAGCGCTGACGGCACCCGTGACGAGATGCACCCGCGCCTCCAAGCGAACACCGCACATGCCGATGGGCTCCCGGATGCCCTCTTGGCCATCGATGATGAATTCCTGGGGCAGAACATGGAGAATCCGCTGGTCCGCCGGAATAGCGACCGCCCGGGCGGCGTCTATTACCCGATCCATGTCGGCCTGGCTCACCTCCCGGTCCTTGATGGCGGTGATGCCATGGGAGCTCAGACTGCGGATATGACTACCGGCGATACCCGCGTGGACCGAGTGGATCTCGCAGCCGGCCATCAGTTCCGCCTCCTCAACGGCGCGCTGGATGGACTGTACCGTGGATTCGATATCCACCACCACGCCCCGCTTGAGGCCCCGCGAGGGATGGGTGCCGACCCCCACGATCTCGATCAGACCATCCTCCCGCTCCTCGCCCACCAGGCAGGCGATCTTGGAGGTACCAATGTCCAGCCCCACTAATAAATTTTTATCGCCGCGCCGCGCCATCTGGGCTAACTCCGGGACGACCGTCGGATCTCGACCAGCGGTCCAAGGGGGGGAAAGGGGGTGTGATTGGGGGTGGGGGCCAAAGGCTCGCCAGCGGGATCCGTCTGGACGAACCAGCCGGCGCTCGGATCAGGCTCCCGGGCAATCCTGGCGCCAGACCAGCTTACGGCTAGACCATTACTATATCGCATATCAACGCGCGCCGGCCGCCCTGCTGCCAGGATGTGGGGATAGGCGCGCAGGAAGCGCTCCAGGCGTGAATCGACCTCCGTTTTGCCCAGCAAGAGATTGAAGCCAGCATCCGTTGTCAGGGTCCAAGCCCCCCTTGGATCATCCTCGAGGGCCAGGATGGACAGACCCTGGGCCTTGAGCAAGGGCTGCCAGGCCTGGAAACGGGCGACCACTTGTGGCCCCTGATCATCGGGACCCGACAGACGCGGCAGACCATGGGGTATTTCATGTCGGTCTGGCCGGAATACACGGCCTTCGGCGGTCACCAGGCCATCATCGCCCCACCGGGCCAGGGGCTTATGCTCTCGGACCGAGATTACCAGCCGGTCCGGCCAGGCGCGGCGCACCCCAGCGCTGCCCACCCAGGGCAGTTCCTTGATGGCGGCCTGAATGGCGGCCAGGTCCTGGGTGAGAATCCCCGCATCCAGCGTCTGGCCGACCCGATCCTGGATCTGCTGCAAGGTCATTTGCCGCACCTCACCCTCGATACTGACCACCCGCACTGGCAGATACTCGGACTCCAGGCGCAGCAACCACTGAGCGCCACCCACCAGGATGGCGATCAGAATCAGGCCAGAAATCCCCTTGAACAACCGCCAGGCCACCTTGGCATCCTGCCCGGGTACCGGCGGCGGAAACGGCTGCTGCACCAGGGGGGGGACCAGCCTATTCAAGGCTCGTCTCCAGGATGCGCCAGACCAGTTCATCAAAGCCGATCCCTCGGGCCTTGGCCGCCATGGGCACCAGGCTATGATCGGTCATGCCTGGCACCGTGTTGATCTCCAACAGATTGGGTACTCCCTCCCCATCCAACATCAGGTCTACCCTACCCCAGCCTCTGGCGCCGACGGTCTCGAAGGCCGAGAGGGCCAGGGCTTGTAATCGCTTCTCCTGCTCCGGGGACAGTCCGCAGGGACAGAGGTAGCGGGTGTCATCGGCGAAATATTTAGCCTGATAGTCGTAGAAGGCGCGGGGCGTCTCCAGCCGGATCATGGGCAAGGCCTCATCGCCGAGAATGGCGCAGGTAAATTCGGGGCCGGAGATCCAACGCTCGGCGATCACCAGGCGGTCGTAACGCCCCGCCTCGCCCCAGGCAGAGGCCAGTTGCTCCTCGTCCTCCACCCGCGCCATGCCAATACTGGAGCCCTCGTGGGCCGGTTTGATCATGAGGGGAAAGCCCAGGCCCGCCGCGCGCGGCAGGTCACCGTCCACCCGGAGCGGTACGAAGTCCGCCGTGGGCAGGCCCGCGCCCTGCCAGGCCAGCTTGCAGCGATATTTGTCCATGCCCAGTGCCGAGCCCAGGACGCCCGAACCCGTGTAAGGCAGGCCCAGGGTCTCCAGGGCTCCCTGAATTTGACCATCCTCGCCACCCCGGCCGTGGAGCATGATGAAGACGCGGTCGTAACCCCCCAGCCGCAGCCGCTCGAGGACGCTAGCATCCGGGTCAATGGGCTCCACCTCCACCCCCCGGCGCCCCAGGGCGGCGAGCACGGCCTGGCCGCTCCTGAGTGAGATCTCGCGCTCCGCCGAGGTGCCTCCCAGGAGCAAGGCCACCTTGCCGAAATGAGCCACGTCCGGATTCATGCCGTCTCTCCTCCAATGAAATGGACCTCGGTCCGCAGCGTCACACCGCTTTGGCTAGCCACCCGCGCCCGCACCCGCTCGATCAGCCGCAGGATGTCATGGGCACTGGCGCCGCCGGTGTTGATGATGAAATTCGCGTGCCGGGTCGATACCTGGGCACCGCCCTCGCACTCACCCTTCAGACCCGCGGCTTCGATCAGGCGCGCGGCATAATCCCCGGGCGGATTGCGAAAGACCGACCCGCAACTCGGCTGGCCGATGGGTTGGGACTGGTTGCGTCGCTCCAGGAGGTCACGAATACGGGCCTGGCAGGCCGCGGGCTCGCCTGCCTCCAGGGCTAGTTCAACAGCGAGAAACCACTCCTCCCTAGGCCCCTCGACCTGGCGATAGTCAACCCGGAAGTCCGCGGGGAGTCGCTCCCGGACCCGACCCGCGCGGTCCACCGTCATGACCTTGCTCACCCGCTCCCACGTCTCGCCGCCGTGGGCCCCTGCATTCAGGGCCAGGGCCCCGCCCAGAGTGCCCGGGATGCCGGCCAGGAACTCGATCCCGGCCAGGCCCGCGCGGGCGGCGAAGCGCGCGGCGCTGGCACAGGAGACACCACATTCCGCCCTCAGCCCCAGGTCGCCCAGCCGCTCCAGGGCGCTTAAGCGGCCCTGCGTCTGGATGACCGTGCCGGCAAAGCCCTCGTCACTGACTAGGAGGTTGCTCCCCAAACCCAGCCAAAGGAGCGGCTCCTCGGCATCCAGGGTGCCCAAAAAGACGACCAGATCCGCCGCGTCCGCCGGGCGATAGAAACGCTTGGCCGGTCCGCCCACCCGCCAACTGGTATGGCGCGCCAAAGGCTCGTCCAGGCGGAGCTCGCCGCGGGGGGGGGAAGTGGCGCCAATCATCGGCCGCGCCCCCCGGCAAGCGCGGGGTCCCGCGCCCTAATCCCGGCCATCGTCCCCATCTCCCCGCCGCAGCATCCCGGGCAGGCGCGCGGCCAGCCCGCCAATGTCCCCCGCCCCGGAGAGCAACACCAGGTCACCGTCCTCCAGGAGATGGCCCAGTACCGCCGGCACCTCGTCAAGCTGCTGGCAAAAGACGGGATCGACCTGTGCACGGGCGCGAATCGCGCGACTGAGGGCGCGGCCATCGGCCCCGGGGATGGGCGCCTCCCCGGCGGGATAGACCTCGCAGAGCACCAGGCGGTCCACGCCGGAAAGGACCTGAACAAAGTCATCGAACTGCTCCTGGGTGCGGCTGTAACGGTGGGGCTGGAAGACCAACACCAGCCGCCGGCCGGGCCAGCCCTGCCGCGCCGCCTCCAGGGTCGCCGCCACCTCGCGGGGGTGATGGCCATAGTCGTCGATGAGGATCAAGCCGCGACCCGCGGCATCCTGGACCTGGCTCACCACGAAGCGCCGGCCGATGCCCTGGAATCCCGACAGGGCCCGGCGGATGGCCTCCACCGGCACTCCTAGCTCCAGACCCACGGCGATCGCCGCCAGGGCATTAAGGACATTGTGTCGACCAGGAAGGTTGAGTTCTACCGGGAAACGGCCGCCCGCATGCTGGACCTCGAAGAACATCCGCAACCCTTCCTGGCGGACCTGATCGGCCCGCACGTCCGCCTCCGCCCGGGTGCCATAGGTCCGCACGGGACGCGGGACCTCGGGTACCAGGTCGCGCACCTCCTTGTCATCGATACAGAGCACCGCCAGCCCGTAGAAGGGCAGATGGTGCAGAAATTCCATGAAGGTATTGCGCAGCCGGCCAAAGTCGTTGCCATAGGTCACCATGTGGTCGGCGTCGATGTTGGTGATGACCGACAGCATGGGCTGCAAATAGAGGAAGGAGGCATCGCTCTCGTCGGCCTCCGCCACCAGGTAGTGGTGGCTGCCAAGCCGGGCGTTGGCTCCAGCGCTGTTCAAGAGGCCACCGATAATAAAGGTGGGGTCAAGGCCACCCTCCGCCAGGACGCTCGCCACCAGACTGGTGGTGGTGGTCTTGCCGTGGGTACCGGCGACCGCCACGCCATAGTAAAAGCGCATGAGTTCCGCCAGCATCTCGGCGCGCCGCACCAGGGGCGCGCGGACCGCGCGCGCGGCGATGATCTCGGGGTTGGCTTCGTCGATGGCGCTGGAAACGACGACGGCATCCACACCCTGGATCTGTTCCGCTGCATGGCCGATGAAGACACGGGCGCCCAGCTTCTCTAGCCGGTGGGTCGCCGCGTTGGCACGCTTGTCGGAGCCGGATACCTCGTAGCCCAGGTCCAGCATGATTTCGGCGATACCGCTCATGCCCGCGCCGCCGATACCGATGAAGTGCAGGCGGCGAATACGGCCCATGCGACCGGCATGATGCCCAGGCAAGAGAAGGGAGGGGTTATTCATGGGGCAACCTCGGCGAGGCAAGCAGCGGCGATATGTCTCGCGGCATCCGGCATGGCCCGGGCGCGGGCCGCCTCGGCCATGGCCAGGAGACGGGCGCGGTCACCGAGTAACCGGGTCAGAATGGCGCCTAGTCTCGCGGCGTTTAATTGGGATTGGGGCAGAATCTCTGCCCCGCCAGGGTCCGCCAGGTAGGCGGCGTTAGCGGTCTGATGATCATCTACCGCCGAGGGGTAGGGGACCAGAATCGCGCCCAGCCCCGCGGCGGCCAGTTCCGACACCGTCAGGGCGCCGGCGCGACATATTACCAGATCCGCCCAGCCATAGGCCTCCGCCATGTCCCTGATAAAAGGCGTCACCTCGGCCTCGACCCTGGCGCTGGCGTAAGCCTGGCGAGCGACTTCCAGGGTCCGTTCACCGGCCTGGTGGCGAATCAGGGGGCGGGCATCTAGCGGCATGAGCGCCACGGCGGCGGCGACCTGCTCGTTCAGGGCCTGGGCACCCAGGGAGCCCCCGACCACCAGCAGACGTGTCCTGCCCTGGCGCGGGCCCAGACGTTCTGCCGGGGCAGCCAGGGCGCTAATCTCGGGGCGCACCGGGTTGCCGCAGGTCTCGGCCCCACGACTCGCGGGAAAGCTGTTGGGAAAGGCCTGGAAGACGCGGCGGGCAATCCGGGACAGCCACTGGTTGGTAAGTCCCGGCACTTGATTTTGTTCATGGATAACCAGGGGAATACCCAGCATGCGGGCCACGAGACCGCCTGGGCCCGAGGCGAATCCCCCCATGCCCAGCACCAGGTTCGGACGCCGGCGACGCAGGATACTGGCCGCCTGGGACATGGCCACCGTCAGCTGCCAAGGGGCCGACAGTAACGCGAGCCCACCCTTGCCCCGTAGGCCCTCGATGCCGATCCACTCGATCTCAAAGCCATGCTCGGGCACCAACCGCGCCTCCATCTTCTGGCGGGTCCCCATCCAGAAGACCTCCTGTCCCTGGTCCCGCAACAGCTCGGCAACCGCCAGGGCCGGAAAGACATGACCGCCGGTCCCGCCGGCCATGACGGCTAGGCACGCACCCATGACACCCTACCCACGATTGGTTCTGAACTTGGGTCACGCTTGGCTTCCATGTCGATGCGTAACAGCACGGCGATGATCATGCTGGCGACGATGAGGCTGTTGCTGCCATAGCTCATAAAGGGCAGGGTCAGGCCCTTGGTCGGCAACAGGCCGACATTGACCCCAATATTGATAAGCCCCTGGAGACCCAGGCCCAAACCAAAACCCTGGGCCAGATAGGCCTCGAAATGCCGTCCCGCCCGCCGGGCGCGAAAGCCGATGAGAAAGGCGCGCCAGACGATAAAGCCAAAGGCGACCAGGACCAGCAGCACCCCCGCCAGCCCCAACTCCTCGCCGACGACGGCTATGATGAAGTCGGTGTGTGCCTCGGGGAGATAAAACTGTTTTTGGATGCCGTTCCCCAGCCCAACCCCGGCCCATTCCCCCCGCCCGAAGGCGATCAGGGCCTGACTTAACTGGAAGCCAGTATCGAAGGGATCCGCCCAGGGATCCCGATAAGAGATGACCCGCTGCATCCGGTAGGGAGAGGTGATCACCAGGGCCACCCCCGCCAGGACCACGAGGCCGACCAGGGCGCCAAAGTAGGCGATATTGACCCCCCCCAGAAAGAGCATGGCCATGACGGTAGCCATCAGCACCACCGTGGTGCCAAAGTCGGGCTCCGCCATGATGAGGGTGGCGGCGATGGCGATCAGTACCATGGGTTTGACAAAGCCCATAAAACGGGTTTCGACCTCCTCGCGCCGTCGCACCAGGTAGCCGGCGATGAAGATGACGGCGAAGAACTTCATGAACTCGGAGCTTTGGAGATTGAAGGGACCCAGGGGTATCCAGCGGGTGGCACCATTGACGTTGCGTCCCAGGCCAGGGATTAGCACCATCACCAGCAAGAGGATGCCCAGGAAAAAAAGCAGGGTCCCGTGTCGCTCCCAAAAGCGGATGGGCACCGCCAGGACCCCCAGGGCGGCCGCCAGGGCCAATGCCAGTGCCGCCGCATGGCGCCAGATGAAGTGGAAGGGATCATGGAACTGGCGATCGGCGATGGGCATGGAGGCCGAGGCCACCATGACGAAGCCTAACCCGATCAGGGCCGCCGCGGCGATCAGCAGGGTCCAATCCATCTCGGGCAGGCGTGGCGCCTGTTGCCGGCGGGACAGGGGCTTGCCGTTTTCTAAGGCCTCGCTCATACCCCGAGCCCCTTCACCGCCGCCACGAAGACCCGGCCGCGATGTTCGTAATTGTCGAACATATCGAAACTGGCGCAGGCCGGTGACAACAATACCGAGTCGCCGGGCAGTGCGACCAATGCCGCCAGCCGCACCGCCTCTTCCATATCCCGAGCCAGTTGGGTGGGGACCCGGCCCGCGATGGCGCCCTCGATCCGGGGACCGTCGCGGCCGATCAGGATAACGGCCCGGGCGGTGTGCCCGATCGTCTCTGCCAGCTCGCCAAAGTCGGCACCCTTGCCGTCGCCACCGGCGATGAGCACGGCCCGGCCCGGCCCGGCCGGGTCGATCAGGCCCCGCAGGGCCGCCACCGTGGCCCCCGGATTGGTGCCTTTGGAATCGTCGAACCAGCGCACGCCCCGGCACTCCGCCACCAGCACGGTCCGATGGGCCAGGCCCTGGAAGGCCCGCAGCGCCCCCAGGCAGGGCGCCAGCGGCAGGCCAGCCACCTCGGCGAGGGCCAGGGCCGCCAGGGCATTGGCCAGATTGTGGCCGCCAGCCAGGGACATTTCGTCCGTCCGCATCAGGGGCTGGTCGCCCCGCGCTAGCCAGGTCGTGCCCTCGCGCTCCAGCAGGCCAAAATCAGCTTCCGACCGGGGTACACCCAGGCTAAAGCCGATATCCCGCCCGGCCAACCCCGCCATGGCCGCGACCATGGGGTCATCGCGATTGAGCAGAGCCACCTCGGCGCCACGTAAGAGACTGGCCTTGGTGGCCGCGTAGGCCTCCAGACTCGGATAGCGATCCAGGTGATCGGCGGAGATGTTCAGGACCGTAGCCACCCGCGGTCGCAAGGACCAGGTCGTCTCCAGCTGGAAGCTGGAGAGTTCCAGGACGTACAGCTCGACCCGGGGATCAAGCAGATCCAAGGCGGGCTCCCCCAGGTTGCCACCCACCGCCGTCCTCAGCCCACTCGCCCGCGCCATCTCACCGACCAGGGTCGTGACCGTGCTCTTGCCGTTGGAGCCGGTGATGGCGACGATGGTGGCCTGGGCGGCGCGGGCAAAGAGCTCGATGTCGCCCACCACCTCCAAACCGCGCCCCAGGGCTACCGCCAGGCGTTGGTCGCTCACGGGAATGCCCGGACTGATGACCAGGCGTTCAGCCGCCGCCAGGGCCGCCGCATCGAAGTCGCCCAGGAAGAGCGGCAGGTCCGGCATTTCCTCTCGCGCCGCCTCCAGCCCGGGGGGCTTGGACCGGGTGTCGGTCACCGCCACGGGCACGCCCTGGGCCCGGAGATAGCGGGCGCAGGACAGGCCCGTCTTGCCGAGCCCCAGGACCAGGGTCTTGGGGTGGGTCGGGGGTCCCTGGGAGTCGCCTTGGGGGTGGAGGAAGCTTTTCATCAGCGGATCTTGAGGCTCGCGAGCCCCACCAGGACCAGGATGACGCTAAGGATCCAGAAGCGCACGATGACCCGTGGCTCCGGCCAGCCCTTGAGTTCGAAGTGGTGGTGCAGGGGCGCCATGCGAAAGATGCGCTTGCCCGTCATCTTGAAGGAGGCGACCTGGAGCATGACGGACAGGGTCTCGGCGACAAAAATGCCGCCCATGATGAGTAGCACCAGTTCCTGCCGGACGACCACGGCCACGACCCCGAGGGCCGCGCCCAGGGCCAGGGCCCCCACATCGCCCATGAAGACCTGGGCCGGGTAGGTGTTGAACCAGAGAAACCCCAGGCCAGCCCCGACCAGCGCCGAGCAAAAGACGACCACCTCGCCCACCCCGGGAACGCTGGGTATCAGCAAATACTCGGCGAACTTAACGTGACCCGAGGCATAGACGAAAATGCCCAGGGCCCCCGTCACCAGCACCACCGGCATGACCGCCAGCCCGTCCAGACCATCCGTCAGATTGACCGCGTTGCTCGACCCGACGATGACCAGATAAGTCAGCAGGATGTACCAGGGCCCGAGTTGCAGGGAGACGTCCTTGAGATAGGGGATCAGCAGGGCCGTCTCCGCCGGCGTCTTGGCGATCCAGAAGAGCCAGACGGCGGCGATCAACCCCACCACCGACTGCCAGAAATACTTGTAACGCGCCGCCAGGCCACGGGGGTTGCGCAGCACCAGCTTCTTGTAGTCATCCACCAGGCCGATGGCGCCGAAGGCCAGGGTCACCAGCAACACTACCCAGACATAGATATTGGCCAGGTTTGACCACAGCAGGGTGGAGATCCCCACCGCTACCAGCATGAGGGCGCCGCCCATGGTGGGGGTACCGGCCTTGCAGAGGTGGGACTGGGGGCCATCATCGCGCACCGTTTGGCCAATCTTGTATTGGCGGAGACGGCGGATCATGGCCGGGCCCAGGATAAAGGAGATGGCCAGGGCCGTCAGCACCCCCAGGATGGCGCGCAGGGTCAGATAGCGGAAGACGCCGAAGCCGCTATTGAATTGGGTGAGCCAGTCGATCAGGTAGAGCAACATACTTCAGCCCTCCGGCTGGACGCAGAGGGTATCCGTGACCCGGTCCAGGGCAGCGCGTCGCGAGCCCTTGACGAGAACCAGATCATCACTGTCCAGGTCCTGGCGTAGGGTGGCGATGAGTTCCGCCTGATCCGGAAAATGCCGGGCCCCCGAGCCAAAACCGGCCGCCGCCTCGGCACTCAGGGTGCCAACCGTGTAGAGAAACTCTACTCCGGCCGCCCGGGCCGCCCGACCCAGGCGATGGTGGAGTTCGGGCGCCTCGGGTCCCAGTTCGCCCAGATCCCCCAGGACCAGCCGATGGCGTCCAGGGAGGGACATGAGGACGGCGATGGCCGCCTCCACCGAGTCCGGGTTGGCATTGTAGCTATCGTCGATGAGACGTGCACCCCCGGGGACCCTGCGGGGAAACAGGCGACCCGGAACCGGCCGCATGGCGGCCAGCCCTGCCACGATGGCCTTGGGGGCTATCCCCAGGGCGTGGACCATCGCCACCGCCACCAGGGCATTGCGCACGTTGTGGGTGCCGGCCAGGGCCAACTCCAGGTCCAGAACCTGGCCGGTTACCATCACCTGAAAAGCGGTGCGGAAGCCCGCCTCGTCCCAAAGCGTCGCCACCGACGTCGGATCGACACTCAGGTCCGACGCGCCAGCCGCGCCGCAGGTGAGGCAGGTCCGGGCGCCGGCCAGTTCGCGCCACAAGCCTGACCAGGGCGAATCGGCGGGAAAGATAAAGATGCCATCCTGGCGCAGACCCGCGACGATCTCGCCCTTGGCCCGGGCCACCCCCGCCAGGCTGCCGAAACCCTCCAGATGGGCGCGGCCAGCATTGGTGATGGCCGCGACCTCGGGCCGGGCGATGCCGGTCAGATAAGCAATCTCCCCTGGATGGTTGGCACCCATCTCCAGAACCAGAAAATCCTCTTCTCCCGCCTCCAGAAGGGTCAGGGGCAGACCGATGTCGTTGTTTAGGTTACCCCGTGTCGCCCGCACCCGGCCCGCCAGGCCGAGGATGGCGGCGATCATCTCCTTGGTGGTGGTCTTGCCGTTGCTGCCGGTCAGGGCGACGACGCGGCCGGCGAAGCGATCGCGATGGGCGGCGGCCAGTTGGCCGAGGGCCAGGCGGGTGTCCTCGACCTGCCACTGGGGCAGATCGATGGCCAGGGGTCGTTGGACCATAAGGGCGGCGGCACCCTGGTCACGGGCGCTGGCGGCAAAGACATGGCCATCGTGGCGCTCGCCCGACAAGGCCACGAAGAGACGGCCCATCAGGTCCTGGCGGCTGTCGATACCCACGCCACGAAAGCCTCCGTCGGCACCCAGCAGCCGGCCACCCACCCGGGCGACGGCTTGATTCAGGGTCCAGGGCAGGGAAGACGCCGTCATGCCGCGGCCTCCAGGTAACGAGCCCCCATCCGCTCGGCGAGGGCCTGCTGGACCTGGGCGCGGTCGCTGAAATGGACCTGGCGGTCGCCGAGGTCCTGGTGGGTCTCGTGGCCCATGCCCGCCACCAGCACCACGTCATCCCTGCCGGCGGTGGCGATGGCGCGCCGGATGGCCATGCCGCGCCGGCGCTCGATGGCGGCCCGGGCCGGCTGTTGCATGCCGCCCAGAATCTGGTCGATGATGGCATGACCCTCCTCCCGGCGCGGGTTGTCATCGGTGAGGAGCACCTGGTCGGCCAGGCGTTCGGCCACCGCCCCCATGAGGGGCCGCTTGCCGGCATCCCGGTCGCCCGCACAGCCGAAGACGCAAATCAGGCGACCCCGGGCATGGGCACGCAGGTTGAGCAGGGTCTGCTCCAGGGTATCCGGGGTCTGGGCATGGTCCACCACCACCAGGGGGGCGCCGGCCCCACCGAAAGGCTCCAGGTGCCCGGGCACGCCGCGCACCTTGGCCAGGGCCCGTAGCGCCCGGTCCAGATCCAGGCCCCGGGATAGCAGCACGATTAGCACGGCCATAATATTGGCGGCATTGAAGCGACCGATCAGCCCCAGATCCAGGCTCGCCGCGCCGGCGCTGGTCTCTAGTTCCAGCTGCATACCCCCGGGGGCGGGGGCGAGGTCGCACAGACGGGCCCAGACCTCGCAGGCCTTGGGGACTTCCATTTCGGCATTCAGACTATAGCCGCCAACCTTCACGCCCGCCGCCAGCTCCTCCAGAATGCGGGGGCTCAGGGCATCGTCGAGATTGAGGATGGCCCATTCGAGCCCAGGTACCTGGAAGAGACTGCGCTTGGCCAAGCCATGGCTGGCCATGTCGCCGTGATCGTCGAGATGATCCCGGCTTAAATGGGTGAAGATGGCATGGCGGAAGTGGACGCCCGCCGCCCGGCCCTGGTCTAGGGCATGGGAGGAAACTTCCATGGCCACGGCCCGGGCCCCGCGCTCGCGCAGCCAGGCCAGAGTCTCCTGGAGACTCAGCGGGTCCGGGTTCCCCTGGCTGGCGGGCTCCAGATCGTCGGGAAAGCCGATCCCCAGAGCGCCGATCAGACCACAGGCGATCTCCCCGGCCAGGGCCTGGGCCAGGTAGTGGGTGACGCTGGTCTTGCCGGGGGTGCCGGTGACGCCCAGCACCTGAATGTGGGCACTCGGCTCGCCCAGGAAGCGGCCGGCCAAACGGCTCGCCTGGCGACGCAGATCCGGCACGGGGATGACCGGCAGGCCCAGGTCGATGCCGAGGCTGGCCAGGGTCACCGCGTCCCAGGGACCCTGTGGCTCGGCGGCGATAGCGGCCGCGCCCCGCGCCCGGGCCTCGGGGGCGAAGTTGAGCCCATGTCCCTGATCACCCCGACAGGCGAGAAAGAGCCAGCCCGGCTGGATACGGCGGCTGTCCAGGGCCAGACCGGAGATAGCCACAGCCTCGCCCGCCGCCAGGTCCGCCACGGCAAAGCCCGCGAGCAGATCGCTCAAACGCCACAGGGGTCGTGGGGCTAGGGCTCGGCCCTGGCGCGCCATCATCGAGCCGTATCCGTGCTGGCCATCAGCATCTTCACCTCCGGATGGTCCGGCGGCACATTGAAGAGGCGCAGGGCGCCCTGCATGATCCGGGCGAAGGCGGGGGCCGCCACCAGGCCGCCATAGTACTTGCCGGCGCTCGGTTCATCGACCATGACCACCAGGACGAATCGCGGATCCTTAGCCGGGGCCATGCCGGCGAAGACTGCCTGATAGCGCCCGGCGGCATAACCCCGCCGGCCGGAGGACTTCTTGGCCGTGCCCGTCTTACCGGCAACGCCATAGCCCTCGATCATGGCCTGTTTGGCGGTGCCCTTCGGGGAGACCACCGTCTCCATCATGGCGCGGACCTGTTGCGCCGTCTTGACACTCAACACCTGCTCACCCGCCGGGGCCTGGTCCACCTTGAGCAGGCTCATTGGCCGCAGCACGCCATCGGCGGCCAGCACCGAGTAGGCCCGGGCCAGTTGCAGGGGCGTGACCGAGAGCCCATAACCGAAGGCCTGGGTGGCATACTCGAAATCGGACCAGCGCTTGTAGTTGCGGAAGCGGCCGGTCTCCTCGCCCGGGAACTGGATCCCCGTGGCCTTGCCGAAACCCACCTTGTCGTACAGGTTCCAGAGGCTCTCGCGCTTCATACGCAGGGCCATCTTGACGACGCCAACATTGCTGGACTTGGTGATCACGGAGGTGGTGTCCAGGCGCCCGTAGTTGTGGATATCCTTGACGGTATTGCTGCCTACGGCGAGGGAGCCGGGACTGGTATCGATGGGCGTGGTTGGGGTCACCAGGCCCTGTTCCAGGGCGGCGGCGACGACGAAGGGCTTGATGGTGGAGCCCGGCTCCATGACATCGGTCACGGCGCGGTTGCGGCGGGTACTCTGGTCCCCATCTTTATCGCCATTGGGGTTGTAGGCCGGCTGGTTCACCATGGCCAGCACCTCCCCGGTACGGACATCCAGCACCACCGCCGAGGCGGACTTGGCCTTATGCTCCCGGACCGTGCGCACCAGCTCCCGATAGGCAAGGTATTGCAAGCGGCGGTCGATGCTCAGCTCCAGGTCCTTGCCATGGCGCGGCGGGCGGACCCGCTCCACCTCGGCGACCAGTTGCTGGCGCCCGTCCTTGATAACCCGCCTCAGCCCGGGCTCGGCGCCCAGCCAGCCGTTGAAGGCCAGCTCCATGCCCTCGATACCCTTATCGTCCACATCGGTGAAGCCGATGATGTGGCCGAAGATCTCCCCGCCCGGATAGAAGCGCTTGTACTCGGTCTCCATGCCGAGTTCGTGGATCTGGTACTGCGCCTTGATCCGCTCCACATCCTGAGCCTGATCGGGATCGATGCGCCGCTTGAGGTAGATAAAGCCCTTGGTCTGGCGGTCCGCGACCCGCTGCTTCAGGTCCTTCCTGGCGATCCCCATGGCATCCGCCAACTCCCCCATGGCCTCGGGGTAGTCCTTCATCTTGCGGGGGTCCGTCCAGACGCTGGCGACGGGAGAACTCACCGCCAGGGGCTCGCCGTTGCGGTCCAGGATCATGCCGCGCCGCGCCGGTATCTCCCAGTCACGGAGATAGCGGGCCTCGCCCTCCTCGCGCAGAAATTCCCGCTCCAGGACCTGGCGCTGGAAGGCACTCACCACCACCGCCACCAGCAAGGCGCCCAAAAACCCCAGCAGCACCAGGCTGCGCCGGTTGAAATTAAAGGCGAGGCCCTTGCCGCTCCTGTCGCGTTTGCGCCTCACCAAGTCAGTGCCGAACATGACCCAATCCCCCAATGGTCCTGACATCCACCCCCCGCGGCATAAACATATCCAGCCGCGTCCGCGCCGCCGTCTCCACCCGTGGGTGGGTCCCAAGCGCCGCCTCCTCGAGCCGCAGCACGCCCCACTCCTCCTCCAGCCCCTGGACTTCCTTGGTGAGCGACTGCAACGCAATGAATTCGATTCGTGTTTGATATTTGGCGTAAACAACCCCGACCCCGGAGGCCACGACGGCCATGCCGAGCAGGGCAACCAAGATCAGATCCCGCATGGTCATGCCAGGCGCTCCGCGACCCGCATCACGGCACTGCGCGCCCTCGGATTCGCCGCGACCTCGGCTGGTGAGGCATGGACCGCCTTGCCTATCGGGCGCAGCCAGGACTGGGTCTCCTGGGCTCGGACCGGAACGCCCCGGGGAAATTGTTGGCCCCTGGCCTCGTCGCGAATGAAGCGCTTAACGATACGGTCCTCCAGGGAATGAAAGCTGATGATCACGAGGCGCCCACCCAGGGCCAATAGGTCCCTGGCCCCGGCCAGGCAGAGCCGCAGTTCTTCGAGTTCGCGGTTGACCTGGATGCGGATGGCCTGGAAGGTCCGGGTCGCCGGGTGCTTGCCCGGCTCGCGGGTCGGGGCGGCCGCGGCCACCAGGCTCGCCAAGTGCTGGGTGGTCAGGATGGGGGCCTCGGCCCGGGCGGCGACCAGAGCGCGGGCGATGCGGCGGCTGAAACGCTCTTCGCCAAACTCATGGAGGACCTGGGCGATCTCCATCTCCTTGGCCCGCGCCAGCCACTGAGCGGCCGTCTCGCCGGCGCTGTTGTCCATGCGCATATCCAGCGGGCCTGCGGCGGTAAAACTGAAGCCGCGCCCGGCCTCGTCCAACTGGGGGGAGGAGACACCGATGTCCAGCAGGAGGCCATTGATGGCGCCCAGCAGACCCTGACGCCGGGCGACCGCCGCCGCCGCGGAGAAGGGGGCCTGTTCGACCATCAGACGCGGGTCCTGGTCCGCCAGGGCGCGCGCGACGGCCACCGCCTCCGGGTCCCGATCCAGGACGAGCAGGCGTCCGCTGGCCCCCAGCCTGGCCAGCAGAGCGCGCGCATGGCCGCCCCGGCCAAAAGTGCCGTCGAGATAGATCCCATCGGGACGAATCGCCAGGGCCTCCAAGCTCTCCTCCAGCAAAACGGGCCTATGCCCATGAATGGCCATGAGATTTAGAAAGGGATTAAATGGAAAGGGACGCAAATTCGGGCGAGGACTCGAGTTGGGCCAGGTCCTCTTCGTTCAACCATTGATCACGGCGCGCCACCCAGGTGTCCTCGTCCCACAGTTCAAACTTATTGCTTTGCCCGACCAAGGCCACCCGTTTGTCCAGATTAGCGAACTGGCGTAATTCGGTTGGCAATTGCAGCCGGCCCTGGGCATCCATGTCCACGTCATGGGCATGGCCTATGTAGAGCCGCTGTAATTTCCGCGCCGTGGGATTAAAGGAAGGCAGCTTCTCCAGCTTGCGCTCGATCTCCTTCCAGTTGGGTTCCGGGTAGATCAGGAGACAACGATCAGGGTCGATCGTGACCACCAAATGCGCGGCGCAACAAGCCTGGAGTTGCTCGCGATAACGAGCAGGCATGGCCAGCCGGCCCTTGGGATCCAGACTAAGGGTTGAAACCCCGCGAAACACAGCCGCCCCCCGTTATGGCGAAATTACTCCCTTTTATTCCACTTCATTCCACTTTCATCCTCATACTAGGCAACGGCGCCCCCCTCGTCAAGCGACAATCACATTTTTCCTCTAGCCTGTCAGCAAGTTAGGGCACTTCTTGACCCTAAGGTCACCATTCAGACAAGAACTGCGAATTATCAATGGGATGCTGATGGTGGCCCGGGCGATCCCCCAGGGACCGGCCCCGGCAAGGCTAAGGCAATAGATGAGATTTATGGACTCATCTTATTGAATAGCAAGTCTTGTTCACCACAAGACAAAGTGTAAGGAGGCAATGTTTGGTGGGGGATACCCGCGCCTGGGGTAAGCCCGGTTCCTGGGGCTTCTGGAGAGTGGCGGGGAAAGGGGCCGGGGCCTGCCAACGCGGCGAGACGAAGCCGGCCACGGGCCCCGGGGCAGCCGAAAGTACTGGCCCCGGGACGCGACATCAAGGCGGGAAATGAGGAGGGAGTCGGCCTGTAAGCCGGGTTCTGTCGTGGACAGTCATTCGTCTAGGACCTGCGTCACCGCAGGCCTCCAGCGACCTACCCGGGGACACGCACGGGCCGCACGTTGCGGCACGCAGCCGCTCGTCCCCCTATTTGGTCTTGCTCCGGGTGGGGTTTACCCTGCCACCGGCGTTGCCGTCGGCGCGGTGCGCTCTTACCGCACCATTTCACCCTTACCGATCCGCCAAGGCGGATAGAGGCGGTATCTTTTCTGTGGCACTTGCCGTGGGCTCGCGCCCCCCAGGCGTTACCTGGCACCCTGCCCTGTGGAGCCCGGACTTTCCTCCCCTCGCGCGCCAAGGCGAGCGAGCAGCGACTGTCCGGCCGACTCCCTGATTTCAGGATAGCACGGAAGCGCGTGCTCCCAAGGGGATAAAGCCAAGGACCCCGGAGGCTAGGGGTCGGTCAGGGATGTCTCCTACCGTGACCCTCGCACCCGTCGCGGTCCCGGGCTTATCCGGACGTAACCCTCCAGATCCCTCTCCTCAACCCTTACCCGCAGAGGGGGAGGGAGCCGGAGAATCAGTGGTTTGAGCTACCGAACCCATGCGGCCGGGGGTCTGAACGTTTACATCCGGACAAACCATCATGCTCGGCCGCTCTTGGGATAGAGGTCTGGCAAGGGGTCCGCCGCCGCCCTGACGGACCGGGCCTCCCTCGCCACCGCGACCAGGGCTGGATGGAGATAGCGCCAAGCGTTGGGGCCATCCCAACTCATGACCCCGGGGGCATAGAGACTTTGGTCCAGCAGCCGCAGACTGCTGGCGGCCTCGCCAAGGCCAGCCCCCGGGTAAGTCACCAGCCGATCGGCGAGGGTCTCGATCCGCTTCGGGGGGTCATGGGGCCAGCAGGCCTGGCCCCAGGCCAGCAGGGCCGTACGGGCGGCCCGGGGATCTCCCGAATCGCAGGCCTCCCGGACCGATTCCAGAGCAGCAGCGAGGTTGGGGTTTGGCCGCTCCCTCGCTGTCTCCTGGACGGGACTGGAGCGGGGAAGGTGACGGTGATCACGCCACCAGAGCAGGAGGGTCAGCAGCCAGCCTAGGCCCAGCCCGAGACCGAGCCAGGGCCAGTAACCGGCGGGCAGGGGCCAGGCCATCGCGGCCTGCTCGCCGACGGCCGTCGGGGAAGCCTCCCTTGCGGTTGGCGCCGTGGGCGGCGAGGAGACGGAGGCTGGGGCCTTGGGGATGGTCCCCGCGGCCGGCGCTACCGGCGCGGCGCGGTCTGTCTTGGGTGGGTCCGGGACCTGGCCGCTGGCGGCCTGGACCTCCAGCATCCTGGCCGGCAGTACGGCCACCTTCTCTTTATTTTCCCGGGTATCCCACCAGGCCAACCGCACCTCGGGCAGCATCAGCTTGCCCGCCACCGCCGGCACCAGGGCCTGCTTGATCTCCTTCACCGCCACCAGGGTATCTCCCTCGGCCCGCGTCTCGGTCCTGGGCTTATCGGGGTAGAGCTTGACCCCCTCCGGGACGGCGCTGGTCAGATCGGGGAATTGGGTAGCGCTCAGGCCCTGGGCGGTGATGGCCAGAGTGCGGGTAAGGGGTTCCCCGACCCGGGCCTGGGACGGGTCCGGGGTCCAGGTCTCCGCCAGATGCAGATCCTCGGCGGGCAGCCAGGGCGAGGGGGCGCCGGCCGGTTGGGGCTTGACGTCCAGGGTCAGGGTCGGACCGCGCACCTGAATGGGCCGGGCGCGTTGGATCAGACCATCCATGTCCGCGAAGGGGTCCTGGCCGAAGAAGCGCTCAAAGGGGCTCTCCCCGGGGCCGGAGGGTGAACCCGCGGGGGGGGCGCCCGACCGCCCCCCCCGCTGGCGGGTCTCGGGCACGGCGGCGGACAAGACCGGGGCCTGGATCTCGATCGCGCCACTATGCTGCGGCAAGAGGGCATAGCGCCGCTCGATGAGGTGATAGCGCTGGCCGTCACGCTGGATCTCGGAGACCCGATCCTCGCCCAGCCGTTCAAACTGGACCCCCTCGGCCTTGGGGTCCTCCAGGCTCGCATTCTGGACCTGGGGCCGCAGCAGGATGCGCAGGCTATAGACCGCCTGGCCTTGCACATAGACGCTATCGCGATCCAGCTCGGCCTCCAGCCGCGCGGCCGGTACCTCCCCCACCTGAGCGGCCTGGGAAGCAGGCAACACCTCGATGGGGATCGGAGCACTCTCCAGATCACCCAGTTTGAGGGCCGGGATAGTCAGCCGGCCGACGGATTTGGGGGACAGCAACAGGCGCCAGTCCCGGGTAGTGGTGACCCGGCCGTTGGTCATGACCGTGCTGGTGCCCTGGCCCTGATTCTGGACCCCGAAATCCCGGGTGAGGGGCGCGGTATCCGGCGTACCCCAGACATCGCCAGGACCCGAGAGGGTCAGGAGCAAGGATTCCCCCTCGACCAGGCGGGTGCGATCCACGCTGGCCTCGAGCCCGGCGGCGCCGGCCTGGCCCGCGCAGGCCCAGAAGAACAGGAGGATGCCGAACCCCAGCACCAGTTGGGTAAACCGGGTTAAGCGAGCGGGGCCGGCATGGCCGTCGGTTCCTTCAACCCCGAGACGGGCGACCGAGGACTGGCCGCTGTGATAAGGCGTTGGGATCGGATTCACGGTCGCGACCTCCTGGGGCGCTAGTGCGCGAGCGGGGTTTGACTGGGTCTGAGGTTCCTTGACGAACAACTTTCTGCGCGCGCGAGTCAAATACTGGACGGTGCAAGTTTGGCCTGCGCGAACAGGTCCCCGAGGGCCTTGTTGCAGCCGGGCCATGGCGCGAGAACTTGAACTTCGGCGCGCCATCATCATGGCAACTGGCCCTGGCGGCGCAGATGCTGAAGCATAAAGCGCTGCCGCAGCAGACCACCCGGATCGTCCGGGACGCGGCGCAATTGATGCTCCATGGCCTGTTCGCCCTCGCCAAGGGGTGCCTGGACCTGCTGATTGGGCTTGCCACCGGGGGGGCCGGGCTCCTGGCCACCGAGCAGGTCCTGCTTGCTGGGCTCGGCGCCCGGCCGGGACTGATCCGGCTGCTGGCCTCGAGGGCCATCCTTGTTGCTCGGCGCGGCGGACGCCTGGGCATCATCCTGGCCGGGAGGCTCCGGGCTGGCTTCTTCCGGCGAGGCATCCGCCACGCCCTTTCCTGGCTTGTCACCCTCCGGTGACTCCGATGGGTCGGAGCGACCCGCTTGGGGTGCCTCTTGGCCCGCTTCCGCCTTCTCGGGGTCACCCGACCCGGATGATGCCGGTGGCGCCCCCTCCTGGCGCTGACCCGCCGCCGGCTGCCCCTTGGCGCCGGCCGGGTCCTGGGCTTGGGACTGTCCGCTCTGGGCATCCTGTCTTTGGTCGCCGCTGTCCCGACCCTGCCCTTGACCCTCCGGCTGGTCTTGCTGGCCTTGTTGATCTTGCCAGCCTGGCTGACCCGGCTGATCCTCTTTTTCAGACTGATCCCGCGAGTCCCGACCGCCCGAGTCGCCTTGCTGACCCTGCTGACCCTGCTGATCCTGCTGGCCTGTCTGATCCTGCTCGCCTTGCTGTCCTGGCTGATCTTGTTTTCCAGGCTGATCTTGCGAGTCCTGGCCGCCCGAATCACCCTGCTGGCCTTGCTGGCCCTGATCACCGGACTGCTGGCCCTCTTGACCCTGCTGACCCTCCTGTTTCTGGCTATTGCCACCCGCCTGCCCCTCCTGGGATTGATCGCCCTCCCTGGACTCGGAGTCTGACGCGGGCGGCGGTTGCTGCTGGTCCCGCAGCCGCTGCAGCAGTTCCCGGTTGTACTGGGCATCGGCATGTCCCGGGGCCTTCCCCAGGGCCCGGTCATACTCCGCGATGGCCTCTTCCAGCTTGCCGGCGCGGGCCAAAGCGTTGCCGCGGTTGTAAGCAGCCTCGGCGCCCGTCTGGTCTTTCAGGGTCTCCAGGGTCTGGTCGTAGGCGCCCGACTCGTACTGAGCCGCGGCGCGCCAGTCAGGACGCTGGAAGCGTTCCGCGGCCTGGCTGGGATCGCCAGCGGCCAGGGCCTGGGCGGCCTGCTGGTCGGCCCGCCACCAGAGATCCTCCCAGCCCAGGGCCTCCGCCGGCGGTGGCGCCACCAGGAAAACGAGCAGGACTAGGGGGCCCAGCCAGCCACGGCGAAAGGCCAGTGCCGCCATGGGCAGCAGGGCCAGCAGGAGCCAGGGCCCCTCCTCGCGCCATTGGTCCGCCTGGGCATCCCGGGGCCCATCCGCCCCCAACTGACGTTCAGCGACATCGAGCCGGGCCTCCGGCAGCAAGGCGCGGGTATCGCTCTCGTCGGCGGCGAGGGTGACATAGCGCCCGCCTCCCGCAGCGGCGATGTCCGCCAGGAGGTCCGGCCGCAACCGCGTCAGCCGGATGCCACCCTGAGCATCCGCCTCAAATCCGCCCTCCGCCCGAGGCACCGGGGCCCCCTTCTCGGTCCCCAGACCCAGGACCGAGGTGCGATAACCCTGGTCCCGCAGCCTGGCCACCTGGGCGCGGACCGCCTCCGGGCGCTCGGGGTCCGCCGTCACCAGGATGATATCTCCCTCGGGACTGCCAGAGCGCTTGAGCAGGTCGCCGGCCGCCTCCAGGGCCAGGTCGGTCCTCCTGGGGCCCCGCACCGGCAGAAGGGCCGTCTCCAGGTCCGGGACCTGGGCGGCGATGGTGGCGGCGTCCTGGGTCAGGGGCGAAACCAGGAAGGGCTCGGCGCCATAGGCCAGCAGGGCCGTTTCCCCCTCAGCCGCCGCGGCGAGCAGGTCCAGAATCTCGAAGCGGGCGCGCGCCAGGCGCGAAGGGGTCAGGTCCTGGGCATCCATGTCGGGCGAGAGGTCGAGGACGATGACGCGCTGGGCCTGGGCCTGGTAGAGGGGCGCGGGCAGTTGCTCCCAGACCGGGCCCGCCAGGGCCGTCACCCCCAGCAGCCAACCCAGGGTCAGCAGGACCCGGGGGAGACGGCGCGCGCGGACGCCCTCCTCCACCAGCAGGTGCGCCAGGAGGTGGGCGTCCACCAGGCCGCTCCAGGCCTCGGCCCCGGGGTTGACGCGCGCCAGTCGCCACAGCAGCCAAGGCAGGGGCAGCAGGGCCAGAAACCAGAGGGGGCGCAAAAAATGGAGGTCGAAGGGCATCTCAGGAGTTCCCCTGGCCGCGCCCGACGCCCAGCAGGGCGATCAGGAACGCCAGCAGCAAGGCCGCGCCCCCGGGCCAGAAATAGAGCGACCGCAGCGGACGATAGGTGCGGGCATCGCGTTCGCTCGGCTCCAGGCGGTCCAGTTCGTCATAGATGGCCTCCAGTTGGGCCGTGTCTGTGGCCTGGAAATAACGCCCCCCCGTGGCCTTGGCGATGGCCTCCAGGGTCGCCGGGTCCAGATCGCTGGCCTGGCGGCGCAGCATACCGAAGGGGGACGGCACCCCCAAGGCACCGCCACCGATGCCGATCGTATAGACCCGCACCCCGGCCTCGGCGGCGAGCTTGGCCGCCTCCAGGGGGGCCAGGGCCCCGGCGGTTTGGGTACCATCGGTAAGCAGGATCAGCACCCGGTTGTCATCCTCCCGGTCCCGCAGACGCTTCACCGCCAGCCCAATGGCATCTCCGATGGCCGTCTCCCGCCCGGCCAGACCAATGACCGACTCCGTCAGCATGGCCTGGACCGTGACGCGGTCGTGGGTCAGGGGCGTTTGCAGATAGGCGCGGCTGCCGAAGAGGATGAGCCCAAGGCGATCGCCCTGGCGCCGTTCGATGAAAGGACCCGCCACGGACTTGACCACATCCAGCCGGTTCGCCGGCCGGCCGCCGAGCAGATAATCCTCATTCTCCATGGAACCGGAGACATCCACCGCCAGCATGAGGTCGCGCCCGGCCAGGGGCAGGGTGACCGGATCGCCCAGCCATTCGGGACGGGCCGTGGCCAGCACCAGCAGAGCCCAGGCGATCCAGGCCAGGATGAGCCCCAGCCGCCGGTGGCGGGGCGCGCCGGCCAGATCCAGGGCGCCCTCGGCCTGGAGCGAAGGCAGGCGCAGGGCCGCTCCCGACCCGGGCCCGACCGCTGGCAGGAAGCGGGCCAGCAAGGGCAGGGGCAGGGCCGCCAGGGCCCAGGGCCAGGCCAAGATGATCATAACCGCCTACCCCCCGAGCGCTGGTTGCGCCGAATCCAGTCCTCGACCAGGCTGGCCAGTTCCGCCACCGGCAAGTCCTGGGGCGGCCGGTAGGGAGCATCCAGGAGCAGGCGCCCCGGCCCCGACTGGAAGCGCCCGCCGCCGCCCTGAGCATCGAGAAAGGCCAGCCACGCCTCGCCGCTCAAGCCCGCCACCGCGCGGCGGGGAAAGCGCACCAGGGCGAAGCGCCGCAGCAGGCGCGACAGGCCCCGGACGCAGGTAGCGGCATCGCCATCCTGGGCCAGGCCGGCACGCAGGGCCGCCAATTCCGCCTGGGCAGCGCGCGCCGCGGCCCCGCGCCGATGGCGCCGCACCAGCCACCCGACCAGCAAGACCAGGAGGGATAGAACCAGCAGGGCCAGCAGCCACCAGCCGGGGGCCGGCGGCCACCAGGAGACAGGGTCCGGCAGGTGATAGCCGCGCAGGTCGGCCAGGGGATCCGGGGCGGCCATGGCACCGGGTGTCAGCGGTCCGACCCCGGGCCCGGGCCCGGCGGGAATCGCCGCCAGGGGCAGGGTCGCGGCGGGGGCTGAGGGCGGGGTCATCGCCCCCCTCCCGCGCGGCGTGGATTCAGGCCACGCGCCAGGGCCTGACCGACCGGCTCCGCCGTACTCAGCCACAGCAGGTGGGCGCGGTGCTGGCGGGCCAATCCCTCCAGGGTATCCAGATGGTCGCGAAAGCGTTGTTGCCAGGCGGAGCGCCGCGCCGCGACGCCGGTATCCAGCAGGCCACGCCGCTGTCCATCCGTGACCGGATAGAGACCGGGGGGCGGAGCCACTTCCTCCAGAGGATCGCGAACATGCACCAGCACCACCTCACTGGCTCGCCCCAGTCGCGCCAGCCAGGTCGAGTGCTCCGGGGTCAGATGATTGAAGTCACTAAGGATGAAAATCAGGCTGCCGGGGCGCGCCAGATGCACCAACTGGTCCGCCGCCGCGGTGACATCCCCCAGCCCCGCCACCCCGACGGCCCGACCCCCGCCCGCCAGGGCCTGAAGCAGAGGCAGCAGGCCCTGGGTGCGGGCCGCGGGTCGGTGCTCGAAGCGGCCATGCTCGTCGAAGACCAAGCCGCCGACCCGGTCACCGCGATCCGCCGCCGCCCAGGCCAACAGGGCCGCCGCCTGGGCGGCCACCACGGATTTGAAGGCGACGCGGGTGCCAAAGCGCATGGAGGGCCCTTGATCGACCAGCAGCCAGAGGGGGCGCTCGCGCTCCTCGCGGAAGAGCTTGACGTGGGGCGTCCCGGCTCGGGCCGTGACCCGCCAGTCCATGTTGCGGGCGTCGTCCCCGGGCTGATAGACCCGCGACTCGTCAAACTCCATGCCCCGGCCACGAAAGCGGGAGAGATGACCACCACTGCGGGTGGCGAGGATCTTACCCCGGGGCGCCAGGTCCAGACGGCCCGCCTCGCCGCGCAGAGCTAGCAGGTCCCGCAGGGAGACGCTGACTCCGGAGGAGTGCTCGCGCCGAGGCAGGGGTGCCGACAGGCCGGTCGCGATCACGATCGTCTCCCTTGGGGGGATCGTTCGGACCCCTCTCCCCAGCCCTCCCCCGCAAGGGGGGAGGGAGCAAGAGAATTAGCGGCTTGAGCTTTGGTCGCGATCACGATCGCCTTCCTCGGGGGGATCGTTCGGACCCCTCTCCCCGGCCCTCCCCCGCAAGGGGGGAGGGAGGAAGAGATTTTCCAGCGCGCTGGCTGGCGGCCACCCGGGCTTGCCCGCCAGCTTGCGCCCGGGTTGGCCTACCAGCTTGCGCCCAGGTTTGCCGGCCAGCGTGCGCCCGGGTTCGCCGGCCAGCTTGCGCCCAGGTTTGCTGGCCAGCTTGCACCAGGGCTTGCCTTAACATGGCTTCTGCCTCATCAGGGCCGCCTGCGGCTCAGGGCACCGGCACCAGGGCCAGCAACTCGGTAACATACTGATCCGCAGTCCGGCCCTCGGCCTCGGCCTCGTATGAGAGGAGGACGCGGTGGCGCAGGACGTCGGGGGCCAGGTCCTGAACATCCTCGGGGGAGACGTAATCGCGGCCCGCCAGCCAGGCGCGGGCGCGGGCGCAGCGATCCAGGGCCAGGGTGCCGCGGGGGCTGGCCCCGAAACGCAGCCAGCCACCGAGCCCGGCCCCCAGGGGTTGGGGGTCGCGGGTCGCCAGCACCAGATGGATCAGATAGTCCTCCACGTCCGGAGACATGTAGAGATCGAGGATGGCGCGACGGGCGGCAAAGATGGCGCGCTGGCTCAGGCGCGGCCCCTCATCCGCGGCTAGCGGGGCCCGGGCCTCGTCGCGATTGAGCCGCAGGATCGCCTTCTCCGAGGCCAGGTCGGGATAATCGACCCGCACATGCATCAGGAAGCGGTCGAGCTGGGCCTCCGGCAGGGGATAGGTGCCCTCCTGCTCGATGGGATTCTGGGTGGCCATGACCAGAAACAGCTCCGGCAGCCGGTAGGTCTCCCGGCCCACCGTGACCTGGCGCTCGCCCATGGCCTCCAGCAGGGCCGACTGCACCTTGGCTGGGGCGCGATTGACCTCGTCGGCGAGCAGCAGGTTATGGAAGACGGGGCCCCGGTCGAAGCGGAAGCTGCCATCCTGGGGACGGTAGATCTCGGTGCCGGTGAGGTCCGCCGGCAGCAGGTCCGGAGTAAACTGGATGCGGTGGAAGTCTCCTTCCAGGCCGGTGGCCAGAGCCTTGACGGCCTTGGTCTTGGCCAGACCCGGGGCGCCCTCCACCAGCAGGTGGCCATCGGCCAGCAGGGCGATCAGGAGCCGCTCCACCAGGCCCGACTGGCCGAGAATGTGACGTTCCACGCGCTCGCGCAACTGGGCGAATTCCGCGCGGAGGATGGGGGCCTCGGCAGTGGCTGGGGTGGGGGTCTGGGCTGCGGTCATTCCTCGATCTCCATCGGCATATGCAGTCTCTGGCCAGGGTCGCTAGGGGGCCAGTCCGGTCACTGGGCACTAATGACAAGCGCGATGGGCGCCAGTTCCCGGCGGTTGCGCATACAATCACACCACCGGGCCCCGCCTGCCTCAACCCAAGCGAACCTTGCCATGAAAACACAGCAGATTCAGATTAGCGATATCGGGGAGCTTGCCCCCGCCCTCGCCACCCTGGCCGACCCCGCCGTCGCCCAGCTCGCCCTCATCTTCGGCTCAAGGCAACTGCTCGGAGAACCCGACCTCTTCCAGGGGATTAAGGCTACCTGCCCAAGGGCAATCCTGCTGGGCTGTAGCACGGCGGGCGAAATCACCCGCCGCGGCCTCGCCGAGGACACGGTGGTATTGACCATCGCCCAATTCGACCAGGTCGAGCTGACGGTCGCCACCACCGACCTGGCCGGCATGGAGGACAGCCTGGCCGCCGGCCAGCGCCTCGGCACCCAACTCCAGGCCGCCAGCCCGCGCGCCTTGGTCATTTTTGGCCAGGGCCTGGCGATCAACGGCAGCGCCCTGATCGATGGCCTGCACCAGGTGCTCGGCGACGTCATCACCATCACCGGGGGGCTGGCCGGCGATGGTGATCGATTCATGGAAACCCTGGTGATGACCCCGGATGGGCCCTCAAAAACCGCTATCGTCGTCCTCGGCCTGAGCGGCGCGGCCTTGCGCTTCAACCACGGCTCTTTCGGCGGCTGGGAGCCCTTCGGTAACCTGCGCAAGATGACCAAGGCCGTCGGCAATGTCCTGTACGAGCTCGATGGCAAGCCCGCGTTGGATATCTACAAGGCCTACCTCGGCGATTATGCCAAGGACCTGCCCTCCTCCGGGCTCTTCTTCCCCTTCGAGATGCTCGACGCCAACCGGGGCACGACCGGCATCATCCGCACCATTCTGAGTGTGGACGAGGCCGAAGGCAGCCTGACCCTTGCTGGGGATGTCAACCCCGCCGGCTACCTGCAACTGATGCACGCCAGCACCGATCAATTGATCAGCGGCGCCGAGGCCGCCGCCACCGCCGCCCAGGGGATGGCCCCCCATCCGGGCGGGGGCCTCGGCATCCTGGTGAGCTGCGTGGGCCGCCGCCTAGTCATGGGCTACCGGGTGGATGAAGAAATCGAGGCCGTCGGTGACATCCTCGGCGAAGGCACGGTGCTGACCGGCTTTTATTCCTATGGCGAACTCAGCCCCTCCGCCCCTGGCGCCCCCTGTCTCCTGCAGAACCAAACCATGACCATCATCTGGATTGCCGAAGCCCCCTGACCGCCGCGGAAGCTCGCCAACACCCATGCATCCCCTCCTCGCAAGACAGCTCCGGCGTCTGCTCGATGCCCCCGCGGCGGAAAATCCGCCCGCGGTATGCGACCAGCTCCGGCAATTTCTGGACAGCCACCAGGCCCCCGCCAACCTGCAAAACCTCGGTCGAGGCTTGGGCGAATTCCTGACGAGGGTCGAGGGGGCCTACACCCAGTTCGATCGCGACCTCAGCCTCCGCACCCGCAGCCTCAAGCTGTCCTCCGAGGAGCTGCTGGCCACCAACGACGAGCTGCGCGGTACCCTGGAGGCCCGGGAGGCCGCCATTGCTCAGCTCCAGTCTCTGGCCGAGCGGCTGCGGCACACCCTGCCCGACGCGACGGAGACCCAGGGCGACGCCGCCGACAACCTGACCGGCCTGGTGGCCCTGATCAGCCACCTGATCGAGCGCCAGGAGGCCCATCAAGCGGAACTGAGGGCCTTGCATACCGACCTGGCCAATCAGAAGTTCGCCCTCGATCAGCACGCCATCGTCAGCATCACCGACCTCAATGGCACCATCACCTACGCCAACGACCGCTTCTGCGACATCGCCGGTTATGGCCGGGAGGAAATACTGGGGCACACCCATCGCCTCATCCGTTCCAACTATCACCCCCCCGAATTTTTCGCCGATCTCTGGGGCACCATCCAGGCGGGAAAAGTCTGGCGCGGCGAGGTCAAGAACCGGAAAAAGAACGGCGATGACTACTGGGTCAGCGCCACCATAGTGCCCCTCACCGACCCCAGCGGCCAGCCCTCCCAATACATTGCCCTGCGCACCGATATCACTAAACGCAAGCAGGCCGAGCGCGAACTCGAAAAGGCCAAGTCCATCGCCGAGGCTGCCAGCCAGGCCAAGAGCGAGTTCCTGGCGAACATGAGCCACGAGATCCGCACCCCGATGAACGGCATCATCGGCATGACCGAACTGGCCCTGGATACCGACCTCGATCACATCCAGCGCGACTACCTCAACACCGTTCGCAGTTCCGCCAACGCCCTCCTCGTCATCCTCAACGACATCCTGGATTTCTCCAAGATCGAGGCCGGCAAACTCCAGATCGAACGAATTCCCTTCAACCTGTCCGAGACCATCACCGAGGCTCTCAAAAGCATTAGCGCCCGCGCAGAAAAAAAGGGGCTGAGACTAGTCCGGAACCTGGCGGCCGATTTACCCCTTCAAGTCGAGGGCGACCCCGGGCGCCTGCGACAGATACTGAACAATCTGTGCGACAACGCCATCAAATTTACCCTGGAGGGCGTTATCACCGTCACCGCCAATCTCGACGGCCTGGAAGAGGGCCACTGCCAGATTCACCTGACGGTCAGCGACACCGGCATCGGGATTCCCCAGGAGAAACAGAGGCAGGTCTTCGAGGCCTTTACCCAGGCCGATGCCTCGACCATCCGCAAATTCGGCGGCACCGGCCTGGGCCTGGCCATTTGCACGCGCCTCGTGAGCCTGATGGACGGCCGCATCTGGCTCGACAGCACCCCGGGCCAGGGCAGCAGCTTTCATTTCACCCTGACCTTGAAGGACTTACCCAACGCCGCGGCGCCCCGCGACGCCCCCCGGGGCCAGGACAGGGGGACCGGCGCCTTGCCGGCCAGCGGCGGCGATGGCGCCAGGGCCGCGACGGGTAGCGACCGCCAGGTACTGGAGCCGCATGGGCGCGGACTCGCGATCCTGCTGGTGGAGGACCACGCGGTCAACCAACAGCTTGCCATCCGGCTCCTCCAAAAATGGGGCCACGCCGTCACCCTGGCCCAGAACGGCCAGGAGGCGGTCGACCTCTTCCCGACCGCCGCCTGGGATATTGTCTTCATGGACATGCAGATGCCCGTCATGGGTGGCATCGACGCCACACGGCTGATCCGCCAGGGCGAGCCCCCGGGTCAACACACCCCCATCATCGCCATGACCGCCAACGCCCGGGGTGAGGACCGAGACCGCTGCCTCGCCGCCGGCATGGATGACCATCTACCGAAACCCCTGGACATCAGGACCCTGCACCGGCTGATCGCCCAGTATTGCCACCCCGCCGCCTTGCCGGCGTCCGACCCACCGTCCACCGCCAGCGGCTCCGAAATCCAGGCGGCCCTGGCGGCGATGGACCCCGACATGCTGCTGGCGCTGCGCGACGTGGTGCGCACCCAACTGCTGGGCGACATGGCCGAGGCCTACGCGGCGCAGCGCGGTGAGGATTGGGAGACTCTGCACCGGGTGGCCCACAACCTCAAAAACACCCTGGGTCTGCTGGGGATGGGCGATCTGGTCGAGATCGCCAAACAGATCGAGGCCGCCCCGGCGGACACGCCGACCGAACGGCTGGATGGTCTGGCGCACTCCGTCCATCTCATAGTGGCCGCGCTCCACCCCGCCACCGGATCGACACCGGCCAACTGATCCTTTATTACGCCAGGCCCTCGCCCGCCCGGCGCAACCGCGCCTCGACGCGCAGGCGCACCAGCAGGGCCGCGTCCACGACCTGGGGATAGAGGCGATGAAACTGGTCCACCGCCAGGGCCTGATCGGCGGCGGCCTGCTCCAGGCGGGCCCGGGTCGCCGCTCCCAGGGGGAGCATCAGGAGTCGCGGGGCCAGGGCGGCGAGATACTGCCCCACGCGTTCCCGGTCCCCGGCCTCTTCCCAGCCCTCCCACAGCAGCAGTTCCGGAAAATCCTCGGGCTCCAGACAGCGCCCCCCCAAGGCGTCGTTGACTTGCCCCGGCATGACCGCCCGCGCCGCCAGAGCCATCCCGGAACCATCCGGCTCGCGGCGGAACCACTGGCCGCGACTCGCCTGGCCCGCCCGGGCCCACACCTGGGCCTCCAGGGCGGCGCGGCCGTCGGCATCCAGCCCCTGGGACTCCCCCAGGGTGCAGCGCCATTTGGGCGCCCGGCCTTGGGCGAGGGGCTCGGCCCCGGTCACGGCCTCCAACAAGGCCAGGGGGCGTTGCCCGGCGCCGGCCTCCAGCAACCACCGCTCATAGCGGTCGCGCAGGGGAAAGGGCAAGCCCCCCCGGGCGGCCCGGATGGCCTCGATAAATCCCTGGCCGACCACCCTGGCCAGCTCCCTCTCCACGGTGGGCGGGCTGGGGAAACAGGCCAGGCCCTCCGCCTCCGACCAGACGCCATGACGGTAAAGGGAGAAGGGCCGGGCCGCGCCCAGGCTGCCCCAGCCGACGGGGCGCGCGGCGTAGAGCTGGATCTCCCAGTTTTGCCCATCCGTGCTGATGGCACGCCCCAGATCACTCTCGATGACCTGGATGACGCCCAGGAAGGGGTTGAGGCGCCGCTCGGCGTAGCGCCGGATGGCGGTCATGAGGAGGCGGCCGCCAGTTTCGCGCGCAATTGGTCGATGATGGCATAGGCGGGGTCCTGCATCTCGGGTGGCATGACCTCGAAGAGGTATTCGACATCGTCCAGCAGGGGCTCGATTTCGGCCCGCCGAGTTAGGCCGGGCAGGCGGCGGGCGACTTCTTGCAGATAGGCATGGGGGTCGGGAAGGGACATAATTGGCCTCCGGTGGCAACCGGTGCGAGACCGGCATCAGGGATTGGGTGTTCTCCAACCTCCTTACTATATTTCAAGTTTCTAAAATGGTTAAGTTTGGCACCCCTCTTATCCAGCGGCTTGGATACCTTGGCCCCTCCGCCCTGGCCGCCACGGTGGCCCTCTGCTCGGCCGCGGCGAGCGGCGCGCCTCTGACACCCGCCGTTTATGCGGGCAACGGGGGGGTTCCAGAGATCACCCTGGCGGCCTACCGGGCCCTGTCCGCCAGCCTGTCGCGCGGCTACGACCGCAGCCGGGATATCTCCCCACGCCAACTCCTCATCCTGCTGGAGGTCGCGGAACGCACCGGGACCAGTCTGGGCCAGGCCCTGGCCACGGGCGAGATGGAGAGCGCCCATACCTGGAACGACCACGTCCGCCCGCCCCTGCCCAATGGCCAACTGGGCTCGGCCACCGGCGTCTGGCAGTTCCTGCCCGGTACCTTTCATAACATCATCAAAAAATACGGCGCCCAACTGCTGGCGGCGACCACCGCCGACGCGGCGACCACCGCCGACGCGGCGGCCAACCGCGCTCCCCTGGACTTGGGCGAGGGGCCCTTCACGGATGCCCAGGTGCGCGACCTGATCCAGGAGACGGTGGCGGGTAAGCGGGGCGCGGGGGACGAGGAACTCCAGCTCTTGCGTCACAACTTCGCCGTGCTGGCCTTCGCGAAACACTACCTGAGCCTCGACTCCGGCGCCACGACCCCGGAAGAGGATTATCTCTTCCACTTTCTGGGGGAGGGGCAGGGCCGCCGGGTGCTAGCACTGGCGCGGGGCGAGGCCCGGGATACCCTCTGCGTCCGAATGCTGGATGCGCCCGCCACACTGCTAGATACCGGGCCCAATGCCCCGGGGGCCGAGGCCTTGGTGGCGGCCGGACAGGGGGCAACCCAGGTCTCATCGCCGCCACCCTCCGCCCCGCGCGTCACCGCCCAGGCCGCGGTCGCCTCCTCCTTCCTGCCCGAGGGGCTGACACTAGCGACGGCACGGACCTCGGCTGGCGCCGCGGCTGAGTCATCCGGCTCGGCCGGTCCATCCAAAGCAACGACACCGGCCACCTCCGCACCGGAATCATCCGGCCCATCCGTGGCATCGAAGCCATCGACACCGGCCGTGACCGGGGCCTCGGCGCCGACGCCATCGGCGCCGCCAACCGGGATATCCGGAGCCTCCCTGCCGTCGCAGCCGCCTGAGACGACCGTGGAGACGGCACCGATTAAGTCACCGGAACCAACCGGGCTGACGGCAGCACCCACGCCACTGCCGGCCTCAGCGCCACCGGGCCTGGGGGAGTTCGGAAGCCCCAACCCTCCCGAACCCGGCACGGCGGCCAACCCCCTCACCACCCTGATCGCGACCCTGAAAACCGCCGCTGGCCTCGCCAAGGATGAGCCGCCCGCCGCTCAACCGGCGGTTTGGACGCCCCCACCCGTCGCCGCGCCCCCGCCACCGCCCTCGGCCGAGTGGGGCCTGCCCGCCACCTCCCCCACCGTCACCAGCAATCCCGGCATGTTCTACCGCGACGGCCGGCAACAAACCCAGCCCTACACCTGGGCCGAGTTCCTGGAGCATCTGGCCCGGCAGGTGCGGGCCCAGGACCAGCCGGTCCTGGTGCGGGCCAAGTATGGGGTCGGCTTCCCGCTACAGGGGGGCGATATGCCCGAGCGGGCCTTCGATCCCGAGGCGGTGGCCAAGCCCGTGTCGTTTCACCATGAGATCAGCCCGACCCTGCGGCTGCCCGAGGCCCTGATCACCAGGCCGCTGGACGTCGACGAGACCCGGGAATACAAGGCGCGCCTGGCCGCCCTAGTGGCCCAGGGCGATGACCAGCCGCTGGATCGGCTGCCCCCGGAGACCTTGGCCGCACTCCAGCACCTGCGGCTCTTACCTCCGGAGACGGAGGAACTCAGCACCAGCGATCCCCAGGTGAGCCAGGCCCTGCGCGCCTTTCGCCAGCGGGTCGGCAAGGCCGAGCCGGATGACCCGGCCCAGGCCGACCGCCTGCTGCCCGCCGAGCGGGTGGCGCTGGCTATTTATGACCAGCGTCTTACCCGCTATGCCGCCCTGCAGGCTGGCCAACAGGCCTCCGGGTTGCTGGCCCCTGACCTGAACCGCATCAATAAGATGCCGAAGGGGTTGAAAAAGTACGCGGCCCCGCACCTGGCCGCCGTGCAGAGGGCCCTCGCCGCGCAAGGGCTCTTGACCCCACCGATCCAGAAGGTCGTCTGGCGGGACAAGAAACGTAAGAAGCATATTGATTACAAAACAGCCCCCTTCGCCGGCAAGCCGGACCCGGCGACGATCGGCGCTCTTGATCGCTTCCAGTGGCGCCATGGCCTGCAAAAAACGGGGGGGGTACTGGATGCCGTGACTCTGAATATGCTGGGCTTGTGGGCGATGGGGCTGGAAATTTTTCAGCCTTTGTCGGGGCCGCAATGCCTCATCGACGACTTGGCGGAGCCGACCGCCTGGTGTGAGAAACCTAGTGTCGCCCCAAGTGAAAAGCAGCAAGATTACGACCCCCTCAGGATCACACTTCAGAGGCCAGGCCTGGCCACTTCCAGGCTTATGATGACAGCCTTGGAATCCAACGGGGTAAGTCCATAAAGCCTTTCATGGGAACCCGCCTGCTAGTAACCATCCTGGCATCCTGGCATCCTGGATAGAGGACATGAAATTTTTTTAGTTGCATGCTGCTGATCAGCATCATTAGGTCGAGTAGGCCGGAGACCCAGATGAAGTCTTCTCCTCCCCGCCCGGTGCTTTCTTTGGACGCCTCGCTGCACGCAGCTACTACGTGACCGGACGGAAGAGCGGTTCGCCATCGGAGTCACCAAACCCCTCACAGAACCGTGCTTGCGCTATTAACGCACACGGCTCCTCAACGGTACGCACTTTACGAAGTTAGAACAGGTTGACCATGATTCGCGGCCGAGGCAATGGATAGCGCCCCAGGAGTCGTCTGAACTTGTCCCAGTTATAGCTGCCCCGTTTGCCCCGGCGTCCCAGCCATTTGAAGAGCATCCGTTGGGTCTCGTAGGCAAAGGCTTGCAGCCGCTTGATGTTATCCGTGACCCCATAGTAGGCGTAGTGTCCCCGCAGCTTGGCGGCCGTCTTGCGCAGGATCTCCGGCGTCGGCAGTGTACGATTGGCCTTCAGCCACTCCTTGTAGACCTTCAGCTTGGCGGTGAAGCGTTTGCCGATGGTCTTTCTCTTCATGCGAAACCGCTTGCCATTTCGGCTGCGACTACCGTAGTGGGTAAAACCCAGGAAGTCGAAGGTTTCGAGCTTCACGCCCTGCGCCTTAGCCCACTGCGATGCCTGCGCGCCGAACGCGATGACCTTGGTCTTTTCCGGTGCCACTGCCAATCCAAACTGCTCCAGTCGCTGTTCCAGCTCAAGGCGAAACCGCCGGGCGTCGTCTTCGCGTTGAAAGCACACCACGAAGTCGTCGGCGTAGCGGATCAGCCGCGCGCCCCCGGCACAGGTGCGCTGGAAGCGCCGCTGAAACCACAGGTCCAGCGTATAGTGCAGGTAGAGGTTGGCCAACAGCGGGCTGATCACGCCCCCTTGCGGGGTGCCGCGCTCACTGGCCCGCCAGGCGCCATCCTCCTGGATTCCGGCCTTGAGGAAGCGCCGGATATAGCGTTGGATGCGTTGGTCTCCCATCCGATGGGCCACGAACGCCATCAGCCGGTCGTGGTCGACGTTATCGAAGAAGCCACGAATGTCGGCCTCCACGATCCAGTTGACCGGTCGGTTTTCCACCGTCCGACTGAGTGCCCGCAGGGCATCATGGCAGCCCCGATTTGGCCTGAACCCGTAGGAGTCGTCCATGAAGTCTTGTTCATAGACGGCCTGGAGGATGCGGACCAGCCCGGCTTGCACCAATTTGTCCTCCAGGGCAGGGATGCCCAAGGGTCGGTGGTTGGTACTCCCCGGCTTCGGGATATAGACCCGCCGCACCGGCAGGGGCCGATAGGCCATCCGATGCAGGCGGTTGACCAGGTCGTGCAGGTTCTCCGCTAGATTTGCCGTATAGTCGGCTTTGGTCACCCCATCGATGCCCGCCGCGGCGTCATTCCTCAGCCGCTCGAAACATCCCAGCAGGAGTTCTTCGTTCATCAGGTGAAACAGACTGGTGAACTGAAAACGGGGTTCCCGGCTGGCCTTCTCCGCTATGCGTCGTAGTTTCGTTGCCACGCCTTCATCATTACTGTGCATGATCCGTGTGTCCCCTTAACGCTGTTACCGTTGTGGCCGCCTTTCCTCCAGCGGCATTACCCGCCTTCATCGGTACTACGCAGCCATCCGACTCCCGGTGTCGCTTTCGCCCGCCTTACTTTGTTATCGCTTGTTGGGCGTTACTCGCGTCCGTGCAAGACCCCACCGGGTCTCCCAGGTTGCCGTCTATTCCCCCTGTCCGACATGCCATGCTCTTCGACCCCGGAGAAGCCAGGGAGCACTTGCCACGCGCCCTCCCCAGTGTTGACTTCCGCGTAGTTAACCGCGTCGTCCTTCTCATACGCTGCTTTCGAGGCTCAATCACTTCAGCTTGCGCTTACGGCCTGCCGACTCGATCCCCCTGTGCTTAACCTTTGGGATCGCTCCCGCCGGCCCAGGGTTCTCTTCCCGGTTGCTGACCTGCATTCCGGGGCGGGAGTCCCACCCGCTGGAATATCACGACCTTGCCTGGCCGCACTAACTACTCGCTCCCCTCCGCATAAATCTGCCCGGAGAGCGCCATCTGGATGGCGACGAGGGGGTTATAGCCGCGGTAGGCCATGGACTGGAGATAGCTGGAGATACGGCAATAGGCCTGGGCGTACTGGTAGGACCGAAAGCAGCCGGAGACCTTTTGCTTGACCTTGCTCATGCGCAAATCCCGCTCAGCGCGGTTATTGGTGAAAGGGACCTGGGGCTGCTTGGCGAAGAGCAGGACAGCCTCCTCGTAGCGTTTGAGGCGCTCCCAGAGGTTGTGGGCATCCGACTTGGCAATACGCCCCCGTTTACCGTCCTGTCGGGGCGGAATGGGCGGCAGTTCCCGGGCGCCGCGGGTGAGGAGAT
>JBGAUK010000079.1:0-16454 GCA_044228695.1 Chromatiaceae bacterium | reverse complement strand
GAAGCGCGCCTCCTCGGACGTGGCGACGGGTTGGAGGATGACCTCCCGGAGGTTCATGCACGGGGCCTCGGGCAGCAAGGGGACCGATGCACTTTATACACGGACGACCGGGCTGTGTCCAGAGTTGCGGACAACTGCCAGTTGTAACGACGAATCCTCGCTAGAACGGATTAGCCCTGCCCGGAGTAGTTGGAACCATGAAGAAGCTTGAGCTGTTCATGTCTGAGGTTAGTAGTCTCCCAAGGGTTGATACCCCCTCAGATACCGCAGAATCCGCCCCTCCAGCCAGTAATCCGGCCGCCAGGGCCATGTACCGGCGACGAAGCCAACATGGCCGCCATGGGGACTCAGCTCCAGGGTCACGCCGGGTCCCAGTTCCGGTGCGAAGGGGACGCTAGCGGGAAACATGAAGGGATCGTCCAGGGCGTGGATGATCAGGGTCGGCGTGGTGATGGCCGGCAGGTAGCCCCGGCAACTGGCACGGTTGTAATAGTCGAAGACACCGGCGAAGCCGCACAGAGGGGCGGTGATCCCCTCGTCGAAGGCGTTGAAATCTCGAATCAAGTCGAGGTCGATGGCGACGGGACAGGGGCTGGCGGCGAACTTACGTTGGAAGGCCCGCTTGAGTCGAGTAATCAGATGACTTCGGTACAAGCGGGAGGCACCCTGATTCAAAAGCAACATGGCATCCCGCAGGACAAAGGGGGGTGATACCGCGATCCCGGCGCCCAGCAGGGGGCCGCGCGGATCATCGGCCGGATAGCCACCCCGCTCACCGAGATACTTGAGCAGGAGGTTGGCGCCCAGGGAGAAGCCGATGACGGCCAGGGGCATCCCGGCCGGATCCCGGGCCAGGTGCGTCAGAACCTCGCGCAGGTCTTCGCTAGCCCCTGAGTGGTAGCCGCGCGACAGCCGGTTGGGTTCGCCGGAACAGCCCCGCAGGTGCATAAAGAGGGGACAGTAACCCTGGCTGGCGAGGGCCGCGAGGAGGGTGCCCGCGTAATGGGACTGAAGATCTCCTTCAAGCTCATGGATCACCATGACCCGAGGCCCCCTGCCCTCTCCCAGCGCCAGGTCGATGAAGTCGCCGTCCGCGAGTTCGATGCGGCGGCGCTCCAGCTGCAGGTCCGGCCGGGACCGCGCCAAGCTTGGCCAAATGGTCTGGAGGTGGGGACCCGGCAACCACCAGGCGGGGCGGAAGCTGCTCGCGGCGATGGTCCCCATAATGATGATTCCCAATGATTTTATTGGTGACGATGGCGGATGGGTTTGCCCCAATACCACCTAGCCCTGGAGCCCCGGGGTTTCCTGCGCAAGCCATACCCAGCGCTGGTCTCGCTGTAACCCTTCAGACCCCCTCTCCCCAACCCTCCCCCGCGAGGGGGGAGGGAGCAAGAGAATCAGTGGCTTGAGCTACCGAACCCAAGCGATGCGGCCGGGGGTCTGAACGCTTACGTCTCGTTTAGGCCTCTAACGGAGGGCCGGGTGGCGGTTGGCGGGGGTGTCGACAGCAGGGATGCTGTCGCCAAGCCTACAGGGACGTATTCACGGCGTCCCCCGCCAGCCGTCACCCGGTCCGGGCAAGGGCACACCGGGGTGTCTTGGGTATCAGTGCCGCCGGGCCAATTCCGGCTAGGTCAATACCCCGACCGAGACAGCCAGCCGGGTGATGAGGTCAGCCACCTCCTCAGGGCGCTCCTCGTGGGCCAGATGCCCCAGCCGCGGCAAGGAGATGATCTGGGCAGTGGGGAGCCGGCTCCTGACGCGCTGGGCCTCGGCGGGCGGCACCGTCCAGTCGTTGTCGCCAACCACCAGAAAGAGGGGGGGCCGCAAACCCGGCAAGGCCCGCTCAAGGGGCTCCAGTTGCCAGTTGGCCATCATGGCCAGGGTGGCGCCGACGTGGCCCGGGCAGGAGATCAGGCGGCGGTAGAGGGCGATGCCGGCGGGGTCCAGGGTCGAACCCGTGCTGCGTACCAGCCGCTCCACCGCATCCGGGGCGCTGGCGCGCCAGGCGAACAGATGCGGCAGAAAGGGGGTCGCGGCAAGCAGCTTGGCGGCCGGGGAGAAGAAGTGGCCCGGCAGGCCATCCAGCGGCAGGAGAGCGCCGTTGAGACTGATAAGGGCCCCGGGGTCGATAAGGCCATCCAGGCACATGCGCGCCAGAATGGCGGCCCCGGCGGAGTGGCCTACGACCAGGGCGGGGACCTTGCCCAACTGGCGCAGGAGCCCGCCCAAGGCCGCCGCCATGCCCGGCAGGGACAGGGCCGCCGCCGGCGGGGCCTGGGTAAAGCCATGACCCGGCAGGTCCGGGGCCAGGACCTGGAAGCGTTCCGCCAGCAGCGGCGCCAGGCGGCGCCAGGAGTGGGTCGCCGCCCCCGTGCCGTGGACCAGCAGAATGACGGGCCCCTCGCCCATCACCTGGAGATGCCAACGTAATCCCGACTCCACCGGGAAGAGGCTGGCCTCCCGATTGGGCCAGTCCCGCCCTTCCCGCTGCCAGTTCGGCCGGTCGCTCATCGCGGCCCCGTCCTAGCCCGTGGCGGCCTGGACGGCGCTGGACAAGACCCGGGCGTCAGCGTAGGGCAGCGGCAGATAGGTGGCCCCCATGGCCTCGGCCAATTCCCGGGCCTTGGGCTGAGGGTGCGGCGAGGTATCCACCAAGAGGGCGCGGATATCCGCTGCGCGCACCAGCCGCGCCGCAACCAGGGCCTCCTCGCTCGCCCGGGCCCGCCCCCCCTGACCGTCCCGGGCGACATTGGCGCGACCGTCCGTCAGCAGGACGATGGTGGGCGTCCCGCCCCGACGCTGCACCGCATCGGCGAGGAGCAGGGACACATCGATGCCCGCGGCCAGGGGCGTGCCGCCGCCGCCCGGCAGGCTCGCCAGGGAGCGCTTGGCCCGCACCAGAGACCGGGTGGGTGGCAGCAGCAGTTCGGCGCCCTGACCGCGAAAGGCGACCAGGGCGACGCGATCGCGGCGCACATAGCAGCTCGCCAGCAGGAGTTCGATGGCCCCCTTGGCCTCCGCCAGGCGGTGCAGGGCGGAGGAACCGGAGGCGTCCACGGCAAAGATGGTGGTGGTTTCGGCGCGGTGCTTGAAACGGGTGACCCGAAAATCATCCCGCCGGACCTCGACCCGCTTGGCCGTTTCTCCCTCCGGCTGCTCCCGCCGCCGGATGACTTGCCAGGGCGCGGCCGCCCGCAGGGTCTCGACGACATTCAGGCGTACCCCAGGCCCCGGATCGCCCCGCCGGGCGCCGATGGGCCGACCCCGCAGGGAGGCCTGCTGGAGGGCGCCGGCCTTGCCCGGAGACCGGGAGCGGGCCCGCCGGGCGGCACCCTGGCGCAGCCGGTCGAGCATGTCCCGCGGCATGGCGGCCTGGGCCGCCTCCAGGACCATCTCCTCCAGGGGTCGGTCCTCCCCACCCGTATCCTCATCGCCTTGCCCATCCTCATCGGGCTGCTCGGGCGGTTCCTCTTCCTCGCCGGGCTGATCCGGTTCTTCCTCCTCGGGGGAGGGCTCGCCGGCGGGCAGCCGGGTGGCGCGCGGCGCGAGCACCAGGCGGGCGGCCACGGCGACGTCCTCCTCGGCAACCTGGTCCCGCCCCGCCAGGGCGGCCGCCGCCCGGGCGATGCGGATGGCAAGCAGGGAGCCGCGGAGGGAGGCGATGCCCAGGGCCAGGGCCGCGCCGCAGAGGGTCTCGACCATGGCGTCGGCGATCTGGACAGCGCCCAGGCGGGCGCGCGCGGCCAGGACCTCGGCGGCGCCCCAGGGGGTCTCGGCGGGGACATCCCGCATCGCGAAGCGCGACAGGTCCAGGTGGAAGGCCAGGCGGTCCAGCAGAGGCGCCGGCAACTGTTCGTCCTCGCCCACGCCCTCGTCCAGGGCGATGACACCGAACCGAGAGGGGGTGCGGGCGGCGATGCCGTCACGCTCGAGCACGACCTCGCCCGCGTCCAACACCGCCGTCAGATAGGCGGTGGTGGAGCCCTCCAACCGCTCGGCCATGGATAATTCCACCAGGCCGCCATCGGCCTGGGCCAGCAGGCCCCGTTCCGCGACGGGGCGTCCCGACTGGAGGGTGGCGGCCAGGTCCATGCCCCCCAGCAGGCGACTCACGCTCACATGGAGGGGAATCTTGAGCCGGGGGCATTCAGTTGGCAGCAGCCCCCGCGCCAGGGCGAGCCAGCGGTCCCGGACCGGCCCCGCCAGCGCCCGCAGGGCCACGCCGCCCGTGCCTGCCGGGTCCACGGCAAAGAGGGCGGCCGCCAGGGCGACGTCGTCCCAGGGGGAGATCAGGGTCTCGATCCCGGGGGTGGTGCTCGGGGTCATGCGGGAAACAGCTCCTCGACGGCGCGTTGAACGCGCACCGTCGAGCCGGATTCGTCGAGGGGATCACGCCGCAGCCGGTGACGCAGGGCCGGGGCGGAGACCCGCCGCAGATGGGTGATGCCCACGACCGCATCGCCTTCGAGGGCGGCCAGGGCGCGGGAGGCACGGATCAGGGTGAGTTCACCACGCAGGCCGTCCGTGCCCAGGGCCATGCAGAGCCTGGCCGCCTGTTCCAGGGCCAGATCGGGGACCTCGACCGTGGACAGGGCCTTGCGCGCCGATTCGAGCTGGTGACGGATCTTGCCGTCCTTGCGCTTCCACTTGGCGACGAAGGCCGCCGGATCACGCTCGAACTCGTCGCGCAGGCGCACCACCTTGACCCGGGTGGGCAGGTCGCCGGGGGTCTTGACCTCCACCGAGAGGCCGAAGCGATCCAGGAGCTGGGGACGCAGTTCACCCTCCTCGGGGTTGCCACTGCCGACCAGCACGAAGCGGGCCGGATGGCGCAGGCTCAAGCCCTCGCGCTCCACCAGATTCTCCCCAGAGGCGGCCACGTCCAGGAGGGCATCGACCAGATGGTCCTCCAGCAGGTTCACCTCGTCGATGTAGAGGAAGCCGCGATGGGCGCGGGCGAGGAGGCCCGGCTCGAAGGCCTTTTCACCCTGGGTCAGGGCGCGCTCCAGGTCCAGGGCACCGATCACCCGGTCCTCGGTCGCGCCCAGGGGCAGATCGACCACCGGCACCGGCACCGAGTGGGTCTTGGGTACCCCCCCCTTCTTGGCGCGCTCCCGGCATTCCGCGCACAGGGCGCCCTCGTCCGCCGCGGGGTCGCAGGAGTAGGCGCAGCCCAGGACCGCGCGCATCTTGGGCAAGAGGGCCGCCAGGCCGCGAATCGCGGTGGACTTGCCGGTGCCGCGATCGCCGAAGACCAGCACGCCCCCAATGGTCGGATCAACCGCCGCCACCAGCAGGGATTGCTTCATCTCGTCCTGGCCGACGATCGCGGAAAAGGGGAAAGCGATAGGCATGGGTTAGGGGTCTCTGTGGAAAAAGGGGAAGGGGATGAGGATTGAATGCGGATCAGCGACGGATTCAGCCTTGGGGCTCGGGGGTCGCCGCGTCGGGGTCCGAGCCTCGCAGCCAGCCGGCGACGGCCTGCTCGAAGGGGCCCGGACACTCCTCCTGGGGCACATGCCCGCAGCCGGGCAAGATCGCCAGGGTGGCGTGCGGGAGCCGCTCGGCCACCTTGCGGGTATCGGCGACCGGGACCAGCTTATCCTGGTCCCCCGTCAGCAGCAGGATGGGCTGAGTAATCTGGTCCAGCCGGGTGCTCACCGTGACCGGGCTGGACAGGGAGCGATTCAGCAGTTCCCCCCAGGCCAGATCCCAATTCGCCACCTGGGTGTGGATCATCATCAGGGATCGACGATTCCCATCGAGGCGCCCAGGGTCGGCATAGGAGTAATCGAGTAGGCCACCCTGCCCGAGCTTACGGCCAATCAGGAGACTGATGCGACGTAACTGGGGCAGCTCCGCCACGACGGCGGGTAGGGTCGGCCGCTGGGCGTAAACCCAGGGGGCCACCAGAATCAGGCGCGAGACCCGCTCGGGCCTGGCCAGGGCCGCCTCCATGGCCAGGGTGCCGCCCGAGGAATTGCCCACCAGGGTCGCCCGCTCGATGCCCAGGGCATCCATGAAGGCGAAGAGCTGGGCGATCGCCGCCTCCTTGGCGTAGGGGTTGGGGCCGTCCCAATCCGTGGGCGTCAGCTTGGCGCTCAGGCCGTAGGGGATCTGGTCAAAGGCGAACACCCGCCCCTGCCGCGCGAAAAAATTCAGGGCCGGCTGCCAGGTGAAGGCGTTGAAGGTGAAGCCGTGCAGCAGGATGAAGACCGGGGCATCAGCGGGCGGATTCACAGGCCCCGCCATCAGATAGTGGAGCTCGATGCCCTCGGTACCCGGGAAGGGAATCTCGACGAAGCAGCTCTGGGGGGTCGCGGCCGCGCTTGCGGGCTCCAGGCCGGCCAGGGACTGGGTCGAGATCAGAAAGGGGCCCAGGAGGGCCGCGCCCAGGGCCAGCCCCAGGATGATCGCCAGAATCCAGAAGATACGTCTCAGCATAATCCTTCCCCAGGTACGCCCGGGCCTACCCCAGGCGCCGCGGCCAGCTGCTCGATGTTCATTACCCACTGCCTTATGGGGTCTGGTGACCGCCCCGATGGAGGAGGGCTACCGGACCCGCCACCCGCCTCCGCGCCAGTGTCGAACAGCGGCGAACGCCCAAAGCTGGGTCCAGGACAGGGCCGCATCATAGCGAAAGCGGCCAGGAGGGGCTAGGTGCTGTCCGGCCCCTTCGGCTTGGGCCCCAGGAGTTCCGCGGCGGCCAGGACGGTGGTCGCGATAATCTCCGCGCGCCGAGTGGTCGTTCCCGCCGTTGCCCCGCAGACCAGCTCGCACCAGCCGTCCGTCGGCGACTCGAAATCGCAGTGCCCGGCACCGGGGACGGTCTCGGCGCGACCCCGCCGGCTCGCCTTCAGGACCTGCAACCCCCGCGCCCCGGCATTACAGGGGGAGGGCTCGCCCATTAATCCAATCAAGGGCTTGTCGAATCCCGCCGCCAGCCGCAGGCCCAGTCCGCCGGCATCGACCAGATCCAGGGCGATCACGCCGAGGGCCTGGGGATCCCGGTGCCCGGCGACCAGGGCCGCCAGGGCGCCAGCGGAGAAACCCCCATAGACAACCCGCCGCGCCCCCAGGTGTTGGGCGAGTCGCACCATGTCGAGACCGTTCTGGTAATGACCCCCGTCCCAGGGTCGCCCATGGCAAAAGTCCAGGGTCGCCGTTACCAGCCCCGCGGCGGCCAGGGCCTGGGCCAGCCCGTCCAGGTGCTCCTTGCCGCGCAGGAAGCCCGGCCCCAGAATCACCAGCCCTTCGGTGGCGAGCCGCGCGGGGCGGTAAAGCCGGTAGTGGAGGCCACAACCGGTGGCGGAGCGCAGCTCGCCCGCCACCACCCGGGTCTGAGGGACCGCCCTGGCGGAGTCGGACAACTGGTCGGCGAGTCCGGGATCCCGCACCGCGGGGCGAGCGCAACCCAGGAGCGCCAGGCCCGCCAAGAGGACCAGGGCCAGCGGGGCGCACAGGGGGTGAGGCTTGATTCTGGGGGTCATAGAGGCTGGCAAGGGGTGGAAAAAAAGCCGCATGCTCGATCTGCTTGACGACAACCTAGCTTGACATCCTCGGGCACGGGTTTATATTGCCACAATCCCCGATTGACCGGTCATTAGCGCGTTTTTGCCCGGGCGCAGGCCCGCAAGAACCAGCAACCGGTATGGGTTTTTATCCTTTTCAGTCCCCTAGGTCAGGGTAGGTGACCGCCCCATGAATACCGATCTCGCTCTTCCCCTCCCCGGCGCCTGCCTGCCCGCCTATTGGGCCGCCCTGCCCGATGCGGTCAGCGCCCCACGTCGGGTGCTCGAGTCCCGGCGGGCCGGACAGGTCAGCTATTACGCGGACACTCAGGCCCAGGGTCGGCCCCTGGTCTTGGTGCACAGCATCAACGCCGCCCCCAGCGCCTTCGAGATGCGGCCCCTCTTTGAGCATTTCCGTTCGCAACGGCCGGTCTTCGCCCCCGACCTGCCCGGGTTCGGCTTCTCGGATCGCAGCGCGCGCCGCTACTCCCCCGAACTCTATGCCGATGCCCTGACGGACTTCCTCGCGGAGGTGGTGCGCGAACCGGCGGACCTGGTGGCCTTCTCCCTGGGCTCGGAGTTCGCCGCCCGGGCGGCCCTGGCCGTCCCCGCGGCCGTCACCTCCCTGGTCGTCCTCTCGCCGACGGGCTTCAGCAAGCGTTCCCTGCCCTCGGGCAATTTGAGTGTCCGGGTACACAAGGCCCTGAGCCTGCCCTATCTGAGCCAGGGACTTTTCAGTTTGCTGACGTCCCGGCCCAGCATCCGCTACTTTCTGGGCCAGGCCTTCGTGGGCCAGACGCCACCCGAGATGGTCGAGTACGCCTACGCCACCGCCCACCAGCCCGGCGCCCGCTATGCCCCCCTCTATTTCCTCTCCGGCCAGTTATTCACCCCGAACGCGGCTGAGACGCTGTACGCCCAGCTCAAGTTGCCGGCCCTCGCCCTTTACGACCGTGATCCCAATATCACCTTCGACCTGCTGCCGGACCTGATCGCCCATCACGCCAACTGGCGCGCCGAGCGCATCACTCCCACCAGCGGCATCCCCCACTGGGAGAAGACCGCCGAGACCGTGGCCGCCATGGAGCGCTTCTGGGCCGACCTGCCCTAGGGTTTGGAGCCGATCGCGACCCCTCACATTCAGCAGGGTCCGGGAGACCGGCCCCCATGAACCGACAACCCGCGCGAGTTCCAACCCCAGTCATCACCATGTCTGCGCCACCCGTTATTCTGGATCAGATGAAGGGCCGTCTGCGCGCGAGCGCGCGGGCCATCGGCGCGGAGACCGGGGGATTCGTCTCCCTGGCCTTGGATCTGCCTCGGCTGCCGACGGCAATGCCAGCCCTCGATGGCCCCCAATTTCAGTTTATCCAAGGCCACTGCGAGGAGCGGCGCATCGGCTATGGCACCGCGGCCGAGTGGCGAGCGGGCGGGCCCGATCGCCTGTCGAGCTTGCGGACCCACGCCCAGGCCCTCGCGGCCTCCTGGCGCCAGCTCGATCCCGATGCCACCGGCCTGGGGGGCTTCGCGCTCCTGGGCTTCGCTGCCCGGCCAGATGGGCGGGAACCGGCGCCGGGAGACTTGCCCAATGCCTTGCTGCGGGTGCCCGAGATTGCCCTGCGCACCCGCCTAGGCCAGGCGGCGTTGGTGTTCAGTGCCCGTTTGCCGGCGGACCCCGCCGACCTGGTGGGGCGCTGGTCGGCCCTGTTGGATCGCCTGGTCCCCGCCCTCTTCCAGCCCCCACCGACACCCCTGGGCCCCGCCCACATCCGGCGCTGTCTGGACACGCCCAACGCCACGGGCTGGCAACGCCTGCTGCGGACCGCCCTGGACCGGATTGCCGCCAAGGAGTTGCAGAAGGTCGTCCTCGCCCGCCGGTTGCGCCTCGAGGGTAGCCGGTGTTTCGACCTCACCCGCCTGCTGGCGGCCTTGCCCACCCTCTTTCCCAGTTGCCAGATCGTGAGTATCCGCCACGGGGCGCGAAGCTTCGTGGCCGCCACCCCCGAGCGGCTGCTGAGCCTGCGGGGAAACCGGGTGGAGGTGGACGCCCTGGCCGGCACCATCCGCCGCGCGGCCGAGGCCGGGCGTGACGGGGCCCTGAACCAGACCCTGCGGGGTTGCACCAAGAACCGCCACGAGCACCAGCTGGTCATCCAGGCGATCCGCGATGCCCTGGGGCCCTGCGCCGCGCGCATCGAGGTCCCGGCGGAGCCCGACGTCATGCAACTCAGCAACGTCCAGCACCTCTGGACCCGCATCGTCGCCACCCTGGCCCAACCCACGGACCTCTTCACCCTGGCGGAGCGGCTCCACCCCACGCCGGCCACCAACGGCCAACCACGTCGGGAAGCCAGCGCCTGGCTCAGCCTCAGCGACCCCTTCGAGCGTGGCTGGTACACGGGCGCGGCGGGCACCCTGGAGCCGGACCTGAGTGGCGAACTCTGGGTCCTGCTGCGCTGTGCCGACATCCACGAACGTACCGCCGACCTCTATGCCGGCGCCGGCATCGTCGCGGGCTCCGATCCTACCCAGGAGTGGTGGGAGACCGAACACAAACTCGCCGCCATGCTCTCGGCCCTGCGCTTCGCATGACCGCGCCCGCCACCCCGGACCCCGCTACCATCGGCCTGCGCTGGGCCCTGGCCCTCCTTGACGGCCTCCGGGCCGGGGGCCTGCGTCACCTGGTCCTCTCCCCGGGCTCCCGCTCCACGCCGGTGATCCTGGCCGCCCAGCAACGCCCGGACCTGACCCTGACCCCCATCCTGGACGAGCGCAGCGCCGCCTTCTTTGCCCTGGGTCTGGCGCGCGCCAGCGGCCGACCGGTGGCCCTACTCGCCACCTCCGGCAGCGCTCCGGCCCACTGGTATCCCGCGGTGATGGAGGCGAGTGCCGCTGGCATTCCCCTCATCCTCCTCTCCGCCGACCGCCCCCCGGAGGCGCGCGGCTGGGGGGCCAACCAGACCACCGATCAGACCCGGCTCTTCGGCACCCAGGTCCGGGAGTTCCACGACCCCGGAGCGCCGGTGGAGGATCCCACCGTCCTGCGAGCCCTGACCGCCCTGGGGCTGCGCGCCGCCACCGTGAGCCAGGGGCGGCGACCCGGACCGGTGCATATCAACCTGCCCTTCCGCGAGCCCCTGGTGCCCCGGGCGGATAACGGTCTGGAGTTGCCGTGGCCTACCATCGCCGGGGCGGCCAAGGGCGCCGATGTCGCCGGGATCGCCGAGGGCGCGGAGGTCGCCGAGAGGTCTCGGCTCCTGCAACGGGCGGTGGACGTAGGAGCCCGGCCCCCCGGGCAACAAACCCTGGTACGCCAGGCCGATGTCGTGCCGTATCTCGATGCCGTATCCGAATCAGCGTCGATCGCCGACGTCGCCGAGAGGGCTCGGCTCCTACATGGCTCCGCATTCGGGGTCGCCCATGCCGAGTCCTTACTTAGGGGATCAATTCCGGGTGAGATTCCCAGGGCGTCCCTCACCCTGGGGCCAGCCATCCGGGAGCGGCTCCGGGGACGCGGCCTCATCTATTGCGGGCCCGATACTCCGCGGGCCGGCTTCCTGGAGGCCGTCCTAAGCTGCGCCGCCGGCCTAGGGGTGCCCGTACTAGCCGATCCCCTCTCCGAGTTGCGCTTCGGCCACCCCCGAGGAGCGGCGCCCTCGCCCCTCGTCAGCCGCTACAAGTCCCTGGTGCGCAACCCCAAAGCCGCGCGGGCCCTGCGGCCGGACTGGGTCTTGCGATTCGGACGGGCGCCCGTCTCCAAGACGGTCCTCGAATGGCTACCCGGCATCCCCCTGATTCTGGTGGACCCTGCCGAGCGCTGGTCCGACCCGGCTCACGACTTGGCCCTGGAGGCGTCGCTCCATCTGGATCTGGACCCCGTCGCCCTCTGTACCGCCCTGGCCGCCGACCCACCCGCCCCCGCGGACCCGGCCTGGCTGGCCCAATGGGCCCGGGCCGAGGCGCGGCTCGCCGCCCTCGCCACCGACTACCTGGCGACGGCCCCCTGGTGCGAGGGGCACCTGATCAGCGACCTGGTGGCCAGACTGCCCGCGGGCGAGGGGCTTCTCTGCGCCAACTCCCTGCCTATCCGCCAGTTCGAGACCTGGTCCGGCACCCGGGAGGCCTGCCTGACAGTCTTCGGCAACCGGGGCCTGAGCGGCATCGACGGCCAGCTCTCCACCCTGGCCGGGCTCAACGCCGCCGGCATCCCCACCACGGGCCTGTTCGGTGACCTGTCATTTCTGCACGATCTGTCGGGCCTCCTGCTCGCCGGGCCACTGCCGCGCCCCTGTATCATTATCAATAATGGCGGCGGCCGGATTTTTGACTACCTGCCCCAGCGGGGCCTGCTGGATTTCGAGCGCCTGTGGCGTACCCCCCAGGCCCTGGATATCGGCGCCCTAGCCGCCACCTTCGGCCTGAGCCACCACCGGGTCAGTGATGCTCAAGGTTGGCGAGCCGCCCTCGCGGCGGGCCTGAACGGTATGCCGGGCCTCGTCATTGAGGTCATGATGGATGCCCCCCGCAGCCAGGAGATCCACCTCGAATTCCGGCGGCGGGTGGCGGTGGCGGACCTGCTCTGCGCCTGAGGGCGGCCGGGCGGCATCACCGCGGCGCAGTCATTCATAGAAAAATGGAGCTAAGACGCATGCAGCACAGCGCCGACCCCAGGGCCGTCTCATGGGAGACCCCGCCCGGATCCACCTACGAGGATATCCTCTACCAGCACTGGGCGGGGGTGGCCAAGATCACCATCAACCGGCCGGAAGTCCGCAATGCCTTCCGCCCGGAGACGGTGCGGGAGTTGATCGACGCCTTCCATCGCGCCCGCCTGGACCCTGGGGTCGGCGTCATCATCCTGACGGGGGCCGGCGACTTGGCCTTCTGTTCGGGGGGAGACCAGCGCATTCGCGGCGACCAGGGCTACCGGGATGCCGCCGGGGGGGGCGAGCACCTCAATGTGCTGGAACTGCAACGGGACATCCGCACCCTGCCCAAGCCCGTGGTGGCCATGGTGGCGGGCTATGCCATCGGCGGCGGCCATGTCCTGCACCTCATCTGTGACCTCAGCATCGCCGCCGACAATGCCCGCTTTGGCCAGACGGGACCCCGGGTCGGCAGCTTCGACGGAGGCTTTGGCGCGGGCCTGCTGGCGCGCACGGTCGGGCTCAAAAAGGCCAAGGAGATCTGGTTCCTGTGCCGCCAGTACGACGCCCAGGAGGCGTTGGCGATGGGCCTGGTCAATACCGTGGTCCCCCTGGCGGAACTGGAGACCGTCACCCTGGACTGGTGCCGCCAGATGCTTGAGCTATCCCCTACCGCCCTGCGGTTGCTGAAATCGGCCTTCAACGCCGAGACCGATGGTCTGGCGGGCATCCAGGAACTGGCCGGCAACGCCACCGGCCTCTTCTACACCACGGGCGAGGCCCAGGAGGGCCGGAATGCCTTCCTGGAGAAACGTGAGCCGGACTTCAGGCGCTTTCCCCGGCGCTCCTGACATGGCCGACCCGCGGCTCAGGCTCTCGCGCTGGATCGCCGCCGGCCGCCCCCGCACCCTGCCGTTGGCGGTGGCGCCGGTGCTGGTGGGCATCGCCCTGGCGGCCTTCGAGACCGGGGGACTTGCGCCGGCGACGGCCCTGGCCACCCTGCTCGCCGCCGTGGCCATCCAGGTCGGCACCAATCTGCATAACGATGCCAGTGACTTCGAGCGAGGCACCGACACCCAGGACCGCCTGGGTCCCGAGCGGGCGGCGGCCCAAGGCTGGTTCACGGCGCGGCAAGTCAAGCGCGCGGCCCATCTCGCCTTCCTGACCGCCCTGCTGCTGGGCATCCTGCTCACCCTGCGCGGCGGCTGGCCCATCCTCCTGCTGGGAATTGCCTCCCTGGTCGCGGGTTATGCCTACACCGGCGGACCGCGCCCAATCGCCTACGGCCCCTTCGGCGAGCTTTTTGTCCTGCTCTTCTTCGGGGTCGCCGCCGTGACGGGGAGCTACTACCTCCAGACCCTGGCCTTCGCCCCAACCGCCCTGGCCCTGGGCGTGGCCCTCGGTCTGCCCGCGGCGGCTGTCCTCACCCTCAACAACTACCGCGACCGGGAGACGGATCGGGTGGCCGGTCGCCGGACCCTCTGCCACTACCTGGGCCCCCGGAACACGCGCCTCCTCTACGCCAGCCTGCTGCTGTTCCCCTTCCCCCTACTGTACCTGCTGTACCTGCCCGGCAGCCTCTGGCCCCTGGTCGCCGCCCTGCCCTTCGGAGCCTGGCTCATCAGCCGGATCGCGCGGGGTGCGACGGGCGTCGCCCTCAATCCCCTGCTCGGCGCCACTGCCCTCTTCCAGTCGGCCCTGGCGGTGCTGCTGATCCTGGGTTTCGCTCTGCCCTCGGCATGATCGAGCGACTGGAGATCCAGCCCTATCGCCTGCCCTTGCGCAAACCCTGGCGCAGCGCCCGCGGCGTTCTCCAGGCGCGCAGCGGCTGGCTCCTGATCGCCCAGGCCGGGGGCAGGCGCGGTTACGGCGACTGCGCCCCCCTCCCCGAGGCGGGCACCGAGAGCCCCGCGACCGCCCTTGCGGCCCTGGAAGACTGGCGCTTACGGACCCTCGGCCAGCCCCTGACCCGGGTCCTCGACGCCATCCGGGAGGACCACTCGCCCGCCCCCGCCGCCCGCTTCGGCCTGGAGTGCGCACTCCTGGACCTGGTCGCCCAAGGCGCGGGCCTGCCTCTGCGCCAGTGGCTCGACCCCGGGGCCCCGGATGTCGTGGTGGTCAACGCGACCCTGGGCAGCCTGCGGGAGGTGACGCCCGACCTGATCCGTGCCAAGTGCCGCGCGGGCTTTCGCGTGCTGAAGATCAAGGTCGGACTGGAGCCCCCGGCTGTCGAACTGAGGCGTCTGACCGCCCTGGCCCGCCAGCTACCGCCCGAGGTGACCTTGCGCCTCGACGCCAATGGCGCCTGGAGCCAGGACCAGGCGGCGCCACTCCTGGCTGCCTTGAATCCCCTCCCTATCGAGTCCCTCGAAGAGCCGCTGCGCGCGCCCAGCCCGGAACGGCTGCAGCGGCTTCAGGCGATTGCCCGCTTTCCCCTCGCCCTGGACGAGAGCCTGCATCGCGGCCCAACTCCCATCGCGCTCGAGGACCTGGGTGTGCGCCGCATCGTCCTCAAGCCCGCCGTCGTCGGGGGTCTGCGCCGCACCCTGGACCTGGCGAACCGTGCCGCCGGGATGGGCATCGAGGTGGTACTCACCAGCCTGATCGAGTCCGCCGCGGGTGTCTGGCCAAGCCTCCATCTCGCCGCCGCCCTCCAGTCGCCGCTGGCCCAGGGCCTCGCCACCTCCCCCTGGCTGGCCCAGGATCTGGGCCGTGCCCCGGAGGCCGAACAGGGTCACATCCGGCTCGGTCCGGAACCTGGGGGCGGCTTTCAGCCCGGCCCGTCGGGGTCGGGGTCGGGGTCGGGGTCGGGGTCGGGGTCGGGGTCGGGGTCATGAAGGGGCCAGCCGCCCCACAGGATGAGCAAGACAGGGTCGAGGCATCGTCCGCCAACCCCTACCGCTACAGCTTCAGGGTCGCGCTGCATGACATCGACGCGGCGGGCGTCCTCTTTTACGGCCACCTCTTCCGTCATGCGCACGATGCCTACGAGTCCTTCATGGCGGGTATCGGCTTTCCCCTGGCCGAGATCATCCGCGCGGGCGACCCCTTGCTGCCCCTGGTCCATGCGGAGGCCGATTACCTCCTGCCGCTACGCCACGGGGAGGCCATCCAGGTGGAACTGGGTGTCGTCCGCCTGGGTGACGCCGCCTTTACCCTGGGCTACCGCTTTCGCGATGACCAGGGCCAGCTACGCGCCCGGGCCCGTACGGTGCATGTCCGCCTGAGCCCCGACCGGGTCGCCAGCGCACCCCTGCCGCCGGCTTTGGTGGCAGCCTTGCAGTCCTGGCGGTGGGAGGATGAATCGCCCTGAGCCCAGCCGGCCACCCTGGTGCCATGGCAATGCCGAGCCGACCCTCAGGCTGTCCATCGCCCTCATCCTGGTCTGACTGATATGAATGTCTACACGACCTGGTACCCGAGTAGCGTGCGGCAGGTAGTACGCAAGCATCCTCGGGCGGTCCAGGACGCAGGGCTAAACCGTTCTAGCGAGGATTCGTTGTTACAACCGGCAGTTGTCCGCAACTCTGGACACAGCCCGGTCGTCCGTGTATAAAGTGCAGCAGTCCCCTGCTGCCCGAGGCCCCGTGCATGAACCTCCGGGAGGTCATCCTCCAACCCGTCGCCGCGCCCGAGGAAGCGCGCTTCCAGGCCCTGATGGCGGCCCATCACTACCTGGGCGCGCTGCCGAAGATCGGGCACACCCTGTGGTATGTCGCCACCTGGCAGGGCCAGTGGCTGGCGCTGCTGAGCTTCTCGGCGGCGGCGTGGAAGTGCGCCGCGCGTGACGCCTGGATCGGCTGGGATTTTCGCCATCAATACGATCGGTTGCACCTGATCGCCAACAACAGTCGCTTTCTGATCCTGCCCGAACACCACTACCCGAACCTCGCCTCGCGTGTGCTGGCCTTGTGCGAACGCCGGCTGGTCACGGACTGGCGCGCACGCTTCGGCTACCCGCTGCTGTTGCTGGAGACCTTCGTCGATCCGCGGTATTTCCACGGCACCCTCTACCACGCCGCCAACTGGCGTTAGGTGGGCGACACCCGTGGCTTTCGCCGCACCCGGACCGGCTATAGCGGCGCGCCCACGGCGGCGAAGCGGGTCTTTGTCCGCCCCTTGCACGGCCACGCCCAAGCCCAGTTGTCACGTCCCCTCCTCGACCCCCAGTATCGTCACGGAGCCCCCAAAATCATGTTGAGCGCCGACCAGATTGCCTATTCCACGCAAACTGGACACCCATTCCAGCGCAAGCTGGACACCCGTTCCACGCCAACCTGGACAGTCGGAG
>JBGAUK010000078.1:0-16774 GCA_044228695.1 Chromatiaceae bacterium | reverse complement strand
TCCTGCCGTCTGGCCCGCCCAGCCCGCGTACCCCCCTGTTCTACCCCCTCCCTGGCCGCCAACAGGGGACATCTCTAATTTTGGAGAGAAGGGGACATTTCTACTTTGGGTTGACATGGGTCACCCGCCTTTTCTCTCCTATTGCCGTCCCGGGGCCCCGTTCAGTCCCCATCGCTCATGCAGGCCGGGGTCTTGGGGCTGAATTCGCACCATTCGCGGATGATGCAAGCCCCGCAGCGGGGCTTGCGGGCGACGCAGACATAACGCCCGTGCAGAATCAGCCAATGATGGGCATCTTGGAGAAATTCCCGGGGTATGGCGCGCATCAGCCCGCGCTCGACCTCCAGGGGGGTCTTGCCGCGAGCCAGGCCGGTGCGATTGGCCAGGCGCAAGATGTGGGTATCCACCCCCAGGGTGGGTTCGCCGAAAGCGGTATTGAGGACGACATTCGCTGTCTTCCGCCCTACCCCGGGCAGGGCCTCCAGGGCCGCGCGGTCCCGGGGCACCTCCCCCCCATGTCGCTCGACCAGGATGGCACAGGTCTTGATAATGTTGGACGCCTTGGCGTTGAAGAGGCCCAGGGTGCGGATATGGGCCTTGAGGCCCTCCTCGCCCAGGTCCAGGAGCGCCTGGGGCCTGTTGGCCAGGGGGAAGAGGCTGGCGGTCGCCTTGTTGACCGCCTTGTCCGTGGCCTGGGCGGAGAGGATGACGGCGATTAACAGCTCGAAGGTGGAGGCATAGACCAACTCCGTCCGAGGGGCGGGGTTCTCCAAGCGAAGGCGCTCGAAAATGAGGCGGCGTTTCAACGGATTCATGAGGCTGGCAGGATAGGGGCAGTTGGGGCACCTGCCAAGGGGCTACCGGGGCCCTTGGTGGGGTTTGCCCTGGCCAGACTCGGCGGGTTTGGCAGGACCTCACAGCTTCGTCAGGCCCCGCCGACTCGCCCACCCGCCACATACAGCATAGAATCCCGCTTGCCGAGCCACCACTGCGCCAACCGCCACCGCGCCCCCCCACCCAGGAGTCTCCGTCCATGACCATAGGTCCCCGCGAGATCGTCACGCCCTTCCGGCCCATACCGCTGGAGGTCCCGGAGGGGATGAAGCCGAACGAGTTCTTCAACAGTACCGAGAACCTCAACGACCTGGTCAACAATAACGGCCTGCTGGTGAGCCCGGAGCACCTGCTGCTTTACCGCAAGGCCCTGGGGCACTCCTGCGAGTTCGACTGTTCTATCATTTACAACACCTCCCAAACCATCCTCAACCCTCTGGGCCGGCCGGTGCGGCGGACCCAGGTGCCGGCGGCGGTCAAGCATGCCTGGAACCGGATGAACCAGATCCTGCTCGCCTATATGCTGGAAACCTATCCGGACCCGGCGGAGTCCCTGGTGCTGGCGGGGGAGGCGAGCCTGGACGCCACCTGGCCCCTGACCTCGCCGGGGGTACCTAGCATCCGCATGCTGCACAACCACTTCATCGTTTTCCCCATGGACCAGTTGCGCCAGGCGCCCCTGGCGGACCCGGCCAATCCGAACCTCACCGACGGCGGCCAGAACAGCCTCTTCCAGGCCCATATGCGCCATGTCTATCGCCGCTTCTTCGCCGAGGCCCTGGATCTGAGCATCCTGCAGACGATTCACAGCGACGAGTCTCAACTGACCTTGACCGGCTACCCGGAAGGGCTGCCCTGCTGGGAGATCCGGGGTGGGGTCGAGGCCCTCAAGGACATCCGCTTCTGGCGAGAGTACGACGCCATCCTGGAGGGCTTTCTGGATTTCTACCGCACCTTCTTCTCCCAGGTCTCCAGCCGCAACGCCCCCCGTCTGGAGGACCTGCACTATCCGGAGGCCGTGGATAGGGTGCTGCTGTTCGACAACGACTTCCTGGGCACCGCTCGCCGGGTGCGGGAGCGCTGCATCCGGGAACCGGCCTATGCCAATTCCATTCGCTGGCAGCCCGCATTCAAGCAGCTCATCTATCGCAATGACTCCGGCAAGCTGCTGGTCACCATCAGTCAGAATTCCATCGGCAACGCCATCACCGAACTCCTGGGCGTGGTGGTGCGGCGGGTGCCAGACGCCGCCGCTTACGCCACCTACGAGCCACGCCTGCTGGAGCAGCTTCTGACGGTCCGCGAGCGTCTGATCGCGGCCGATCTGGGCGATGGCATCGCCACCGCTGACTGGCCCGCCAACCAAGGCACGAGCCGACCCTGAATCCGGGGTTGGCCCCTAGGCGCCCGCCGGGGCTCGATCAGGGTGAGCGGGCGCTTATCCCCCCGGCAAGCTGCTAAACTTGCTGGACTATGAACGCCAACCTGATCAAACCGCCCAAGTCCCTGCTGCGCCTGGTGGGGCGGGCCATCGTCGATTACGGCATGATCCGCGATGGGGATCGCCTCCTGCTGGGGGTCTCCGGTGGCAAGGACTCGCTCTCCCTGCTGCACCTGCTGCGCCACCTGCAAAGCTATGCGCCGGTGCGGTTCGAGCTGGCCGTCCTGACGGTGGACCCGGAGGTGCCCGGCTTCGATCCCCAGTCCCTCAAGGATTATTACGACGCCTTGGGCGTGCCTTGGCACTACGAACAACAACCGATCATGGAGCAGGCGAAGCAACACATGGATGGCGACTCCTTCTGCGCCTATTGCTCGCGCATGAAGCGCGGCATCATGTACCGCCTGTGCCGGGAACAGGGTTACGGCGTCCTGGCCCTGGGTCAGCACCTGGATGATCTGGCGGAGAGCCTGCTGCTATCTCTCTTCCATGGCGGCCAGTTGCGCACCATGAAGGCCCACTATCTGAATGATGCCGGCGACGTGCGCATCATCCGCCCCCTCGCCTACTGCCGGGAACGCCAGACCGGGGACTTCGCCCGCGTCGCCGGCCTACCGGTCGTTCCGGATTCCTGCCCGGCCTGCTTCTCCGCCCCGAGTCGCCGCGAGCATATGAAGGCCCTGCTGGCGCGGGAGGAGGCGGCGCATCCCCACCTCTTCACGAATATTCTGCACGCCATCCGCCCCCTATTGACGGAAGGCATTGCCGTTAGCCCGCCAGCGCCCCAGGATTTAACGGCATGAGGATTCAACCCCTGGGGCCCCCAGCCCAACCCCAGACCAGATTCAAAATCCAGCCCGTCGCTTAACGACTATCCGTGACCTCCCAACTTTTCTCCAGAGGTACTCTTCTCATGAGCATTGCCTCCCTGATCCCCCTTCTTTCCGCCCTGGCGGCCACCGGGGTGGCGGACCTCAACCCCGCCCAGTTGGACAGCGCAACGGTCTCTTACCGGTCCGTCCCCCGGGAATACCAGCTCGACGGCGTGGTCGAGGCCGTCCAGCAAACCACGGTCTCCGCCCAGACCCAGGGCCAGGTCCAGGAGATTTTCTTCGACGTGGACGACTTTGTGGAAGCGGGCACGGTGATCGCCCGCATCAAGGACACGGAACATCGGTCGCGGGTCGCCCAGGCGACGGCGGAACTGAATTCGGCCGAGGCCACCTTGAAAAACGCCCATGAGGAGTTTGACCGCATCAAGGAGCTGTTCAACAAGAAGATGTCCTCGGAATCCGCCATGGACAAGGCCATCGCCGACGTCAAGAACGCCCAGGCCCGCGTCGAGTCCGCCACCGCCGCCCTGGAGCAGGCCGTGGAGCAACTGGAATATACCCAGGTCCGCGCCCCCTATTCCGGCCTGGTCACCCGGCGCCATCTCCAGGTCGGGGAGATGGCCAATCCAGGCCAGGCGCTCATGACTGGCATTGCGCTCCGCAATCTGCGGGTCTCGGTGGATGTGCCCCAAAATCTGATCCAGGCGGTCCGCGACGGCCAGGGGGCGCGTATCCACCTGCCCGGCGGTGCCCTGGTGGAGGCGGCCCGGATGACCGTCTTCCCCTTCGCCGATCAAGGCTCGATTACCTTCAAGGTACGCCTGGATCTGCCGCCCGATCTGGCCGATCTCTATCCGGGCATGTTCGTCAAGACCGGCTTTATCACGGGTGAGAAGCGAGAACTAGCGATCCCCAAGCCCGCCGTGGTGCATCGCTCGGAGGTTACCGGCGTCTATGTCCTGGCGGATGGCCGCATCAGCTTCCGCCAGATCCGCCTCGGCCGCGACCTGGGTGACGCCTGGGTGGTGCTGTCGGGCATGACCGAGGGCGAGCGGGTGGCCCTGGACCCCATCGCCGCCGGTACCCTGCTCAAGGCGCGGGCTGGGGAGCGGAGTGATGGCTGAACAATTTGGCATCTCCGGGCGGGTCACGGCGCGCTTCCAGGACTCCGCCATCACCCCCCTGCTGGCCCTGGTGGGTCTGCTGCTGGGCTTCTTTGCGATCCTGGTGACGCCTCGGGAGGAAGAGCCCCAGATTAACGTCACCTTCGCCGATGTCTTTATTCCCTTCCCCGGCGCCTCGGCCACTGAGGTCGAGCAACTTGTCGCCGGTCCGGCGGAGCAGGTGCTGTCGGAGATGAAGGGCATCAAGCATGTCTATTCCGTCTCCCGCCCCGGCCTAGCGGTGGTCACCGTCCAGTTCCAGGTGGGCGAGGACCGCACCGACGCCATCGTCCGCCTTTATTCCAAGATCCTGTCCAATCAGGACTGGCTGCCGGCCAATCTGGGCGTGGGCCAGCCTCTGATCAAACCTAAGGGCATCGACGACGTCCCCATCATCACCGCCACCCTTTGGTCCCAGGACCCCGCCATGGGGGCCTACGAGCTGGGCAAGGTGGCCCACGCCCTGGAACAGGAGATCAAGCGGGTACCCGGCACCCGGGACGTCTATACCCTTGGCGCGCCGGCCCAGGTGGCGCGGGTCCTCCTTGATCCCCAGGCCCTGGCTGGCTTCGGCATTGATCTGGATGGTCTGCGGCTGGCCCTGGGCGCCGCCAATCACACCCGCGACGATATCGCCCTGACCCACGATAACCAGGAGGTCCTGGTCCAGGCCGGCACCTTCCTCCTGACGGTCGAGGAGGTCGGCGATCTGGTGGTGGGGCTGCATGGCGGCCGGCCGGTCTTTCTGCGCGACGTGGCCCGCATCGAGCGGGGCCCGGAGCCGCCCGCGTCCTATGTCTGGCTGGGCGCCGGGCCGGGTGGCGAGCACAGCGGCGTGAGCCTGGCCGGCACCACGCCGGCAGTCACCATTGCCGTGGCTAAGCAGGAGGGGATCAACGCCGTCGAGGTGGCGGAGCGGGTCATCGACCGTTTTGCCCAACTCGAGGGCACCTTCATCCCCGAGGGTATCGAGGTGACGGTGACGCGCAACTATGGCGCCACCGCCGATGCCAAGGCCCAGAAGCTGATCCAAAAGCTCACCTTCGCCACCTTGTCCGTCATCATTCTGGTCATCTTCGCCATTGGCTGGCGGGAGTCCATCATCGTGGGCGCGGCCATCATCGTCACCCTGGCCCTGACCCTCTTCGCCTCCTGGGCCTGGGGCTTCACCCTCAACCGCGTGTCCCTCTTCGCCCTCATCTTCTCCATCGGCATCCTGGTGGACGACGCCATCGTGGTGGTCGAGAACATTCATCGCCATATGGCCCTGAGTTCCAGCAAGCTCCTGGACCTCATGCCTAAGGCGGTGGACGAGGTGGGCGGGCCCACCATCCTGGCGACCTTCACCGTCATCGCCGCCCTCCTGCCCATGGCCTTCGTCAGCGGGCTCATGGGGCCCTACATGAGCCCCATCCCCATCAATGCCTCCATGGGCATGCTTATCTCCCTGGTGGTGGCCTTCGTCTTTACCCCCTGGATGACCAACTTCATGCTCGGCCGACGGACCCAGGCCCATGCAGGCGGCGCGCATGTTCCTGGCCCTGAGACGGAGGGCGGCTGGATGCGGACCCTGTTCCACGGGGCCATCTCCCCCTTCCTGGCCGGCCGGGCCGGCTGGATCAATCGCTGGCTCCTGCTGGGCGGCATCCTGCTGCTGATCGCCGCCTCCATCGGCCTGGTGACTAGCAAGGCGGTGATCCTCAAGATGCTGCCCTTTGACAACAAGTCCGAGTTCCAGGTGGTACTGGACATGCCGGAGGGCACCAGCCTGGAGCAGACGGCGCGGGTCCTGGCCGAGCTGGGGAACCACCTGGCAACCGTGCCGGAGGTCACGGATTACCAGGTGTACGCCGGCACGGCCGCCCCCATCAATTTCAACGGTCTGGTGCGCCAGTACTACTTGCGCGCGGGGGCCCACCTGGGGGACATCCAGGTGAACCTGGTGGACAAGCACTATCGCGATCGGAAGAGTCACGAGGTAGCCCAGTCGGTGCGGGAGCCCCTCCAGGCGATCGCCCGCCAGTACCAAGGCAACGCCAAAGTGGTGGAGATGCCGCCCCGCCCCCCCGTGCTATCACCCCTGGTCGCCGAAATCTACGGCCTCGACTACGCGGGGCAGATCGGCATCGCCAAGCAAGTGCGCGGCGTCTTCGAGAAGACGGTGGATATCGTGGACGTAGATGACTCGGTGGAATATCCCGCCCACAAGCTAATCGTGGTGGTGGATCGGGCCAAGGCGGCGCGCCTCGGCGTGGCCCAGAGCGCCGTCGCCCAGGCCTTGGCCACGGTGCTGGACGGCGAGGACATGAGTTTCCTCCATGGGGCCAACGTCAAGTACGCCGTGCCCATCCGGGTCGAGTATGGCGAGGCCGACAAGGCTGACCTGGAACAGGTACTGGCTCTGCGGGTGCGCGCCCAAGGCGGGCAACTGGTCCCCTTGTCCGAGATTGTCAGCCTGGTGGAGACGACCCGGGAGCACAGCATCTATCACAAGGACCTGCTGCCCCTGGTCTATGTGACGGGCGACATGGCGGGGGAGACGGACAGCCCCCTCTACGGCCTCTTCGAGATCTCGGGGTCCTTGGCCGAGCAGTTGGGGCTGGAGCAGTGGTTCGTGCGCGCGCCCCTGAATCCCTATGAATACAGCCTCAAGTGGGATGGGGAGTGGCAGGTCACCTACGACACCTTCCGCGACATGGGCATTGCCTATGGCGTGGGTCTGATCCTCATCTATCTGCTGGTGGTGGCCCAATTCCGCAGTTACCTGGTGCCCCTGGTCATCATGGCCCCCATCCCGCTGACCATCATCGGCATCATGCCCGGCCATGCCCTCCTGGGCGCCCAGTTCACGGCCACCTCCATGATCGGCATGATCGCCCTGGCCGGCATCATAGTGCGCAACTCCATCCTGCTGGTGGACTTCATCAACCAGGAGGTGCGGGGAGGACTGACCCTGGAGGCGGCGGTGGTGCGCTCCGCCGTGGTGCGGGCCAAGCCCATCGCCCTCACTGCCTTCGCGGCCATGGCCGGGGCCCTCTTTATCCTGGACGACCCCATCTTTTCGGGCCTGGCGGTGTCCTTGCTCTTTGGTCTCTTCGTCTCCACCGTCCTGACCCTGGTGGTTATCCCGGTGGTCTATTACGGGGTCATGCGCAAGCGGGTGGAGTGGATTCGTACGGCGACGGGGTGAAGACAAAGACTGTGGCTTGCCGATGCCATCAGCACATACCTCTCGGTTATACGGCGAGCAGTTGCATTCTCAAATAACCCGAGTTTTCGATTCCCCGGGCCGGGTGGCGGCGGGCGGGGACGCCGTGAATACGTCCCTGTAGGCTTCGCGACAGCATCCCTGCTGTCGACACCCCCGCCCGCCGCCACCCGGCCCTGCCGCCACCTGCCGAGGCATGACTGGCACTGGATATCAGCAGATACCCAACTCGGCCCAGATGGCATCCACCCGCTGACGCACCGCCACCGCCATCTCGATGGGCTTGCCCCATTCCCGGCTAGTCTCGCCGGGCCACTTGTTGGTGGCGTCGAACCCGATTTTGGAGCCCAGCCCGGAGACGGGAGAGGCGAAGTCCAGGTAGTCGATGGGCGTATTCTCGATGGTGACCGTGTCCCGGGCCGGGTCCATGCGGGTGGTCATGGCCCAGATGACGTCCTTCCAGTCGCGGGTATTGATGTCGTCGTCCACCACGAGTACGAACTTGGTGTACATGAATTGGCGCAGGAATGACCAGACGCCGAGCATGATGCGCTTGGCGTGGCCGGGGTACTGCTTTTTCAGGCTCACCACCGCCAGCCGGTAGGAACAGCCCTCGGGCGGCAGATAGAAATCCACGATCTCCGGGAACTGCTTTTGCAGGATGGGCACGAAGACTTCGTTGAGGGCCACCCCGAGGATGGCGGGCTCGTCCGGCGGCCGGCCGGTATAGGTGCTGTGATAGATGGGCTGGCGGCGATGGCTAATGCGATCGAGGGTCAGGACCGGGAAGCGGTCCACCTCGTTGTAATAGCCGGTATGGTCGCCGAAGGGCCCCTCCAGGGCCGTGTCGTTGGGATGGATGCAACCCTCCAGCACGATTTCCGCCCGGGCGGGGACCTGTAGCGCGTTGCCGATGCTGGCGGCGACCTCGGTGCGGCTGCCCCGCAGCAGGCCCGCGAAGCCATATTCCGACAGGCTGTCCGGTACCGGGGTAACGGCACCGAGGATGGTGGCCGGGTCGGCACCCAGGGCCACCGAGACGGGGAAGGGCTCGCCCGGGTGGGCGCGGGTCCATTCGCGAAAATCCAGGGCGCCGCCGCGATGGGCCAGCCAGCGCATGATGACCCGGTTCGGCCCCAGCACCTGCATGCGGTAGATGCCCAGGTTCTGGCGCGGCTTGTCCGGACCCCGGGTGATGACCAGGCCCCAGGTGATGAGGGGACCGGCGTCATCGGGCCAGCAGGTCTGGATGGGCAGCCGCCCCAAGTCCACATCCTGGCCCTCCAGCACCACCTCCTGACAGGGCGCGCCCTTGATCTGCTTGGGGGCCATATCCAGGGCCTTGCGAAAGACCGCCAGTTTTTCCCAGGCATCCTTCATGCCCCGTGGGGGCTCTGGCTCCTTGAGGCTGGCGAGCAACTGGCCGACCCCGCGCAGGGCTGTCACGGATTCCTCGCCCATGCCCATGGCCACCCGGTTGGGGGTACCGAAGAGGTTGCCCAGCAGGGGTATCTCCGACCCTTTAGGCCGCTCGAAGAGGAGGGCCGGGCCCCCAGCCCGCAGGGTCCGGTCGCAGATTTCCGTGATCTCCAGATAGGGATCGACCTCGGCGCGGATGCGCTTGAGTTCCCCCCGCACCTCCAATTGGGCGATGAAATCTCGTAAGTCGGCGTATTTCATAGGGCTAGGGCGTTCGTTGGCGGGTTTATATCCTGGAGCGGGAGGTATGTCCAGACAGGACCCTAAACCCGCCGTTACTTCGGTCTGGCCGCCCCTCGTTAAGCCGCGACAGCGATGCCGCTATGGCGGAGCAGGGCGTCGATAGTGGGCTCGCGGCCCCGGAAGGCCACATAGAGGTCCATGGCCGGGCGGGAGCCACCCTGTTCCAGGATGTGTTGGCGGAAGGCGCGGCCGGTGGCGGTATCGAGAACACCCCTTTCCTCGAAGAGGGAGAAGGCATCGGCGGACAGGACCTCGGCCCATTTGTAACTGTAGTAGCCCGCCGCGTAGCCACCGCCGAAGATGTGGGAGAAGCCCTGGGCAAAGCGGTTGAAGGCCGGGGGCTTGAGGGGAGCCAACTGGTCGCGCACCTGGTCGAGGATCTCCTGGATGCGCCCACCCTGGACCGGATCGTATTCGAGATGGATGCGGAAGTCGAAGAGGGCGAATTCGAGTTGACGGGCCATCTGCATGGCGGACTGGAAATTCCTGGCGGCCCGCATCCGCTGGTAGAGCCCGTCGGGGATGGGCTCGCCGCTGGCCACCTGGCCGGAGATAAGATCCAGGGACTCGCGCTCCCAGCACCAGTTTTCCAGAAATTGGCTGGGCAGCTCCACCGCATCCCAGGGCACGCCGGAGATACCGCCGACGGCGGGGTAATCGATCTGGGACAGCAGGTGGTGCAAGCCGTGGCCGCACTCGTGGAAGAGGGTCAGGACCTCGGTATGGGTCAGCAGCGAGGGCTGATCCCCCACGGGCGGGGTGAAGTTACACACCAGGTAGGCGCAGGGAATCTGGTCACAGGTGGCAGTGTGGAGCCGGTTGACGCAGACATCCATCCAGGCCCCGCCGCGCTTGTTGGGACGTGCAAAGGGGTCAAGATAGAACTGGCCCCGTAGGTCGCCATCCCCCGCGCGGATCTCGAAGAAGCGCACATCCGGATGCCAGGTCTCGACCCCCTGGATCTCGCGGATGCGGATGTCGAAGAGCCGCTCCAGCAGCTTGAAGAGGCCGTCGAGGACGCGGCTGATGGGGAAATAGGGCCTCAGCTCCTCCTGGGTGATGGCATAGCGATGCTCGCGCAGCTTCTCGGCATAGTAGGCGAGGTCCCAGGGCTCAAGCGTGCCGGCGCCCCCCAGGCTCCGGGCAAAGTCGCGCACCTCCTCGAGTTCCTGGCTGGCAGGGGTCACCACCCGCTGCGCCAGGCCGGCGAGGAAGCCCATCACCTCCTCGGGGGAACGGGCCATCTTGGTGGCCAGGGAGCGTTCGGCATAGTTGGCGTAGCCCAGGAGCTGGGCCTGCTCGTGCCGCAGGGCCAGGATCTCTTCCATGATGGCGCCGTTGTCCCATTGGCCGCCATGGGGGCCGAGCTCGGAGGCGCGGGTGGTATAGGCCTCGTACACCTCGCGGCGCAAGGCCGCACCATCGGCGTAGGTCATGACCGGTTGGTAGGAGGGGAAATCGAGGGTCAGGACCCAGCCGGGCTCGCCGCGACGCTCGGCGGTCTGGCGGGCCAGGGCGCGGGCGGATTCCGGCAGGCCGGCCAGCTGGGCCTCGTCCTCGATGCGCTTGCTCCAGGCGTTGGTGGCGTCCAGGAGGTTCTCGGAGAATTTGGCGGCCAGGCGCGACAGTTCCCGGTCGATGGCCTTGAAGCGGCTCTGCTGGTCCGGGGGCAGATCGACGCCGGAGAGGTGGAAGTCACGCAAAGCATTGGCGAGCAGTTGACGCTGGGTGGCGTCCAGGTGCTCTTGGGCGGCGACGGCGTGATAGCCCTCGAACAAGGCCCGGTTCTGGCCGAGCTCGGAGGCGTAGTCGCTGAGCTTGGGCAGGCAGGCATTGTAGGCGGCGCGCAGGGCCTCGCTGTTCATGACGGCGTTGAGATGGCCGACGGGGGACCAGGCCCGCTCCAGGCTATCGCCGAGAATCTCCAGGGGCTCGATGAAGCTTTCCCAGGTCGGGGGCGCCGCACCCTGGGCAAGTTCCGCGATGCGGGCGCGGTTGCGGGCCAGCAGGGTATCAAGGGCGGCTTCCACGTGCTCGGGCAGGATGCGGCTAAAGGGGGGCAGGCCGAGCATGTCGATGAGGGGGTTGTCCATGAGGCCTCGTTGAACCGATTGAGATTGCGGGGTGACGGGAGGGAATGCGCCTGGGCGAGGGTCAATCCGGCAGGAAGCCAGCATTCTCGCGCCCGCGGACCTTACCCTTGAGTGCCCGGATCATATCCGGGATGGGGCGAGGTTCGAAGGTGCGTGGACCACAGAGGAAGTGGCCATGCAACTCCCGGTGGAGCCGGTCCCCGGACTGGGAGGTGACGGCCTGCCAGTCAGCACCCTCGACGGGGATGAAGCGGTCGTTTGAGCCATAGGCGTAGGTGCGAAAGACCCCTTGAGCCTTGCAACGCAGGCCCTCGAAGGTGACATTGCGGGTGCCCGAGGGCGATTCAGCCACGAGGGTGTAGCGCACCACGTCATCGCTGCCGATGCTCAAATGCTGGCCATCGATGAAATAGCGGAAGCGGGAGGGAGAGGCGGTATCCAGCTCGAATTCCACCAGATCGCCGTCCTTGGGCCAGGGCGGCAGCGCGGTCCTGCCCTCCTCCCAGGGCTTAGGGTCACTAATACTGGCTGGCGCCGCTGGCTCGGCCTCGTCGATAAATTGTCGTGGCTTGGCAGCCAGGGCCAGGGACGAGGCCAGGACCAAGTTGAGCATGAGGGTGACCGCGGCAAAAGGCATGTGACGAGCTCCGGACGGATTGACGCAGCGAGGACGCGACTTCAGGAGAGCAATATAGGCCCGGGAGACGTCACGATCCAGTGCCACCGGCGGCGAAGTTCATGGCCCGGCGACGACAGCCCCGGCGGTTGCTGCTAGCATTGGCCAGTGACGGAGCCCTTTGTTGACCCCTAGCCGAACCCATCCCGCAGCGAGGCAAAACATGTCCCCTATCCGCGCTTACCAGGGCAAGCAGCCGCGCCTTGCCGCCAATGCCTGGATCGATCCCACCGCCCTGGTGATCGGCGACGTGGAGATCGGCGCGGGTTCGTCCATCTGGCCCATGGCGGTGATCAGGGGCGATGTCCATTACATCCGCATCGGAGCCGAGACCAATATCCAGGACGGTAGCGTTCTGCATGTCTCCCACGACAGCCGGTTCCTGCCGGGCGGCGCGCCCCTCATCATTCACGACCGCGTCACCATCGGCCATCAGGTCGTACTGCACGGCTGCGAGATCCATGACTGCTGCTTGATCGGCATCGGCGCGCGCATTCTGGACCGGGCCATCGTCCAGCCCAGGACCCTCTTGGGCGCCGGTTCCCTGGTACCACCCAGACAGGTCCTGGAAGGCGGCTACCTCTGGCGTGGCTCCCCGGTTACGCGCATCCGCCCCCTGACGGACCAAGAACTGGAATACCTGGAGTACTCGGCCCTGCACTATGTCCGCCTGGCGGACAACCACCGCCAATCCCTCTCACCCCTCGGTTCTGATTTACCCTAGGACCAGCGGGCAGTCTCGGGGCGGGGCCTTGGAGCTTGGGTGAGGGGCGCGGTCAACCTGTACGCCTTGACGCCACACAGCTTGGTCTCGGATCAGCCGCCGGCACTCTTCTCGCCTGGGTCAGCCTTGAGGGGGGCCGCCGGGGCGGATGCGGGTTCTGCCTTGGCCTGGTCTTTCCCGGCTTGGTCCTTCCCCACCTGATCTTTATCGGCTTGGTCTTTCCCCACCGGGGCTGACGGCGCCTTGATCTCGGCGGGGACGGCCTGCGGGGGCACAGCGGGTTGGGTGGCCGAGGGCGGGGTAAGGGGGGCCGCAACGGTCGGTGGCTTGGCGACCAGGGGCGGGGCGGATGGGACCGCCCCGGTTACTGGGAATGGCTTGGCCGGCGCCGTTTGCACCCCGCTTTGGGTGGCGGAGGGGTTGGCGGCAGCGGCTGTTTTCGGAGCGGGGGCCTCCGGGGCCTGCCTCGGCGGGTTTTGAACCGAGGCCGCAGGGACGTCGGAGGACGCAGCCGGGGGCCTGGCGGCCTGGGGCGAGGCGACCGATGCTGGAGCCTGGGTTGTACCGGCTTGCAGGGGTGTGGGCGGCACGGGTTTATCCGCGGGATTGCCTTCCAACCACGCGGACCCGGGTTGAGCCATGGCGGGGGGTCTGGCCTGGCTGGGCGGCTGAATCCCGACAGGCACGGCCAGGGTCCCTTCGGTGACGAGGGGCTTCCAGGTCTGATTTTGCGGGGGCTGAGGTCTCGCTACCCCTGGTTGCGGGGCGGGAGGTTGCGCGACTTGGGATTGCGCGCTCGGGTTGGGCGCGGACGCCGTTTGGCTGGGTCGAGGCGCCAAGGGCTCCGTCGGCATGGTTCCTGATGGCATGGGCTGCAAGAGGGCGGGCCGAGGCCTCACCGGCTCTGTTTGCACGGTCGGCAGGGACTGCGCGGGAGCGGTCCGGGATTGCACGAGCTCTGTTTGTACCGGTTGTGCCGGTTGCGCAGGCGTTGGCGCGGGCAAGGTTTTCACCGGCTCGGTGCGCGCGGTCTGTGTCGGCGCGGTGGGCAGGGGGGCGGGCCTAGGTTTCACGGCCTCGGTTTGCACCGGCGATACCGACGCGGGCTGGATTTTCGCGGCCTCGGCGGGCGACAAGGTACCGCCTTCCGCCGGATCTAGCCTGGCGGCACCCCGAGCCGCCAGTTTGCCGCGATAATCGCCATAGTCCGGCCCCGAACCCGTGATGGTTACGGGCGTCCCGACCGGGACCTGGCTAAAGAGGCGCTCGGCAAACGGCCCGGGCAGGCGAATACAGCCGTGCGAGGCGGGATGTCCCGGCCGAGGAATGGGGCCGGCGTGCAGGCCCACGCCATCCCCCGTGAGGCGGAGAAAATAGGGCATCTTGGCCCCGGCGAAACGGCCACCCGCCGGGACCGAATGGCGGCCCCGCTTGGCGTCCGAGACGACTACCCGGCCCTCGGCATTGTAAATTTTGCCGTACAGGTTCGACTCCTTGGTCTTTTCCTTGCCCATGACGGCAAAATGACCGACCGGGGTCGGGTGCGACTTGAGGCCCGAGGCGACATAGGTCCAACCAACCTGCTTGGTCCCCTCGTAAAAACGGGCCTTCTGGCTATCGACATCGACCCAGATATGCGTGATCTTGCGATTTTCGCCCTCCCATTCCCAGCGCTTGGCCTTGGGGGGCCGAGCCTCCTGGGGCTCCATGGGGAGCACGGGTTTGGGGGCCTCGGCCTCGGCCTTGGCCGGTTCCTCCTTGGGCTTTTCCTGCTCCAGCAGGGGCAGTCCCACACAGCCGACGAGCCCAAACTGAATCGCGACCGCCGCCAACGTGGCCAGGAAGGGGTTACGCCACCGATCCGTCGCCGGAAGGCCTAGGCAGGGAGTCTTGGTCATAGCGTTGCGTCCTCGATATGGCCGCGTTTGTGAAATATGGCGCCTTTATACAAGCAAGATGGCGGTTTTGACTATCACTTTACATCGCCACCCTGGGTATGGGCCCGAGGAAAACCGAACATCGTCGGCATTCTGCCTGGTCGTTGGGGGTAAAAAAGTAGCGATGCTGAGTCACTTATTACTGATTCGTCACCTAGCCATAGCAGCCCTTTCGTCCATCACTCATCCTTGTCCACCAGGCTGATACCTTCCAGTCCTCCATCCAGTTCCATCCCCTTGTCCCGGGTACCGTGGAGTTTGATCATGAGGCGCACCTCGTTGGCGGAATCCGCCAAGCGCAGGGAGTCTTGATAACTGATCTCGCCCTCCTCGTAGAGATCGAACAGGGACTGGTCAAAAGTGACCATACCCTGCTCGCGGGACTTCTTCATCAATTCCTTGAGCTTATGGACCTCACCCTTGCGAATCAGGTCCGAGGCCAGGGGGGTACCGAGCAGGACCTCGATGACGGCTCGCCGGCCCTTGCCATCCAGACGCGGGGCGAGCATCTGGGCGATGACGGCCTTGAGGTTCAACGACAGGTCGGTGAAGAGCTGGTTGCGGGCGTCCTCGGGGAAAAAGTTCAGGATACGATCCAGGGCCTGGTTGGCGTTGTTGGCGTGCAGGGTGGCCAGGACCAGGTGACCGGTCTCGGCAAAGGCGACGGCGTACTCCATGGTCTGGCGGGTACGAATCTCGCCAATGAGAATGACGTCGGGGGCCTGGCGCAGGGTGTTTTTGAGGGCGACGTCGAAGGACCGGGTATCGACTCCGACCTCGCGCTGGGTAACGATGCAGCCGCCATGCTCATGGACGAACTCGATGGGGTCCTCGATCGTAATGATGTGCCCGGAACTATGCTGATTTCGGTAGCCAATCATGGCCGCCAGCGAGGTAGACTTGCCGGTGCCGGTCCCGCCAACAATGATGATGAGCCCGCGCTTGGTCATGGCCAATTCCTGGATGATTGGCGGCAGGCGCAACTCCTCCAGGGTGGGGATCTTCGACTCAATGCGGCGCAGTACCATGCAGGCGGCATCCCGTTGCACCAGGGCGCTGACCCGGAAGCGGCCAACGCCCTTGGCGTCGATGGCGAACTGGCACTCCTTGGTCTCCTCGAACTCCTTTTGCTGCTTCTCGTTCATCACGCTGTAGACGAGGTCATGGGCATCCCGCACCGTCAGGGCCTCATTGCCGACGTTGCGGATAACCCCATCGATCTTGATGCCCGGGGGGCGACCCGCGGTGATGAACATGTCCGACCCCTTCTTATGGGCCATGAGGATGAGCAGTTGGTTGAAGTCCATGATGTCTCTGGTGTCGGTAGAGGTTCCTGCTCGCCAGGAGGGTGCCCGTCGGGGCGAGGACGAGGACCGAGGATCAGCCGAAGGAGTCCTTGTTCTGGGCCTTGGACTGGGCGTCGGCGCGGGTGATGAGGCCCTGCTTCAGTAAATCCGCCAGGTTTTGATCCAGGGTCTGCATGCCGAAGGCCTGGCCAGTCTGGATGGCGGAATACATCTGGGCCACCTTGTCCTCGCGGATCAGGTTACGGATGGCGGGAGAGCCGATCATGATCTCGTGGGCCGCCACCCGCCCGCCGCCGACCTTCTTCAGCAGGGTCTGGGCGACGACGGCGCGCAGGGATTCGGACAACATGGAACGGACCATATCCTTCTCAGCCGCCGGAAAGACGTCGATGATGCGGTTCACGGTCTTGGCCGCGGAGGTGGTATGGAGGGTGCCAAACACCAGATGGCCCGTTTCGGCGGCGGTCATGGCCAGGCGAATGGTCTCCAGGTCGCGCATCTCGCCTACCAGGATGATGTCCGGGTCCTCGCGCAGAGCCGAACGCAGGGCCTCGGCGAAGCCCAGGGTATCGCGGTGGACCTCCCGCTGGTTGATCAGGCACTTCTTGCTCAGGTGAACAAACTCGATGGGGTCCTCGATGGTGAGGATGTGCTCATAGCGGGTGTCGTTGAGGTAGTCGATCATGGCCGCCAGGGTGGTGGACTTGCCGGAACCCGTGGGTCCGGTCACCAGGATCAGGCCCCGGGACACCTCGACGATGTCCCGGAACAACTTGGGGGCCTTGATTTCCTCCAGGGAGAGCACCTTAGAGGGGATGGTGCGTAGGACGGCGGCC
>JBGAUK010000077.1:0-17025 GCA_044228695.1 Chromatiaceae bacterium | reverse complement strand
GCACCTTCAAGAAAACCACCCGCAGTGGTAACCATATCTTTTACAAGCCGCCCAAGGCCGCGGCCTGACGCCCGGAACCCCGCGCGGGGTTAGCGATCGCGATCGGCGCGGCGGGATCCGCGCCGGATCGCGATCAGGCCATGGCCTTCTCACAGCCATTCCCTTCGCTTCATCCCCCTGACACCTCGTCAACTCCCGACAACCTCATCTTGATTCCAGGGAGGTAACGGCGTCAGGATAGGCCCAGTCATTCCCCAGCCAGCGGTCCCCCACCATGTCCAGCCCCAATCAGACCGGCGCCAGCCTCTTTTTCGATACCCTCGTCGATCTCGGCGTGGAACACATCTTCGGGCACACCGGCGGGGCCGTCATCCCCTTGCATGTGGAGTTGAACAAGCGCATGCGGCGCGGGCAGAAGTCACCGCAATTCATCCTCTTTCGCCAGGAAGGGGGGGCGGGACACGCGGCGGAGGGCTATGCCCGTACTAGCGGCCGGGTCGGAGTGGCCCTGGCCACCTCGGGTCCCGGCGCCACCAACCTGGTCACGCCCATCGCCGACGCCCACAAGGATTCCATCCCCACCCTCTTCATCACCGGCCAGGTGCCCAGCTTCGCCATCGGCACGGACGCCTTTCAGGAGGTTGACACCATCGGCATGACCCGGCCCATCTCCAAGCACAACTATCTGGTCAAGGATGTGCGCGATCTGGAATGGGTGCTGCGCGAGGCCTTCGCCCTCGCCCAAGGCGGACGGCCCGGCCCCGTGGTGGTGGATATCTGCAAGGATGTCCAATTGGCGACTGCCGTCAGGGGAAATAGCCCGCGTTTGCGTCACCGCGAGCCCTTCTCCTTTGATAGCCAGGCTGCGGACGCCATTCTCGATGCCCTGGCCAAGGCGCAGCGGCCGGTCATCAAGGCCGGCGGCGGCATCATTCATTCCAGCGCGGCCGAGGCCCTGCAAGTTTTTGCCGAGCGTTTCGATGTGCCGGTCTCCACCACCTTCAACGCCCTGGGGACCATCCCCTTCCATAGCCCCTACAACCTGGGCATGCCGGGCATGCACGGCGCCATCCCCGCAAACTATGCCCTCCGCGAGGCGGACCTGATCCTGACCCTGGGTGGCCGTTTCGATGATCGCGTGGCCGTCAAGGACTTTGCCAAGGGCAAGTGCATCGCCCATGTGGACATAGACCCCTCGGAACTGGACAAGCGCATCCACGCTGACCTGTCCCTGACCGCGGACCTCAAGTACTTCCTCGAATACGGCCTTGCCTCCGACCAGCGCGCCCGGCACCCGGACTGGATGGCCCGCATTGCCCATTGGCGCCTCCAGATGCCCAAACCCTATCTCCAGACCGAGCATATCAAACCCCAGGCGGTGATCGAGGCCATCTCCAGCCTCACCGAGGGCGATGCCATCCTGGTGACAGGGGTCGGACAGCATCAGATGTGGGCGGCCCAGTACTATCGCTTTTCCCGGCCGCGTCAGTGGATCAGCTCTGGCGGGCTGGGCACCATGGGCTTTGGCCTGCCCGCCGCTATCGGCGCCTGGTTCGCCAATCCCGACAAGCCCCTGGTGCTGATTGATGGCGATGGCAGCTTCCAGATGAATATTCAGGAACTGGCCACGGTGGCCGCGAACCGCATCCCGGTGAAGATGTTTGTGCTGAACAACAGTTTTCTGGGCATGGTGCGCCAATGGGAGGACATGATGGACGGGGGCCATCACTACGAGACCTGCCTGGCCCGCAGTGCCGAGTGCAAACCCGACTGCACCCTGACCGACCCCGCATGCCGCCGTCAGATCCCGGATCTCTTGGGCCTGGAACAGGTCTATCCACGCATCCGCGCCACACGCATCACCGAGACCGCCAGGCTATGGGAGGGCATCCAGGAGGCCCTAGCCACCCCTGGCCCCACCCTGGTGGACATCTGGATCGACAAAACGGAAGACGTGCTGCCCATGGTCAAACCGGGGCATGGATTGAGTCAGATGATCGAGTGAATCGGGTCTATCGGGCGGTTTGGCCTAAGCAAGGTGAAGCCCGGCGTCAGGACACCAGGCCCTGAACCAGGCCGCGTGACCAAGCCAGCCCTTCAGACCTCGTCAAAACCGGCCCGTCGATACCATTTGCGGGCCTCCTCAGGATCTTTCGCCACGCCCCGTCCCTCTTCGTACAACATCGCCAAGGTGGTCTGGGAGCCTATCAACCCCTGCTCGGCGGCCTGGCGAAACCAGTGGGCCGCCTGAACAGGGTCCTTTTCGGTGCATTCGCCTTCCAGGAACATGAAGCCTAGGCCATGCTGGGCAATGTCCAGGCCGGCCTCGGCGGCGGCATTCATGAAGCGGAAGGCCATGCCATGGTTCTCATGCATCCCCAGGCCGTTCTGGGCCATGATCGCCATGCGATATTGGGCCTGGGGGTCACCGGCCTCCGCCAAGGGAGACAGCAGACCCGAGGCGCGGGCGAAGTGCTTGGCCTCGAAGGCAGCAATGCCGCTGCCAATTTGCATATCGTAGTTGGAAATCGTCTCGGTCATGGGTCTAGTCCAGCCTCTTGTTGCGAATTGGCGGCACTGGGGCGGCCATCGGAGCCCCCAAGCTGAGGGCCAGCCGGCCAGAATCAAAGGCCATTTTCGACCGACCCCAACCCCAGCCAGGCCGTCCAATGCTCCAGCAAGGCCTGATTGGCGGCGGCCACTGCCATGCAGGGCGCCAGCGACAGCTCAACCGGAACCCTGCCACCCCCCGGCAAAATAAGCAGGCTCTGGACCCCCGCCTCGCTGGCGATGAGGCGCCCGGCGGCCCAATCCCACAGCCGCTGTCCGCCATGCAGATAGAGCCGCGCCCGACCCGCCGCCAGCCAGCACCACTCCAGTGCGACCGCGCCCAGACTGCGCTGCGAGCGGTAAGGGGCATCACCACCGAGGCGCATCAGGACCTCCACCGGCAACCGCTTGAGATCAACCAGGGCCAGCGCATCCTTGAGGGCCTCACTGGCGGGTGCCAGTTGCAGGGGCTGCCCATTCAGCCAGGCGCCCACCCCCCGCTCGGCGGCAAAGCACTCATCGCGGACAGGGTCCAGCACCAGGCCCAAGCGAGCCTGTCCGTCCTCGAGCAGGGCCAGCGAGATCCCGAAAAAGGGAAAGCCACCCGCGAAATTGCTCGTGCCATCGAGGGGATCCAGACACCAGATGTTACCCTGGGCGCCCGCCAGCAAGGCCTCCTGCTCCTCGGCCGTCATCTCCTCGCCCAGTACCGGCACGCCAGGAAAGCGATCGCTCAGTTCGGCGAGGATAAAGGCCTGGGTCCCCAGATCCGCCGCCGTAACCAGACTGCCATCGGCCTTGGCCCTGGCATCCGGGTGCTGGAAGCGGGGCAGGATCTCGCTACGCGCGGCGGCCCGCAGAATGTGACAGAGGCTGATTAGTTCCGGACTCATGGGGCGCTCCTGATGATGGCTTCGGCGGGCATCATAACGCCAGGGGGACGAAACAGCAGGTGGACCAAGACCGGGACGAGGCTAGCCCGCTTTTGTTAGACTGCAAACCTTGACCGAGCGTCATCCATGACCCAGGCCCCTACACTCGGCCGCAGCGAGATTTTACCCCGGATGATCCAATCCCACGGCCCGATCCCAGTTCTGGTCCAAGCCCTGGTCGATAAGCCGATCAGAACTCTGGTCCTAGCCCTCTTCCTGCTCCTGACCACCGAGGCCTTGGCCGAGGACCCTAGCGCCGCGCCCAGGGTGGCTATGGCGGATGCCATGGCCCGGATGATGGAGGCCATGGGCTTCCTCAATCCCCCGGCCAGCCCCGGCCTGCCCATGACCACGCCCCCCGTGCCCCTCGGCGGCATGCCAGGCGGCTTGTCCATTCCTGGCATAACCGGCATGCCCGGTGCCTCGTCCTGGTCGGCGCCAAGCGGCGACCCTTCCGGTCTCATGGGCAAGGGCGGCGAGGTCATGAAACAGATGACCGAGGGCATGAAACTGCCAGGGTCCAGCGGTGGAGCCCTATCCTCCTCCCCCGGTTCCCGATTGGACGGGGTCTGGGAGGGCCGCAATGGCGAACTCCTCATTGTCCAGGGCAACCGCTTTCGCATCTACCCGGGCTCCAGCGGTTATGTGGACGGCTACATTCAATTGAGCGGCGACCGCCTGGCCATGTATAACCTGGAAAACGCCCACATCAGCCCCTTCGACTTCGCCGAGTCCGATGGCCGACTGGCCCTGCGCGACAGAAATGGCGACCATTTTCTTTACCGGCGACTCTGGTTGGATCAACCGGCGCCCCAGTTGCCCCCCGCCACGACCCAGAAGTAACCCGTTCAACCGCCTCAGGCTGATCAGCCCATCAGCAACTTGGCGGCCACCAACAACAGCAGGACCCCGAAGATGCGGGTCAAGATGGGGAGCGGCAGGCTATGAGCCAGCCGGGCACCCAGGGGCGCCATGGGCATGCTGGTCACCAGGATACCCAGAACCGCAGGCCAATAGACGAACCCCGTGCTCATCCCGGGTAGCCCCTCCCTGCCCCAGCCCGTGACCATGAAACCGATGGCCCCGGCCATCGCAATCGGCAGGCCACAGGCACTCGAGGAGGCCACGGCTTGACGCATGGTCAAGCCCGTTTTGACCAGGTAAGGCACCGTCAGGGTCCCGCCACCGATACCCACGAGGGCGGAGAGGGCGCCAACCCCCCCCCCCGCCATCGCCTGCCCCAATGGGCCAGGCGAGATAATCCTCGGCATCTCCCCCCGGGGGAGCAACATGCGTGCCCCGACATAGAGCAAGAAGACGCCGAACAGACGCTGCAGCCATGCCTGAGGCAGTAGGCCCGCCAGGGCCGCGCCCGCCCAGGCCCCCAGGACTATCCCCGGCGCCAACCTGCGGACCAGGTCCCAGCGCACCGCGCCACGGCGATGATGAGCTAGGGCCGAGGCGCCCCCGGTGCCCATGATGGTAGCCAAGGAAGTGCCCACCGCCAGATGCGCGATCCATTCCGGGGTAAAGCCCAGATGGCCGAAAACCAGGATCAGCGAGGGGACGATCAGTACCCCGCCCCCCAGTCCCAGCAAACCCGCCAGCAAGCCCGAGAAGACCCCTGTCACCAGATAGGCGAAGATTTCAATCAGGGTCATGGAAGCTCCCTACCCCCTTGTCGATACCCCTTCCCCACCCCCCCGAAGGACCATCCCGCTTGCGCACCGAAACATTAACAATTGCAAATATTAGCAAAATAATATATTCTCACTAACAGATAAATTCTGCTCCGAAGCAAACCGCACCGTCATGTTGTCCAGACTCGCCAAGGCTCTGATTATTTCCCTGCTAGCCCAGGCCGGTCCGGTAGCCGCCGAAAATTATTTTGACTGGGCCAAAGTCGGGGCCGAAGCACGGGAACGGGGTTTGCCCGTCGCTCTCCTGATCACGGGGACCGATTGCGGCTACTGCGAACGCCTGCGCCAGGAATTCCTCGAAGCCCCCGCGACGCGTGGCACCCTGGAACAGGGGGCGGTCACCCAAGAGATCTCCCGGGATGAGGGTGGCAAGGTCACCGACTTCGATGGTGAGCGTATCCGCACCCGTCTCTTCCTGGCCCGTTACGGTATCTTCGCCACCCCGACCCTGCTCTTCCTCAGCCCGGAAGGCGAGATGCTTGCCCCTGCCCTCGTCGGCTTTAACGGCGCCCAAAACTATGGCGACCTGGTGGCCAAGCGCATGAATCGCGCCCATGCCAACCTGGCCTCTGGGGAGCGGCCGTCCCACTCCATGCTGGCCGACAGCGAATAGTCACGATCTCCTGCCATCACAAGCGGCCGCGCAAGTCTTTTAGCGAAAAACCGGTCCAAGTACGGCCGAGATCCTTTGCCAGGCCCAAGACGCGAAAGCGTTCCCCCATGGCACTCGGCATCAGCAGTTGCTTGGCCCCGAGCAGCCACTTCAGATCCCCCTCGGTGGCACCCGGATCGCCGCTCATGCGCTCCGCCAGCAAGCCGTCGAGGCCCAGTGCAATCAGGAAATGCGCCTGGGTTGTGAACCCCGCGACCGCCAGACCCGCGACCCGGCCCGCGCTGGCCGCCGCCGTGAAGTCCACATGGGCCGTGATGTCCTGGAGACCCAGGTGCACATAGGGGTCGCCATGGGCCTGGTGGCGATAATGGCACATCAGGGTTCCCATGCCCCGCTCGGGCCGATAATAGTCGGCCCGGTCGTAGCCATAGTCGATCAGCAACATCAGGCCGCGGTCCATGGAGGCCGCCAGGGCGTGAATCCAGGGACCCAGCCGCAGATTGATCTCGGAGGCATAGCCGGGCTCTTGCGCCAAGCCCTGGGTCCAAAGGGCCTGAACCGCCTCCGTCAGGCCCGGGCTCCGAGGCTCCGCCCCCACCTCCTCCCAGCAGACGCCCCGGGGCTTGACCAGGATTTCCGCGATCGCGCCCTCCTCGCGGACCTGGAAGCGATGCACCGGCAGGGCGTCCAGGACCTCGTTGGCGACCAGCACGCCGGAAAATCCCAGCGGCAGGTCATGGAGCCACTGGATGCGGTCCATCAGATCCGGGTGGCGAGCCTGGAGCAGGTCACGCTGACGCTCGCGCAACTCGGGGCCAGGTTCCAGGATAAGATAGTGGCCTGGGAGACAAGCCGCGGCCTTGAGGCCATCGAGGAGGTCCGCCGCCAGGTCGCCGGCCCCAGCGCCCAGTTCCAGGATATCGCCACCTCCCAGGGCCGCCAGGACTTCGCGGCACTGGCGGGCCAGGCAGAAGCCAAAGAGGGGCGAGATGGCGGGGGCGGTCGCGAAATCCCCGCCGCGACCAAATTTTCGCGCCCCGGCGACGTAATAGCCTAGCCCGGGCGCATAGAGGGCCAGTTCCATGAAGCGATCAAAGGGCAAGGCCCCCCCGCAGGCCCGGGCCTCGGCGCGGATCAAGTCCTCCAGGCGGAGCCTATGTTCCAACGCCACCGGGTCCTCGCCCTCCGCCGGGCCAGGGCCCGCGACACGCATCGATTCGGCTGAAATAGGCATCGGGGTGGCACGGAAGCGGCTAAAATCGCGGGAGACTTATGATACAGGCAGGACCCGCCCGTGGCACAGAAACCCAACCCTCAACCCCTCGTCGATAGGGTCGCCCTGATCACGGGGGCCGCTCACCGCATCGGGGCCGAAATTGCCCGCGTCCTCCACGCCCAAGGGGCGGACCTGGTTATCCATTACCGCAACTCCGTCTCGGCTGCCGAGGCCCTGCGGCGGGAACTGGAGGCTATTCGTCCCTCGTCCGTCTTGCTGATGGGCGCCGACCTGAATGACTGCCAGGCGTTCCCGGCCCTGATGAGCCGCGTCCAGGACTTTCGCGGCCGGCTGGACATCCTCGTCAACAATGCCTCCAGCTTCTATCCAACGCCCTTTGACCTGGTGGACGAGGACCAGTGGGACGATCTGATGGCGTCCAACCTCAAGGGCCCCTTCTTTCTGGCCCAGGCCGCCGCGCCGCTTCTACGTGCAAGCGGCGGCTGTATCATCAATCTGGTCGATATCCACGCCGAGCGGCCCCATAAGAATCATCCTGTCTATTCTATCGCCAAAGCCGGCAATGCCATGATGGTCAAGGCCCTGGCCCGGGAATTGGGGCCCGAGATCCGGGTCAACGGTATTGCCCCGGGCATCATCCTCTGGCCCGAGGACGGGGGCCCGGGTCAGGCGGCCAGGGCCGAGGTACTGAGCCGCACCGCCCTGGGCCGACCCGGCTCGCCGGTGGATATAACCCGGGCGGTCTCCTTCCTGGTGCGGGAGGCGGACTACATCACCGGCCAGATCATCGCCGTCGATGGCGGGCGCACCCTGCAGCAATGAGGTCACCGCTGAAGATCAAGGTTTCGACAAGGGCCTGAAAAAATTGAACTGCGCGGTCCACGACAGGGAAATCATGGGCATTCAAGTCTGTTTAGCGTTAGAATTTAATTAAATTGCGGTGGGTCCGGCCCTCCCACCCCAACCCATAAGAAGATACGAGCAGGACTCCATGACGGAAGAAGACATCAAACCCAGGACGGCTGTTGACGACGCCATCCTCCAGCAACAGTATCGGCGGGCCCTGAGTTCCTTCGAGGGCATCATCCTCAGCGAGATCGAACTGACTAACCGCCTCAGTACCCGCCTCAATTACGGCATTCAGGCGGGCACTTTTATTCTGGCCGCCATCTCTATCTCCCTATCCCTCCTGCTTTTCACCTTGACCTCCCAGGTCTCCCGCATCTCCAGCGTCGTCGAGGGCATGAAGGAACACTTCATCTCTGTGAGTCAGCAGATGAATGCCATCAGCGGCCACATGAACGCCATTGAGAGTCGCGTAGCCCTGCTGGAGACGGTCGATCAACGCACCGCCCTGATGGACGTCGAGATGAGCAACATCCTCACGGACATGAATGATATGCGCGCCAACGTGACGGGCATCGATGACTATCTCGCCACCGTCCGCAACCATATCTCCAATGTCTCGTTCAACATGGACCTGATGAATAACGAGGTCCAGATCATGAGCATCGAATTGGGCCGAATGGCGAAGCCGATGCGCAACATGAACAAGATGTTCCCATTTCCCTAACGGCCCATCCAGGAGGGACAGAGCATGAGAAGCCGACGAGAAGACCCCAGGCGGGCTGTCATCGAGGTTATCAAACAGCTGGGTCGCGCGACCCAGCTCCATCTAGACGAGCGCCATCGCCATTTCCGCATCACCGATATCGTCATTATCGCCACCTCCCTGCTGCTCTTGCTGGGGGCGGCATTTGACGTCTATCACGCTCGGGTCCTTTACCAGGACTTCAACGAGATTATTTCGGATATGTACTCCATGCACGACCACCTGGTGGGCGTGGATGCGGACATGGGCGACATCACCGCGAACATGAAATCCTTCGACGACCACATGACCCACATGGACTCCATCGCCGCTCGCATGGAATCAATGGCCCGGATCATGCCCCAGATCCGCGGCAACACCCAAGCCATGGCGGGGGAAATGGCCAGCGTCGAAGAGAATATGGAACTGGTGCGCAATGCCATGGGTATCCTCGATTCCCGGATTCATGGTATGACCGGGGGGGTAGTCATGATGCGGGAACACATGAGCCAGTTCGCCCGGCCCATGGCGGGGATAGTCCCCTTCATGCCCTGAGGGCCGGTATCGCCTACAATGGCGGGATCGGGGCCCAGCAAGGCCCGCCACTCATCCTGGCCGAGGCACACGCATGAGCGCAGCAATCCCCAACGTCGATCCCGCTGAAATCAGCAAGTTCGAGGCCTTGGCGGCCCGCTGGTGGGATCCCCACAGCGAATTCAAGCCGCTGCATGAGATCAACCCCTTGCGGCTTGATTATGTGGATCGGATGGCGGGCCTGGCGGGCAAGGAGGTGCTGGATGTCGGCTGTGGCGGTGGCATTCTGGCCGAGAGCATGGCGATCCGCGGGGCCCATGTCACCGGCATCGATATGGGGGAGTTGCCCCTCAAGGTCGCGGAACTCCACACCCTGGAAACCGGGGTTGAGGTGAACTACCGCCAGGTGGCCGCCGAAACCCTGGCGGCGGAATGCCCGGCCTGCTTCGACATCGTCACCTGCATGGAGATGCTGGAGCATGTGCCGGACCCCGCATCCGTCATCGCCGCCTGCGCCCGCCTGGTCAAGCCCGGCGGACAGGTCTTCTTCTCCACCCTCAACCGCAACCCCAAAGCCTACCTCTTGGCCATCATCGGCGCCGAATACCTGCTTCGTTGGCTGCCGCGTGGCACCCACGACTATGCCCGCTTCATTCGCCCCTCTGAATTGGGGCGCTGGATTCGCGCTGCGGATCTGGAATTGACCCACCTCACGGGGATGACTTACAACCCCCTGATGGGTGCCTATCGCCTCGACGAGCAAGACTTGGACGTCAATTACCTGGCAGCTTGCCAGCGCCCTGCGGCTGACTGAGACCCGGAGCGGCGGACCCTTGACGGACTCGTTACCGGACCCGGAACTTGCAGGAAAAAACAGGGCCACCTCCGGCCCGCGAGCCAGCGTGACGAGTCGTCCCGCCCCCTGGCGTTTCCCCAACCCCGCCACCCCCCTGGGTTCCTCGACCTACTACAGCCTGAGATTTTCACCACCCAGCTTGCGTGACGACCTGGCGATCCTCGCCGCCTGGCGTCATCAGGTCCGGGCCATCCTGGTGGAGGTCAGCGACCCCGGCGTTGCCCGGCTTAAGCTCCTGTGGTGGTGCGAGGAATTGGACAAGCTCCCCGGCGGCCAGCCCAGCCATCCCCTGAGCCAGGCCTTACAGGCGGTGGTGAGCCAACACCAGTTACCCCTCCAGCCTTTTCTCCAGATGGCTGGCCAGGTGGAGGAGGAAATCCTGCGTCGCCCCCTGCCGGACTCGGCGGCCCTGATCCGGGCCTGTGATGCCGATCTCGGCGCGCTGTTCGAACTCATGGCCGGTTGCCATGGTCTCACCAACCCCGATCGCATCGCCTCAGCACGAGCCATCGGTGCCTTCTGCGCCCTGGTCTATCGCATTCGCGACAGCGGCTGGCTGGCCCGCCAAGGTCGTGCGCCTATCCCCATGGACCTGTTGGGCCCCCATGACCTGACCCCAAACGCCCTCCGCCAAGGCCCGCACCGTGCCCGCCTTCCGGAGTGGCTCCCCGAACTCGCCCGTCAAGCCCAGGCCTTACCAGCCCGGTCTTCCCCTCTAGGCGCCCTCCCCCCCTTCGCCCGCGTGCGCGCCCGCATCCTTGCCAGCCTGCTTCGGGAGATCGAGGCCATGTCGTACCAGGTCGTTGACCAACGGCTAAGCCTCACCCCCCTGCGCAAGCTCTGGATCGCCTGGCGTGCGACCTGGCGTTGACAGGGACCCAGGCGGCTAGCCCCTATCCCTTCCGCCACATCGACACACCCTTATGGAAAATTATCAACCCGCTCCCAACCTCCTCGTCAACCGCGTCATCCTCGTCACGGGCACCGCCGACAGCCTGGGTGCCGCCGTCGCCAGTGCCTGCGCGGCCCAGGGCGCCACCGTCATCCTCTCGGACAAGGAAGAGGCCCCGCTAGAGCCCCTCTATGATCGGATTGCCGCGACGGGCGCCCCGGAGCCCGCCATCCTGCCCCTGGACCTGGAGGCGGGCGAGGAGCCGCAATATGCCGCCGTCGCGGCGACGATTGGGCGGGAATTTGGCCGTCTGGATGGCCTGGCCCACTGCGCCGCCTTCGCACCCTTCCTGAGCCGCATCGATGACTATGACGCCAGCGAGTGGGAGCGGGTCCTGCGCATCAATCTGACCGCCCCCTTCCTGCTCACCCAGGCCTGCCTGCCCCTGCTCCGGCAAGCCCCCGACGCTGCCATCGTCTTCACCGCGGATCGCGTTGGTCGCCAGGGCCTGGCCTACTGGGGCGCCTTCACCGCCGCCAAGTTCGGCATCGAGGGCCTGATGCAGACCCTGGCGGAGGAGACCCGCGACCAGGGTCGGCTGCGGGTCAACAGCCTGGACCCCGGCATCGTCCGCACCGGTCTGCGCGCCCGCCTCTATCCCGGTGAGAACCCGGCGGACCTGGCCGCGCCCGAGTCTATCACCAGCCGTTATCTCTATCTGCTCGGACCCGCCAGCCGGATGGTGACGGGCCATGCCCTCTAAGTGACGATTCAGAAAGGTGCTGCTCAGGCCTGGCGGACCCTGAGACCCGTATGGACCTGTCGGCGCACGAAGATGCCTCAATTCTTGCCAAACCATTGCGGGGTATTGAATAGAACCCCAATCAGCTCCAGGCTCTTTGCCCGAGGCTGGCCCTAAATCCGCCTCGGCGCTTGCCGTCTTTGGGAAGGAGTGAGTAGCCGCAAGGGCTAGGTGTCTGGCTTTTTTTCTGCCCCTTCCCGGCTTTCCGGCATCCCCTCCGCGTCGGGAATCCGCCGGGGATCCACGGCATCCTCGTCCATGAGGATACGCTGGCCATCCCCCTCCAGATCGTCGAATTGACCAGAACGGGCCGCCCAGAAGAGGACGATGACAGCGCCAAGGCCGAGGAGGATCATGCCAGGAATAAGACCGTAGATGACTTCCATGGAGCGGGATTCAGCCCTGGTTAGGTTTCTGGAAGAGTTTGCGAATGCGGGCAGAGTTACCGATCACCGCGAGGGAACTCAGGGGCATGGATACGGCGGCCACCAGGGGAGTGACGAGGGCCGCCATGGCGAGAGGCACCATGATGAGATTGTAGGCAATGGAGATGCCGATATTCTGACGGATGGTCTTGAGGGTCCGGCGCGACAGAGCGGCAGCCTGTGGCACCCGGGCGAGATCGGCCTGCATCAAGACGATATCGGCGCTCGCAATGGAGACATCGGTGCCGCTGCCCATGGCGATGCCCACATCGGCGCGGACCAGGGCGGGGGCATCGTTGACACCGTCCCCCACCATGACCACCCGCTGGCCATCGCGCTGGAGGTCGGCAATCACCCGATCCTTAGCCTCCGGCAGAACCTCGGCGATCACCTCGACCCCACCCAAGGCGGCGGCGATCCGCTCCGCCGTGGCGAGTCGATCTCCCGTGAGGAGGGTAACGTGAATGCCCTGGGCCTTGAGACCGGCCACGACCTCCGCCGCGTTGAACCGCAGCCGATCCTGGACGGCCAGGACCAGGACGGCCCGCCCCTCGAGGGCGACATGGATGAGGGTCGCGCCACTGGTCTGGAATTCTTGTTCCGTGACGGCCAAGGGCCCCGCCCAGGGATCGACGCCTTGAGCGATCAGCCACTCGGCGGTGCCCGCGATCAGGGATTGCCCAGCCACCCGGCCGAGGATGCCATGACCTGGTCGGGACAGGGTGTCCGTCACCGCCAGATGGCGGAACTCAACCCCCTGGTCCCGACCGAGATTAAGCACCGCCAGGGCGACTGGGTGTTCCGAGAAGCGCTCCAGGGCCGCCAGGCTGGCCAGATGCCGGGCCAGGTCCGAGTTGGGGTCCAGTAGCTCACCGCCCCGCCAGATGCCGCCCCCACTGGCGATGGCGGTCACCGCCGGCCGGCCTTCGGTGAGGGTGCCGGTCTTGTCAAAGACGAAGTGGTCGATGCTGGACAGGCTCTCCAGCACGGCGCCGGTCTTGACCAGGATGCCATGGCGGGCGCCCAACCCCGAGGCAACGGCAATGGCCATGGGGGTTGCCATGCCGAAGGCACAGGGACAGGTGATGATGAGGACGGCGGTAGCCGCCATGAGGGCGACTTCGAAATCGGTACCTACCCAGAAGAGGAAGGTCACCAGCCCCAGGGTAAGGGTGACGGCGACAAACCAGGGGACGATGCGATCGGCGGTGCATTGTATGGGCGCCTTGCTCGCCTGGGCCTCCTCCACCAAGGCGATGATTCGCCCCAGGGCCGTGTCTCGCAGCAGGCCTTCGACCTGAACCCGGAGGGCGCCAGAGCCATTCAGGGTCCCCGCCGCCACCCGATCCCCCCGCTGCTTCGAGACCGGCGCCGCCTCGCCGGTGAGCATGGATTCATCCATCTGGCTCTCGCCCTCCAGGATGACGCCATCCACGGGCACCTTCTCGCCCGGCCGCACCAGGACGGTTTCACCGGCCTTGACGGCCCGGATCGGCAACAGCACCTCGTCGCCACCGTGTAAGACAGTCGCGACCTTGGGTTGAAGATCAAGCAGGCGTTGGGTGGAGGCAACCGCCTGGCGCTTGGAGATCGACTCCAGGAAGCGGCCAACCAGGATCACAAAGAGGAAGTTTACGACCGTGTCCCAATAGACCTCGCCAATCCGGGACCCGGTGATGGTGACGTACAGGGAATAGCCATAAGTGATGGAAACCCCGATAGCAATGGGCAGGTCCATGTTGAGGCTACGGGCCCTGACACCAAGCCAGGCGCCCCGATAGAAGGGCCAACCGGAATAGAGGAGGACGGGGGTGGCGATGGCGAAACCGATCCAATGGAAGAGGCCGCGAAACTCGCCCTGGTCCGCCCCGGAATAAAGGGCGATGGAGATCCACATGAGATTCATCATGCCAAAGGCGGCGACGGCCAGCCGATAAAGGAGGCGCCGATTGGCGCGCTGCAGCGAACCCTCCGCCACCTCCGGGTCGAAAGGCACGGCGGCGTAGCCAATCTCCCCCAGCCGCCGGAGGGCCTGGGAGAGCTTGAGGCGGCTATTGTCCCACTTGAGTCGCAGCCGCCGGCCGGTGAGATTGACCCGCGCCTCGGCCACCCCCGGCAGGGCCCTGAGGCTATTCTCGATCAGCCAGACGCAGGCAGCGCAGTGGATACCCTCCACCAGCAAGTTGATCTCGCGGGTATCGCCCAGGGAATCGACGAACTCCTCCTGGACCTCATCGATATCGTAGAGGGCCAATTCCTTGGGGGGCTCTGGCGGTGGACCCAGGACCTCGCCCTCTGGGGTGCGTTGATAGAAGCCCTCTAGACCCACCGCATGGATCGCCTCGCAGACGGACTTGCACCCGTTGCAACAGAAGGAACGCATCTGGTTCCGAACGGGGGCCCGCACCTCGGACGGAGAGGCCACGGGCAGGCCGCAATGGAAACAGCGTGATGCGTGAAGGGAGTCTTGGCCAGGAACCCGATCCTGGAAGGCGCTCACGGGCAAGGTCGGTCGGCCACCGTTGGGTACCAGGGTCAATTCGTGACAGGTACCTGGGATCCGCCCCGGGGGGCGGGGACGGAAATGCGTTTGCCTAGATTGAACTCCTCCTCTCCTTGACGCACCGCCACCAGCGTGTCCCAAATGCCCATCAAGGGAAAGCTAACATCGACCCGATAACGACCCGGGCCCTCCTCGATCATGGGCAGATCAAAATCCCGCTTGGCGTCCGAAGGACGGTAGGCATAGAAGTGAGCCTTATCGATGTCCGCCGGCTGGCCGGCCTTGTCAACGAGGAAGAAGCGCAGCACCGAGGGCTCGCCGACCTCCAGATCCTGGGGGACATCGGCCTGCATGACCCAGCCCGGATCGCGCTCTTGCCGGCTGGCCCAAGTCTTCTCGTAATCCTGGCCGCGATCGTAGAAGTTATCGACCACGAGCCCTGGATTCGTCGAGAAACCCAGGGTGACGAAAATAATATTGACGATCAGAACCACCACGACCAGGGAGACCCAACCAATGATCCAGGGGCTCTTCCAGGCCGGTACGGGCTTCAGACTTGGTGAGGTGGGTAGGGTCATGGTTTGGATCTCCTGAATGATGTCTGGGCGGCCCTGGAAGCGACTTAACGCTTGGGCCCAATGAAGATGCTCTGGCGCTCCGTAGCGATGACCTGGCCGTCGGGTCGGGTGGCCTCGATGCGGAAGGTGATGTCATCCCGCTCGGCCTTCAAGCTCTTGCGAGGCACCTTAACGTAGATCACGGCGGGATGCACAGCGCCATGCTTAGCCATCACGAGATCGTCCCCGCCCATGATGATCATATTTTCCGGCCCCGAGGCACTGATTTTGACCTCCAGGTCAGAGTTGTCCTTATTCAGTATCTTGAGGGTGTATTTATTCTGGATCGAGCCATCGGACAGGGTAGCGAACAGGGGGGCCCGCTCATGCAGTACCTTCAGCTCAATCGGGGCTAGCGAGGTCAAACCATACAGGATGCCCGAGATGGCAGCCAGCAGGATGGCGGCATAGACCCAGACGCGCGGCCTGGCCAGCATGGGCTTGACCGGCTTACCCTCCAGTTCATCGAGGGAGGCATAGCGAATCAGCCCCAGAGGCCGACCAACCTTGACCATGACGGCATCGCAGGCATCCAGGCAGAGGGCGCAGGTGATGCAGCCTTCCTGTTGACCCTCACGGATATCGACACCCGTGGGACAAACGGCCACGCACTGGTTGCAATCCACGCAATCACCCGTGATACGGTCCTCTTCCTTCTGGCCCTTCTTGACCCGGCCGCGCGGCTCACCGCGGTGGAAGTCATACGTCGGGAGTATGGTGGTGCGGTCCAGCATGACGCCCTGGATGCGGGCATAGGGGCAGAGCCAGAAACAGACCTGCTCCCGCAGCCAGCCCGCCAGACCGTAGGTCCCGACGGTGAAGAGGGCCACGGTGACATAGGCCACCGTTCCGGACTGGCCCGTAAAGAACTCCCGCCACAGGGTTGGCGCATCGACGAACCAACTCACAAAGGCAAAGCCGGTGGCAAAGCCAATCAGGAGCCAAACGAGATGTTTGGTCGCCTTGATCCGGAATTTTGTGAAATCCATGGGTGCCTTATCGAGCTTGCGGCGCGCGGCCGGCTGGCCCTCTAGCTTCTCCTCGATCCAGGTGAAGGCGTCGGTCCAGACGGTCTGAAAGCAAAAATAGCCGCACCAGACCCGTCCCGCCAAGGCCGTCACGACGGCCAGCAGGATGGCGAAAAACAAGAGCAGGAGCGATAACATCCAGAAATCCTGGGGCAGGATGGTCGCGCCAAAGATGTGGTACTGACGCGCGGGGATATCCCAGAGGATAGCCTGCCGGCCATTCCAACGCAGGTAGGGGCCAATGAAAAACAGGATCCAGACAGCAGCGGAGAGCCACTTGATGGTACGCCACTTGCCAGGCATGCGCTTGGCGTGAATGGTCTCCCCACCCGTGTTGATGTGCCACTGGGCAGCCTCGGCATAGAGGTCATCCGCCGCCGCACTCATTTCGACTGTTTCGTTACTCACTGAACCCTCTCCCAAGGTGTTGCCATTGCAGGCAGGGTCGCCGGGTGTCGGGAGGACGGGCCGGTCGTACCTGATGCGAACGCTGAAAATTTAGATGAAATGGATTATTTCGGCATTGCGCAAACGCAATTATATCCCAGCGGTTTACCCTGCATTTGGACTCTCTAAGGGCGCCTTGCAAGGCTTTCGTACCCAGGATTTCCCTACCCAGGGCCGGAAAGCAAAAGGGGGACAAATGCCCCCCTTATAACCACCCTTTCCAGCCCAGGATTCGCTAACTCTTCCTTTGCCCCTCCTTCTTGTGCGCCTCGGCATCCTTGTCCATTAGAGCCTTCAC
>JBGAUK010000076.1:0-17170 GCA_044228695.1 Chromatiaceae bacterium | reverse complement strand
CACGGGGCCTCGGGCAGCAAGGGGACCGATGCACTTTATACACGGACGACCGGGCTGTGTCCAGAGTTGCGGACAACCACCGGTTGCAACAACGAATCCTCGCTAGAACGGATTAGCCGTGGCCTGGTCCCGGCCCCCGATTGACAAGCCCAGCTTACAAACCCCGCCATCTCCGCGCGCGCGGGGGCGCCCCCTAGACCCGGTCTGTACTCAGTACAGACCGACCGCCATCTCCGCGCGCGCGGGGGCGCCCCTGGGCGCGAGCCGGATGGCCACCACCATGGCGAGGGGGATACATCCCGCAAACTATCGCGCGATACGTCAGCCCCTAGGCGCCCCCGTGGCGTGGCGCGCCCCTCGGCAATATCCAAGCCCTAACCCACCCCCGCGAGGCCCGTGGTGGGCTTCCTGCGGCCCGCGTTTTTCCAGATCTCCTTGCGAATGAGCGTCCCCGCCATCCTCGGGCGCAACCCTTTTACGTTTTGTCACGCCCCCAGAATTGAACCCTTCACAGGTTAGGCTCTCAGTGCTATATTTCCGTGTGCCGCAGTGCAGCGCCGAAAATCATTAGCCTTGCCAAGGTTGGGGTCGCGAGTTCGAGCCTCGTTTCCCGCTCCAAACTCCAAAACAAACGGCGATCTTCGGATCGCCGTTTGTTTTTGCGTCGTTTTTTGTCATGCCGTGGCCTGCGCCCCGCGCTTTTTGTCTCCTCCCACCCTTCTCGGCGGTCTGCTCAAGGTTGAAATAGGCATGCCGGGCAGCAACGCTCCTGTCTTTTCCCTTTGTTGCGATTTATCTATCGACGCTGTAAATCCGCTATTTCCTTGGCCCTGTTCCGAGGAGTAATCTATCCAGCGTGTGCGATTGCGAGGCGCGGGCGCGCCCTGCCGCCACGGTGAAATCTACCCCCCGCAAAGTCTACTGGAGAGTCAATATGATCTATGTACGGATGTACGAAACCGAACAACAGGCGCGTGATGTCGTTAGAGAACTTGAAGAGGATGGTTTTCCCGCAGAGACTATCTTTCTGGTGACATCGGCGTCTGGCGCGAGAGAGGCGGCGGTCGGGAGTATTTCAGACGCGATCGCGGCCGGTTTTGTATTGAGCAGCGATGCCGAGATCTATGCCCAAGGCGTAGAGCACGGCCGGACACTCGTGCTGATTCGCGCGGGATTTGGTCATGGCCAGTCGGCGGTTAACATCCTGGATGGTGGGGGGCCGATCGATACCGGACTGCTGCCGCCGCCGCGGCTGTCCGTGGATAATGACGAGGCTGCGCCCTTGTCCTGTGCCTTCCAGTGGTCGGTGCTGAAGCAAAACCAGCCAGCGCCCTTTTCGGAGTGGTTGGGTCTTCAGCCTATTGCCTCCGGCTCAATCTTTAGTCGGTCGTTTGGTTTCCCCTTGCTGAGTAACAAGGGGGCGCCCCTCTCGTCCCTCTTCGGTCTCAAGACCCTATCTCCTACCCCGGACCTGGGTGAGGCGAGTTTCGGCTTGCCGCTGCTGCTGGCCGATCCGGCCCCACTGTCGTCAAAGTTCGGTCTTCCCCTGCTTACCAGCTAAGGCTGATCTTCCCTACCTGGAGGGGACGCCGCCCCCTTGGCGCCGTGTACCCTCCAGGTATATCCTTTTTTTAATATAAAATTCAATTGTATAAATATCTAGGGCTGAGTTTGCCTGCTGCCTGCCCTGGTTTTTGGTCGCGGATGAGTGTCAACCAAAATTGACACTAATAATAGACAAGCCTTGTTGACAAGGGCCCCTGACATTTGTAGGATGCAACTCAAGGACTGAAGAGACTGAGCGCAAGCGACTCGCTTCTCATCCCCCCGATCCATGGCGTGGCCTGTCTTGGCCCTGCCCCGCGCTTAACAGGAAGTGCTGGTTTGTCTTCCGAGGGCGTGGTAAGGAGTAACCCCCCCCCGTGCGGGGCTCGCACGATACCGAGGTTGTTAAGACCTTTATTTGTCTTTGGAGAATGCGCATGGCAACTGATCTGAACGATCCGGACCGGGTATGGCCCACCGGGCTCACTATCAAAGAGTCGGAAGAGCTTCATAAACACGTTATCGACGGTGCGCGGGTGTTCTTTGTGATCGCCCTGATTGCGCACGTCCTGGCGGCGTTCCTGACCCCGTGGCTTGGCTGAGGAGAAAAATCATGAACCAAGGTAGAATTTGGTGTGTCGTCAAACCCACTGTTGGCCTGCCGCTGTTTTTGGGCTCGGTTGCGGTTATTTCCCTGCTCGTTCACTACGCGCTTCTCTCCCACACGACGTATTTTTCAAAGTTCCTGGGCGGATAAGCCAATTAAGTCTCTCTTCCGGGAGACTGTTAAGGGGTCGGGAGCGGCCAAACCCGACCCCCTTTAAATCATCTGAGATAGATGTCGGCGGGGACTCATCGGCGAGTAACCAGGAATAGTAAAGGCTGCTTTCCTCGGGCTTTTACTTAAAGTATTTCAGGTTCAGAGCTACGTTGCCGGGCCCTGGGTTACTGGCGTTTTCTTGGAAGTTGCTGATTGAATCGGTTTTTGGCCGAAAAATTTGATTTTAACCAAATTGATTTTCAATTAGGCGATAGTGGCGAATTGAATTAAACCAGCGTTTCCCTGGGTTCGTCGCGAGGAGTATGCTGAAGTGAGTGTGCGACTGTGCGGCGCGGGTGGATCGCCCTGCCGCCAAAGCGAAATCTCCCCGCAACCTCTTCTGGAGAGCCATTATGACCTACGTACGGATGTACGAAACCGAACAGCAGGCGCTCGCCGCCGTCGAAAAGCTCAAGGAGGATGGTTTCCCCAATAACGCCATCCTCTTGGTGACGCCCGGCACCGACGGTGAAAGGGTATTAAGGTTTACGCTGGGTGACGATGCCAAGGCTTTAGCACAAAGCCTGGAGCGTGGACGTTCGATCGTATTGGTGCGCGCGGCTTTCGGCTTCGGCCAGGCCGCCATCAATATCCTGGATAGTTGTGGGCCGGTCGATACCGAACTTCTGGCGCCACCGATGACCGCGGCTGCTTGGGAGGAGGCGGGTGCCCCCCTGTCCACGGCTATGCAGTGGCCGGTGCTGAAGCGCAATGAGCCAGCGCCCTTCTCGGACTTCCTGGGAATCCCCTTGATTTCGAGTTGCGAGGGATCGGAACCCACGATGATCAGTAAGTTTTCCGGATCGAGCATTGAGCTCTCCTTTGGCTACCGACTGCTGAGCAGTAAGGCGGCTCCCCTGTCCTCGCTGCTCGGCCTCGATACCCTTTTGGATAAGGTGGGTACGGGAGAATCCAGCTTCGGTTTGCCGCTGGGGATGCAAAATCCGGCACCGCTTTCGTCCTTCTTTGGTCTCCCCCTGCTGACCAACCAGTATTGATTTTGCTTGCCTTGGGGGTAACGCCGTTCCTGGCGTTTCCCCCCAAGGGGGTGCCGGTTCCGATCCAAGACTCAGTTCAATGATGGCGTCCCTGTCCCTGCATGGCCACCCCCGCTATGCGGGTCAATTGTTGGTGCCTGATCGGCGGTCAGTGTCAACTAAACTTGACACTATTAATAGACAAATTATGTTGACAGCCCTGAGGGGGGTTTGTAAGATTCTTGCACAGGGCGGAAGAGGCTTCCCCTCAGCGAGGAGCCGCCGAATGCTGCTGATGGCAACCCTCCGTGCGGGGTTCGCACGACACTGAGGTTGTTTGAAACCTCTTCTTGTCTTTGGAGAATGCATATGGCAACTGATCTGAATGATCCGGACCGGGTATGGCCCACCGGCCTCACTATCAAGGAATCGGAAGAACTGCATAAGCACGTTATCGACGGTGCTCGGGTCTTCTTTATGATCGCCCTGGTCGCGCATGTACTGGCGGCAGTTTTGACCCCCTGGCTAGGCTGAGGAGAAAATCATGAACCAAGGTAGAATTTGGTGTGTCGTTAAACCCACGGTTGGCTTGCCGCTGTTTTTGGGTTCGGTCGCGGTTATTTCCCTGCTCGTTCACTTCGAAATCCTGACGCATACGAAGTGGTTTGCCGCCTTCATGGGTGGCTAGGATCGTCAGCCTCTCTCTCGGGAGGCTGTCAAGGGGGTCGGGAGCGGCCAATCCCGGCCCCGTGTTATTTTATTAAGGAATTATCACCGACGTGAACCGCATCGGCTATAAACTGATGACGTCGTGGGTTTCCCTTGGCCCGCGTTTCCTTCCCTTCGCGGACGTTGCCACGCCCGACCTCCCCCTCAGTCGACTTTTGCGGCTGTCGTTGTTTCAAGTATCCGTCGGCATGGCCCTGGTCCTGCTGGTCGGGACCCTCAATCGCGTCATGATTGTTGAACTCGGCGTACCGGCGTCGTTGGTGGGCATCATGCTCGCCATGCCGCTGATTTTCGCACCCTTCCGCGCCCTGATCGGCTTCCGCTCCGATACCCACCGCTGCGAATTGGGCTGGCGGCGCGTGCCATTTATCTGGAATGGCACCATGCTGCAGTTCGGTGGCTTTGCGATCATGCCCTTCGCGCTGCTGGTGCTGGCTGGTAAATTGCAAGCCGCCAATGCCCCGATCTGGATCGGTCTAGTCTCCGCTGGCCTGGCCTTTCTTCTGGTCGGCGCGGGGGTGCATATCGTTCAGACCGCCGGACTCGCCCTGGCGACGGACCTGACCCCTCCGGAGTCACACCCCAAGGTCGTCGGCTTGATGTACGTCATGTTGCTCGTTGGCATGATTGCCAGTTCCCTGATCTTTGGCGCCGCCTTGGCGAACTTCTCTCCGGGCCGCTTGATTCAAGTGATCCAGGGCGCCGCTGTCGCGACCATGCTGCTGAATTTAATCGCCATGTGGAAGCAGGAGACGCGACGCCCCCTCCGGGGAGCCACCCCGCCCGCGGCCGATCCCAGCTTCCGCGAGTCGTGGGCGAGTTTTCTGCAAGGGGAGCATGCCCTGCGGCGTCTCGTGGTCGTCGGCCTCGGCACCATGGCCTTCGGCATGGCGGACATCCTGCTTGAGCCCTTTGGCGGCCAGGTGCTCCATCTCACAGTGGGCGCGACCACTAAACTGACGGCCTTGCTTGCCCTGGGTGGTCTGCTCGGTTTCGGCTGGGCTTCGCGGGTCCTGAGTCGTGGCGCGGATCCCTATCGGATCGCCAATATCGGCGCCATGATTGGCTTGCCGGCCTTTGCCCTGGTGATCCTTGCCGCTCCCCTCGGGGGCACCAGTCTCTTCCTGGTCGGCAATTTCTTGATTGGTTTCGGGGGTGCCCTGTTCGGTCATGGCACCCTGACCGCGACGATGAATCGCGCCCCCCGCCATCAGGCCGGCCTTGCGTTGGGTGCCTGGGGCGCCGTGCAGGCGACCGCGGCGGGCCTCGGTATGGCCCTCAGCGGCACACTGCGCGATATCATCAACGCCTTGCTCGGCGCGGGCGAGGGGCCTTGGGGCCTGGTCGGGACCGCCAGTGGCTATATCGTCGTGTACGGGATCGAAATCGCCTTGCTGCTGGTCACCATCCTGGCCGCGCTTCCTCTTTTCCGGCACACAGCGGCAAGCCGGGCCGGGGTGATACCTGCGGACGGCCGGCACGCCCTTGAGGCAGTGGCGCCGGTGCCGCAAGCCGTTGACGCCCCCGGTAGCTCGGCGGGTTAGCGCGCGGACATGGCCCTCCTTGCAATCCTGGAATACCCTGATCCACGGCTGCGTTTAACCGCGCAACCGGTGAATGTGTTCGACGCGAGCTTGGCGCGTCTGATCGATGATCTTTGTGAGACCTTACGGGCCTCGAAAGGCATTGGTCTCGCCGCGCCCCAGACCGGTGATCGCCGCCAGGTCCTGGTGATCGATCTCTCCGGCGGTGAGGCGGAGCCCGAGATTTACATCAACCCTGAGATCCTGGCCAGCACGGCGCCAGGTCTGGTGGAGGAGAGCTGTCTCTCCGTGCCCGGTGTCGTGGGCAATGTGGTCCGGGCGACGCAGGTGCGTGTTCGGGCCCGTGACCGGAGTGGCGAGGCGTTTGAGCGTGATCTCGAAGGCATGCCCGCCGTCTGTCTGCAACACGAGATGGACCACCTGGTGGGCAAACTCTTCGTCGATCGCCTGTCGCTATGGCGGCGCCTGCGGTTGCGCTTCGCTACGTCCAGGGCGGGCGCCCAGGCAGCCTGAACCCCAAAACGCCCGGCCCTGGCCAGGAGTACTGGGCACATCTCTGCGCATCCACTCCTCGAATCCCCGCCCCTCGAAGGGGCTAGCCGCTGGACTGCTTCAGCCGGGCTGCCCCTTAAGGGTGCGGCTATCCCCTTTTCATCCTCTTTACACCTGGTCCCGGGCTTTCCGACTAAGCCCTCGGTAAGGCCTGTCCAATGCCCGACCCACTGGTCCGCTTCTTGCATTAAACTGTGTGTTCCTGCTAATGGCTGAGGGCCGTCGCGATGACCTATTGTGTGGGTATTTCTGTTGATGCCGGTTTGGTTTTTGCCTCGGACTCCCGGACCAACGCGGGTTCGGACCAGGTGAGTTGCTACGGCAAGATGCACACCCTGGGCATCCCGGGAGAGCGGCAGTTCATCATCCTGAGCGCGGGGAACCTGGCAACGACCCAAGCGGTGATTGCCCAACTGCGGCATGAATTGAAGGATGAGCCTGACTGCCCACTGAACAAGGCGCCTTATATGAATGAGGTAGCCGATTACATTGGCGATGTCAGCCGCATGCGGCAAAAACGTCATCGGGACGAGGAGGGTCCTAACGCAGGGTTCAGCCCCGCCGCCAGTTTTATCCTGGGGGGTCAGATTGCGGGAGAGGCGCCCTGCCTGCACATGATCTATCCCGAAGGCAACCATATCACCACCTCCCGGGCGACCCCCTTTCTTCAAATCGGGGAGGCCAAGTATGGTAAGCCGATCCTGGATCGCATCATCGAGCAGAATTCTACCCTTGAGGACGCGGCGCGCTGTGCCCTGGTCTCCATGGATTCAACCATGAAGAGCAATGTCACAGTGGGGCCGCCAGTGGAATTGCTGCTCTACGAACGTGATTCCCTGGTGCTTCGGATGTATCGCCGCCTGGACGAGCATGATGCGTATCTCAACGCCCTGCGCGCCAGTTGGGCGGAGAACATCCGCCTGGCCATAGCCGCCCTGCCACTCTTTACGCTGGAGGCGTCTGGACAGCCACCTGGCGCATGAGGTCTGTACCGTCTGGAGTCCCGGCCTGGTGTAAGTGCGGGAACCAGGTCTTGCGGATGCCTTCGTGGATGCTGGATATGCCTATTTGCAGGGCGTCTAGCCCTTGATGCAGGCGGGGACCATCCAACTCGCCGGGTTTGATGTCATCGAGGTATTGGCGCGCCGCTCGGACCCGGCGGAGCATGTCCCCATGCAGAGGCAAATTCCCCAGGCAGGACTCGGCCTCGTCCAGGCAGTGGCGGATAGAGCGGGGGAAGTTGCCATCATGGAGCAGGTAAGAGGCGACATCGGTATCGTTGACGGCAATCCGCAGGTCCTTGCGGTACATCTGATAGGCTGAAAGGGCGCGAAGGATGCTGGTCCAGACATGGACATCGATCTTGCCTGTCTCGTCCCGGGACTGATAGCTCAAGGGGTGGCTTTGGGTGCCGATATCGATGACGCGGGAGGTCATGTCGGCCCGCTCCAGGTAACGGCCCAGATCGATGAACTCGTAGGCGTGACCGCGACTCATGACGCCGTGGAGCAGTCCGGTCAGTTGCTGGCAGCGGCGGATGACCCCGGTCAGGAAAACGAAGCGGCCACGGCGGGTCAGGGCCTCCATCACCTGGTCCGCGACAAAGAGGTGGAACTCATTGATCTGTTCCCAGGCCGCGCCCGGTAATTCCTCGCGAGAAGTCCGGCAGTTCTCCCGCGCCCAGGCGATGGAATTGATCAGAGAGCTCGGGTTGAAGGCATCGGCGAGGAGGAACTTGACCGTGTTGCGTTCATCCTGGCGCAGATAGTGCTCGGCGAAGAGTTCCTGTCCGCCGGTAATGACCGGCAAGGCCTGCCAGCCCAACTGGGCGCCTCGCGGCAGGTCCATCAGCAGAAAATGGTAGGTACTGACCAGTCGCGCCGTGTTTTCGGCGCGTTCAAGGTAACGCGCCAGCCAATAAATGCGTTCAGCAACTCGGGAGAGCATCAGGCTATCTCGCTATCGACGACCCAGGTGTCCTTACTGCCACCACCCTGGGATGAATTAACGACTAGGGAACCCCTTTTCATTGCCACCCGCGTCAGGCCGCCAGCGGTGACGTGAATATCACGTCCCTGGAGGATGAAGGGGCGCAAATCCAGATGACGCGGCTCCAGGGAGCCATCACAAAGCGTCGGCGCCGTGGAGAGTTTTAGCGCGGGCTGACCGATGTAATTGCGAGGATTGGCCAGCAGCAGGACGGCAAACTCCTCGCGCTCCCGGGCCGTGGATTGAGGGCCAACGAGCATACCATAGCCTCCGGATTCGTTGGCGGGCTTGACCACCATTGTCTCCAGGTTCGCCAGAACCTGATCCCGTTCCGCCTTGATGTGGCAGCGGAAGGTCGGCACGTTGGCCAGCAGGGGTTCTTCGGCCAGGTAATAGCGGATGATATCGGGGACGTAGGAGTAGATGACCTTGTCGTCCGCCACCCCGCAGCCCGGGGCATTGGCCAGAGCGACCTTACCCTGGCGCCAGGCCCGCATCAGACCGGGAACCCCCAGCACCGAGGCGGGGTTGAACACCTCTGGGTCCAGGAAGAGATCATCCACGCGCCGGTAGATGACGTCCACCCGGGTCATACCCTGAATGGTCTGCATATAAACGTAGTCGTCCTGATCCACGCGCAGGTCTGCCCCCTCCACCAGTTGGGCGCCCATGCTCCGGGCAAGGAAGGCGTGTTCGAAGTAGGCCGAGTTGTAGATGCCGGGGGTAAGCACGGCGACCTGGTGGCGGGGGCCCTTGGCGGGGGAGATGGATTGGAGCATCTCCAGCAGCCGGTCGGGATAGTCATCGACGGGCAGAATGTTGGTATTCTCAAAGAGTTCCGGAAGCACCCTCTTGGTGACCTCCCGGTTTTCAATCATGTAGGAGACGCCCGAAGGCACCCGCAGGTTATCTTCCAGTACATAAAGGATGCCGTCGGCATCCCGCACTAGGTCGCTGCCGCAGATGTGGGCCCAGACGCCGTGTGCGGGGTGGATACCGACGCATTCCTGGCGAAATCCCTTTGAATCCGCAATCAGTTCCCTGGGCACCACGCCGTCATCCAGCACCTTTTGGGCGTGGTAGAGGTCGTCGATGAAGAGGTTGAGGGCCTTGAGGCGCTGTTTGAGGCCGGCCTCGACCCCACGCCACTCGCTGAGGGGCAGTACCCGCGGGATGATATCGAAGGGCCAGGCCCGGTCGATATTCTCGCCATCACTATAGACGGTGAAGGTGACACCCTTATCGATGATCGCCAGCTCCGCGTCCAGCTTGCGCATTTGCAGCTCCTCGTCCGACAGGGAGCGCAGCCAGGCGGTCAGGTTGGTCGCGGAGGGGCGAGGGATACCCGGGGAGCCGATGAGTTCGTCATAGCCTCCCTTTGGGTCGTAGAGATTCCAATCAATAGCCATGGTGCCATTCCCTCTCAGTAGTCTTAATTACCGGGGGTTTTTACCCTCTTGACAATATTAAGCAAGAGGAGTGCCAAAGTTTGGGGTCGGGGGTGGTGCCATCGATCGGCAAGGGATTGAGTAGGGTCGGCTTGGCCTAGGTGCCGCGCTGGCAACCCGAGTGGCAAGGCATCTATCCCAGGTCGCACCAAGTGAGGGGGTATCCTGAGAGGTCGCGCCCTAAAAGCGTGCAAGCAGTCTCACTTTGTGGGGCGATGCGGGGCCAGTTTCGCTATCAGGCCAGGCGGTCCCCATTCTGCTCGTATGGGCGAGTGAGTGCCATTGCGATGGCCCTGAACTTGCATATGACTTTTTTGTGGGTCCCTTGCCTGCCAGATCGGGAGAATCAATTGTCCATTCACGTCGCGCTTAATCACGTCACGCACTATCGTTACGACCGTTTGGCGTCCCTGTCGCCCCAGATCGTGCGTCTGAGACCGGCGCCCCACTGTCGTACGCCCATCCTGAGCTATTCACTGCGCGTCGAGCCGGCGGGGCACTTCATCAACTGGCAGCAAGACCCCTTTTCCAACTATCTGGCCAGGCTGGTATTTCCCGATCGTACCCAGGAATTTAAGGTGACGGTGGACTTGGTGGCCGAGATGTCGGTCTACAACCCCTTCGACTTCTTCCTGGAGCCGGAGGCGGAGCGCTATCCCTTTCGATATGCCCCGGAACTGGAGCACGACCTGCTGCCCTATCTGGCCAAGGGGGAATTGACGCCGCGTTTCAAGGCCTTTGTGGCCAGCATCCCCCGCGATGAGGTGCGCACCATCGACTTCCTGGTGGAGCTAAACCAGCGCCTGCAACGGGATATCACCTACTTGATCCGCCTGGAACCCGGGGTGCAGACGCCCGAGGTGACGCTGGCCCATGGCTCCGGGTCCTGCCGGGATTCCGCCTGGCTGATGGTGCAGACGCTGCGCCACATGGGCCTGGCCGCGCGCTTCGTCTCCGGCTATCTCATCCAGCTCAAGCCCGATGTCAAGTCTCTCGATGGACCCTCTGGGGCCGAGAGCGATTTCACCGATCTGCATGCCTGGTGCGAGGTCTATCTGCCGGGGGCCGGCTGGGTGGGGCTGGATCCGACCTCGGGCTTGCTGGCTGGGGAGGGACACATCCCGGTGGCCTGCACCCCCGAGCCGGCAACAGCCGCCCCGGTATCCGGGGGAGTGGACGAGTGCAAGGTCGAGTTCTCCCACCAGATGCAGGTCATGCGCATCCATGAGTCCCCCCGCGTGACCCAGCCCTACACTGACGAGCAGTGGGAGAAGATCTCGGCGCTTGGCCATGCCGTGGATACGGAACTGGTGGCGGGTGACGTGCGGCTGACCATGGGGGGTGAACCGACCTTTGTGGCGGTGGAGGACCGGGATGGCGCCGAATGGAATACGGACGCCCTGGGCCCGACCAAAAGGGGCCTGGCTACCGAGCTGTTACACCGACTGATGAGGCGCTATGCACCGGGCGGTTTCTTGCATTTCGGCCAAGGCAAGTGGTACCCCGGGGAACAGCTGCCGCGGTGGGCGCTCTCCATTTGCTGGCGCGCCGATGGCCAGCCCTGCTGGCATAACCCCGAACTGCTCGCCGACGAGCGCCATACCCATCGCTATACCGCCGCCGATGCCAAGGCCTTCATCCTGGCCTTGACGCGGCGCCTCCATCTCGACACCCAGTATGTTCAGACCGGCTACGAGGATACCTGGTACTACCTGTGGCGCGAGCGCCGGCTGCCGATCAACGTGGACCCCTTTGACTCCAAGCTGGAGGATGAGCTCGAGCGCGTACGCCTGCGGCGTATTTTCGACCAGGGGCTGGACAGCGTGGTGGGCTACTTGCTGCCGCTCAAGCGGGAGTTGATCGCGGGTGATGCCGGGCCAAGCTGGATTAGCGGACCCTGGTTTCCCCGTGACGATCGCCTCTATCTGATCCCCGGCGATTCGCCGATGGGGTATCGGTTGCCGCTCGACTCCCTGCCGTGGGCCAAAAGCGAGGACCAGCCCCTCTCGATCGCGCAGGACCCCTTCGCGCCCTCAACCCCCTTGCCCAGCGCCGCGGTCCTCAGATCCCAGACGCGTTATGACGCCCGCCATCCGGGGTACGGCTTTGCCGAGGGCGGTGCCGTTGCCCTACAAGGTCAAGAGATGCCGGGATATGCCGGGATCGGGGATGAGGTTGGGGACGCGGGTGCGCTAGCCGGCGATGGCCGCGCCTCCCCACACCATGCCGCCACCCCGCGTTTGGAGACACTGGACACCCGGCCGGCGCCCCTCCAGTCGGCGGGCTGGATCATACGCACCGCCCTCTGCGTCGAGGTGCGCGATCCCCAGCGTGCCAACGGCACCAAGGCCGAGACAGAGCATGGCGGCAAGAGCGCGGTGATGTTTGTCTTCATGCCGCCCCTCGAACACCTGGAGGACTACCTGGAATTAGTCACGGCCATCGAGGCGACCGCCGCCGAGCTGGACATGAAGGTGGTTCTGGAAGGCTATCCCCCGCCGCGCGATCCGCGCCTTAAGTTGTTGCAAGTCACCCCGGACCCTGGCGTGATCGAGGTCAATATCCACCCGGCGCACAACTGGGGCGAACTCGTCGATCACACCGAATTTCTCTACGAGGCCGCTCATCAGTCGCGGCTCTCCACCGAGAAGTTCATGCTGGATGGCCGGCACACGGGCACGGGCGGTGGTAACCATTTCGTGCTGGGCGGCGCCACGCCCGCCGACAGTCCCTTCCTGCGCCGGCCAGACCTGCTCGCGAGCCTGGTGACCTACTGGCACAACCATCCCGCCCTGAGCTACCTCTTCAGCGGCCTTTTTATTGGCCCGACGAGCCAGGCGCCGCGCATCGACGAGGCGCGCAATGATCAGGTGTACGAAATCGAGGTTGCGCTCGACGAGCTGGAGCGGCGGATGGCCCCCGCCGGCGGTGCCGCCGGCATTGCGCCTCCCTGGCTCGTGGACCGGTCGCTCCGTAACCTCTTGATCGATGCCTCGGGCAATACCCACCGCAGCGAATTTTGCATCGACAAGCTCTATTCCCCGGAGGGACCCACCGGGCGCCTGGGCCTGCTGGAGATGCGGGCCTTCGAGATGCCGCCCCATGCCCGGATGAGCCTGGCGCAGCAATTGCTACTGCGGGCCCTCCTGGCCTGGTTCTGGCGCGAGCCCTACCGGGGCGGCATCGCCACCCGCCTGACGCGCTGGGGCACCAGTCTGCATGACCGCTTTCTCCTGCCCACCTTTATTCAGATGGACTTCGACGACGTCATCCTCGAGCTGCAACAGGCGGGTTTTGCCTTCGACCGGGACTGGTTCGCCCCGCACTTTGAGTTCCGCTTCCCGGTGATGGGCGAGGTGTCGAGTTGGGGCATCGGCCTGACGCTGCGGAGCGCCCTCGAGCCCTGGCATGTGATGGGCGAAGAGGACTCCGGCGGCGGCACGGTACGCTTTGTCGACTCATCCCTGGAGCGACTGGAACTTAAGGTTACGGGGCTCAACGACAACCGCCATGTGATCGCGGTCAATGGTCAGGCGGCGCCGCTGCAGCCGACCGGCCGCGCCGGAGAATATGTCTGCGGGGTGCGCTATCGCGCCTGGCAACCCTCATCCGCCCTGCATCCCACGATCGGCGTCCATGCCCCCCTGACCCTGGATATCGTTGACAACTGGCTAGGGCGTTCCCTGGGGGGCTGCCAATATCATGTGGCGCACCCTGGCGGGCTCAGCTACGAGACCTTCCCGGTGAACGCCTACGAGGCGGAAAGCCGGCGCCTGGGCCGCTTCTTCCGTTTTGGCCACACCCCTGGCGCCTTAAAGGTGGAGCCGGCGCGCGCTAGCCTAGAGTTTCCCTTCACCCTGGACCTGCGCCGCCGGCGCTGACGAGCCTTGCCAAACCCCAGCACAAGCCCCTTGCCCCTGGCAACCGCGGGGACCCACGCGGCCGAAGAGCCGGCGGTCGGCGCCCTGCTGCCCGCGCCACCGGTCGAGGAGGGGTTCTGGGACGAAGTCCGCCTACCCGACGGGACACCCCGACCCGTCTGGTCACGATTCCTGGGCCTGCTGCCCCCCCCGGCGGCGGGTCGCGGCCCGACGGCGGACCTGAACCGCCGACTGGCCCAGATCCAAGAGCAGATTCAGCGAGATGGCGTTACCCACAACGTCTTTAGCGCCGATGGCGTGGCGACGCGCCCCTGGTCGCTGGAACTGCTGCCGCTCTTGATCGAGCCTTCGGACTGGGCGGAAATCGAGCCCGGTCTCGTGCAGCGGGCCGAGTTGTTGGAGGCGGTGCTGGCGGACCTCTATGGGGCGCGGCAACTCCTGCACAAGGGCCTCTTGCCTCCCGCTCTGCTGTTACGCCATCCTGGCTATGTGCGCGCCATGCACGGGGCGCGGCCCGCGGGTGGCCAACGGCTGCTGATCGTGGCCTTTGATATCGCCCGCGGGCCCGATGGCGGCTGGTGGGTCGTTGCCCAGCGTACCCAGGGGCCCCCGGGCCTGGGGTATGTGCTGCACAACCGCTTGTTGGTATCGGCGCAATTTCCTGACATCTTTCGGGAGATGCGGGTACAGCACATCGCCAGCAGTTACCAGCGGCTGCTGAATGCGCTGGAGGGACCCGCGCGGGAGGCCGCCGGGGGTCACACGCCCCGCATCGTGCTCCTGACGCCGGGCCCTTTTAGTGAGACCTGGTTCGAGCAGGCCTACCTGGCGCGCTACCTGGGCCTGCCCTTGGTGGAGGGCGGGGACCTGACCGTCCGCGGCGAGCATCTCTACCTGAAGACCGTGGAGGGATTGGAGCCCGTGCATGGGGTGCTGCGGCGGGTGGACGACGACTGGTGCGATCCACTGGTGTTGCGTCCGGACTCGGCGCTGGGGGTCCCGGGTCTGGTGGATGCCGCTCGCGCCGGCCATATCGTCATGGCCAATGCCCTGGGCAGCGCCTTCCTGGAGTCGCCGGCGATCCAGGGCTTTTTGCCCGGCATCGCGCGGCAGATCCTGGGGCAGAAATTGTTGATGCCTTCCTTGCCGACCTGGTGGTGCGGGGAGCCCGCGGCCTGGGCAGATGTCAAGGGGCGCCTGGAGGGCAAGCTGCTGCGCAGTACCTTCCCGGAGGCCGGCCGGACCTCCAAGGTCTTCGATCCCGCCCAGGCCCCGGTCGAGCTGGATCCGGATGCCTGGACAGTGCAGAGCCGCCTGCCTTTCTCGCGCGCGCCTATCTGGGGTGAGGGCACCCTGACGTCCCGCCCGGCCTTGTTGCGGGTCTATGCCATCGCCGATGGTCAAGGGCGCTGGCGGCTGTTGCCAGGCGGCATGACGCGCGTCGCCAAAGGCGCGGAGGCCAGCGTCTCGATGCAACGCGGCGGCACCAGTCTGGACACCTGGGTCCTGACCGACGGGCCGGTGGATCACTTTTCCATGCTGCCGGGCCGGCTGTCCGTTGACGATGTGCAGGGTCGGCGTCGCCCCGTCAGTAGCCGCACGGGTGAGAATCTCTTCTGGCTGGGACGCTACACGGAACGTACCGAACATCTGGTGCGCCTCGCGCGCGCCACGCTGCGCCTGACCGCCGCCGATGGCATGACCCGCGGCGCTCTGCCCCGCGCCTTGTCGATTCAGGGTGGGCGTGCCGGCCTGGTGCCCCCGGGGATACCCCCCTTGGGGAAGGCCCCCCGTCTTTATGAACGCGCCCTGCTGGCAGGCCTGCCCGATGACAAGGATGCCTTCAGCATTGCCTTTAACCTGGGTGCCCTGGAGCGCACCTCCCATGCCTTGCGTGACCGGCTATCGCCCGAGCAGTGGGGCCTGATTCGGACGATGCGCGCCTCCTTCACCTCGTCACTCGCTATGTCGGGTGGGGAATTGCCCGCGAGGGCGCGGGTGCCCGCGGCCCTGGATCGGCTGGCGTTGCAACTGGCGGCGGCCACGGGCGCCCAGTCGGATCGCATGATCCGCGATCATGGCTGGCGGTTCCTCACCGTGGGTCGCCTCCTGGAGCGGCTGGTTGGTCTTACCCAGTGCCTGGATGACTTCCTGGAAGCCGGCGCCCTGAATGGCGCCGACGGCGTGGAAGCCCTGCTGGATCTTTTCGACAGTACCATCACTTACCGTGCTCGATATCAGCGGCATGAAGACTTGCTAGCCTTGGTGGATTTGCTGGTGCTGGATGACACCAACCCCCGGGCCTTCGCGGGCGTGCTGCGGCGGTTGGGGACCGAACTCTCGAAGCTTCCCGGTAGCAAACAGGCCCTCGCCCCCATCCAGTCATGGCTGCCTCGGGCGGGCGTGGGGTTTGCCTTGCAGGACCTGCGTGATCTGGACGACGCCGGTCTGGTCAAGCTCTTGCTGGAGGTGGCGCGGCGCCTGAACCGCTTGGCCCTCTCCCTGGGTGAAGAAATAGGCCATCGCTATTTCGCGTTGGCGGACGGCCCGGATCAGGTGCGGCACACATGAGCCAGGTGGACCCTACTCCTAAGACGGGCGGGTCCAGGCCCGCAGGGGATGACCCTGGTGGGGTGGAGTTGGATGTCCTGCATGAGACTTGCTATCAGTACGAGGCGCCGGTCTCTCTCGCCCATCATCTCGCCTACCTGCGGCCCCTGACTGACGCTCACCAAGTGCTGATCTCTTACGCCCTGGACCTGGACCCCGCCCCTGCTCAATGCCGCGATGGCTTTGACGTGTTCGGTAACGCCTGTTGTCACTTCACGCTCCAGCAAGCCCACCGGATTTTACGGGTGCGAGCCCATGCCCGGCTGCGGGTGTCGCCGCGCTTTGGGTTGCTCCAACCGGAGGCCGTGCCCGATTGGCGGGAGGTGCGTGATCGTTTGCGTTACGTCGCGCGCGCGCCCTTCGATCCGGCGGTGGAATTCGTGCAACCCTCCCCCTATGTGCCGCGGTTGGAGGCGCTGCGGGAGTACGCGCTGCCGTCGTTTCCCCCCGGCCGGCCGGTGGCGGAGGCCGCACTGGACCTAATGCATCGCATCCATGCCGATTTCCAGTACGAGGCCCGCAGCACCGAGATAGACACGCCCCTGGAGGAGGCCTTTAGCCAACGCCAGGGGGTGTGTCAGGACTTCGCGCACCTGATGGCGGGGTCACTGCGCATGCTGGGGCTGCCGGCCCGCTATGTCAGCGGCTACCTACGCACCCATTCCGGGGATGGACCTGTCTTCGTTGGGGCTGATGCCTCGCATGCCTGGGTGCAGGTTTATGCCCCAGGTACGCCCGGGGTACCCGCCGATGGTTGGCTGGACCTGGATCCGACCAACGATCTGGTGCCCGCAAGTGGCCATGTCCGCCTGGCGGTCGGTCGGGATTATGGTGATGTCGCACCCCTGCGGGGCGTGATTCGCGGGGGCGGGCATCACCGGCTGACGGTGGGGGTCACCACCCGCTTGCTGGGGCCGGGCTAGGGGGGTTGGCTCCTTTTCGGCTGGTGGTTGGGGGGACGGTGTGACAATACCCAACAACTTTGAGTTTCTGGTTACCCGGGTCGGGTGGCGTCGGGCGGGGGACGCCGTGAATACATCCCTGTAGGCTTGGCGACAGCATCCCTGCTGTCGAC
>JBGAUK010000075.1:0-17843 GCA_044228695.1 Chromatiaceae bacterium | reverse complement strand
AGCGGGAAGCCCCTCCCAAGATGAGATCTCCCTGGACCCTTGAGGTCCCTAAAGGTCCGTCACAGACTATGACGTGGATAGGCGGGATGTGGAAGCGCGGTAACGCGTGCAGCTAACCCGTACTAATTGACCGTGCGGCTTGACCCTCTAACACCCAAGCGCTTTGCGCGGGGTGGGGACGTGCCTCCGCCAACGATCTCTCTAGCAAGGGGGGTGGCCCACCGCCACCCCCCACCCTTTTCCCTGGCGGCCATGGAGCACTGGCACCACCTGATCCCATCCCGAACTCAGAAGTGAAACGGTGTATCGCCGATGATAGTGTGGGGCCTCCCCATGTGAAAGTAGGTCACCGCCAGGACCTTTTCTGAAAACCCCGCCTTTAAATAAGGGCGGGGTTTTTCTTTGGGGACCGGATAACTGTTGAGCCAGGGGTTTTCCAGGAAACACCCTGGGAAGCGGTCCCGGTACCAGTTAAGGGTTGGCGAAACCAGGGCCAAGAGGGCATCCGAGCTCAACACCGCCGCGTGGCGTCTACCGCCGCGCCGAGGACCAGAGAGCGCGGCGCCGATTCCGCCGGTCTCTGGTGCCACGCTAAAACAGCCAAGGGACGATGTCCGCAAAGCGAGTGGCAAAGTGGATCTGCAGACCGTGACGGACATATTCCGGCACTTCTTCGAACTCCCCCTGGTTGTCAGCCGGCAGGATAATTTCCTTGATTCCGGCCCTGCGCGCGGCGATAAGCTTTTCACGGATGCCGCCAACCGGGAAGACCGCTCCCGTTAAGGTTATTTCGCCCGTCATGGCCAGGCGACGGATGGGTTTGTTTCGTGCCAAAGACAGCAATGCGCTGACTAGGGTGATACCCGCGGAGGGGCCGTCCTTGGGCGTGGCGCCAGCGGGAACGTGAATGTGGATAAAGGCCTTCTCGAAATAAGACTGATCCACGCCAAATTGTTCTGAATGGCTGACGAGGTACCCATAGGCGATCTCGGCGGACTCCTTCATGACATCGCCCAGTTGGCCCGTGAGCTTGAAGCCTCTTGTAAAGCCATGCGTCCTGACGGCTTCGATGGAGAGGGTGGCGCCGCCCATGGCGGTCCACGCCAGCCCCGTGACCACCCCGGGTCCCATTAGCTTGCGCTCGTCGCGGAACATGGGGCTGCCCAGATATTCCTTGAGCCGATCCTGACCTATCTGGATGGGTTGTTCCACGCCTTCAAGCAACTTCACCGCGCACTTCCGCACGATTTTGCCAATCTGTTTGTCGAGACGGCGCACCCCCGCGTCGCGCGCGTAGCCCACGATCACGGCGCGCAGGGTGGCGGCATCGAGGCGTACCGACCGCGCGGGCAGTCCAGCCTTATCGATCTGACGGGGAAGGAGGAATTTCTTGGCGATGGCCAGCTTTTCCTCAACGATGTAACCCGACAGAGGAATGATCTCCATGCGATCCGCCAGGGGCCCGGGGATGCTGTCCAACTGATTAGCGGTGCATACGAATAACACCTTGGAGAGGTCAAAGCGCAGATCCAGGTAGTGATCAAGAAAGTCCGAATTCTGCTCTGGATCGAGAACTTCAAGCAGAGCCGAGGCGGGATCGCCGTGATAGGAGGCGCCAATCTTGTCAATCTCGTCTAGCATGATGACGGGGTTAGCGGTTCCCGCGTCCTTGACCGCCTGCAGGAATTTGCCTGGCATGGCGCCAATATAGGTACGCCGGTGGCCCTTGATCTCTGCCTCGTCGCGAATGCCCCCGACGGAGAAGCGGTAGAAGCGGCGGCCCAGGGCATCGGCGATGGAGCGTCCCACGGAGGTTTTACCCACCCCGGGTGGGCCCACCAGCATAATGATGGAGCCAGCGATCTGGCCCTTGTGAATACCGACCGCCAGGAATTCCAGGATGCGGGTCTTGACGTCCTCCAGTCCGTAGTGATCCCGATCCAGGATGCGCCGTGCGCGTTTCAGGTCTAATTTATCCTTGGAATAGCAGCCCCAGGGCAGCGTCGTGATCCAATCCAGATAATTCCGGGTGACGGAATATTCCGGTGAGCCCGTCTCAAGGATGGCCATCTTCTCCAGTTCCTCATCGACGCGCTTCTGGGCTTCATCGGTGAGGGTCAGGGACTTGAGGCGCTCCTTGAATTTGTCCAGTTCCGCCGTGCGATCGTCCTTGGCTAGCCCTAGTTCCTTTTGAATGACCTTGAGTTGTTCCTTAAGGAAGAAGTCGCGTTGCTGCTTCTGCATCCGTTCTTCCACGGATTCACGGATTTTTTGCTGGGCCCGGGCCAGGTCCAGCTCGTTATTGAGCAGGATCAGCACCTTTTCCATGCGTTTGAGAAGATCGACGGCCTCCAGAACCTCCTGAAGTTGTTCCTTGGTGGAGGTTGTCAGGCTGGCGGCAAAGTCGGATAAATGGGAAGGATCATCCGGTCCGAACCGATCCAGGAAGACTCGCAACTCCTCGACATAAAGGGGGTTGAGGGGGAGTAGTTCCTTGATGGTATTGATAACGGCCATGGCATAGGCCTTGACTTCATCCTGACCGCGCGTACTGGGCTCCGGGAAGTATTCGACGCGCGCGGAAAAGGGTGCCCGCCGGGAGACCCAGTTTTCGATACGGAAGCGATGCACGCACTCCACCAACACCTGGAGGTAACCATCCTGTTCATGGACGCGATGGACCCGGCAGGCCGTGCCGACGGCATGAAACTGCCCGGTGGTGGCTTCCTCGGCCGTATCGTTGGTCACCAGGACCACGCCCAGGATCTTGTTATCCGAATCGACTACGGCACGAATGGTCTTGGCCCAATGCTTGCCCGACATGAGCAGGGGTACGGCCTGGCCTGGGAAAAAGGGGCGGGCCGCCACGGGCAAGAGATGAATGATGCCGGGCAGTACATCCTTGACGCGCGCCGGCATGGTCGGCTCCACCGCAGAAGCCTCGGAATCCTGCCGAGATGCCTCGCTCTCCGCGTCTTCGCCTGCCGCTAGATAATCCTCTTGGTCCGTATGGTCACTCATCTTTTTTGCCTGATGTAAGTTGTTTCAAGTCCCGGAAAAGGGGTAGTGGCCTTGAGTTTATTAGCCCACAATTTTCGGGCGAAGGCGTGGCTTTGCAAGTCAAATTGGCTAGGCTGGCAAAGGTGGAGACCGACAATTCCTCGGCCCGCTGACTGGGGTCAATGCCCAGGGTCGCGAACTCCTCCGCCGTCGCCATGCCTTTGAGAGTATTGCGCAAGGTCTTGCGGCGCTGGGCAAAGGCCTGGGTCACCAGGCGTTGATGATGACCTGAGTCCTGGAGTGGGAAGGGCGGGGGATCGAGTGGCGTCAGGCGCAGAAAGGCGGAATAGACCCTAGGCGCCGGGAAGAAGGCCTGGGGCGGAATTTCAAACAGGGCCTCGGCCCGGCACCAGGTCTGGATCATGACCGAGAGGCGCCCGTAGGTACGGGAGCCCGGCGGGGCGACGATGCGGTCCACCACCTCCTTCTGCAACATGAGGTGCATGTCCAGGATACAGGCCTTTTGTTCCAGGAAGCGGAACAGGAGCGGGGTGGAAATGTTGTAGGGCAAATTGCCCGTCAGGCGCAGCTTGTCCCCAGGCGCTACTAATTGGCTCAGGTCGAATGCCAGGGCGTCGGCCTGATGGATGGTCAGTTGCCCCAAAGAGGCACAGGTACGGGCCAGGGGCTCGATGAGGTCTCGATCCAATTCCACCGCATCCAGTTGCCCCGCCGCGCGCAACAAGGCTTGGGTAATGGCGCCGCGCCCCGGGCCTATCTCCACCAGCCTCTCCCCGGGGCTGGGTAAGATGGCGGCGATGATGCGGTCGATGACGCCTTGATCCTGGAGAAAGTTCTGACCGAATCTTTTGCGGGGGTGGGGCATAGGCGGCGTTGGGAACAGGGGTGGGATATTCCCAAGTCTGCGCCTAAGTTCGACCGGCGGTCCAGTCGATTAGCCCCCAGGCGGCCTGGTCGTCCACTGGTCGTGGTGGGAAAAGTCGCGTACTATCTGGGACAATAAAAGTTATGCTTCATGGTATTCGATTCACTACAACAACAAACGAGGACGACATATCCATCGATGAATGAATTCGATCAGGCCTATCTGGTCCCGGACGGGACCGATCTTCAGGGGATCAAGGACGCCCTCGAGGCGAGATGCCGGATTGGCGAGGATGAACCCCGACACCTGCTGCGGCGCTTTCACGACACCTTCGACTGGAGCCTCTACCTGGCGGGCGGAGTTCTGGAGGAGCGGATCGACGGTCATCAACGCCTCATGATATGGCGCGATCTGAAAGACGAGGTCCCCATCTTGGCCTGTGAACTCGAGCGGGACTTGGGTTTCGCCGCCGATTTGCCGCCTGGCCCCGACCCCGAGCGCCTGGCGCGACTCCTGGGCATTCGTCGCCTGCTGCCCCTCTTGGATGTCCATTCCCGCATCCTGACCTGGCGCCTCCTTAACGAGGATGACAAGACCATCGCTCGTCTGGAACTGGAGCAGAATCGTTACGAGGATAAGGCGCGGGAACATCAGGGTCCCATCTCTACCCGCCTGCGGCTTCACGCCGTCAAGGGCTATGAGGCCGATTTTCGCGACATGGCGCGGATGCTCAACGAAGAGCTTGGCCTGTCCCTGGTCCGCACCGAACTCCTGCTGGAGGCCCTGGCCTCCGCGGGGCGCAAGCCAGGTGACTACAGTTCCCAACTCAATTTTCGCCTCGATCCCGATCGTCGCGCCGACGCCACGACCAAGGAAATTCTGCTCCATCTGCTCAATACCATCGAGGTCAATGTCCCTGGCACCCGCGATAATCTTGACTCGGAATTTCTCCATGACTTGCGCGTAGCCGTGCGCCGCACCCGTTCAGCCCTCACCCAGATCAAGGATGTTTTTGCCCCGGACGTGGTCGAACAATACAAGGATGCCTTTGGCTGGATCGGCGAGTTCACCGGGCCCGTGCGCGATCTGGATGTCTATTTGCTTGACTTCAACGCCTATCAGGTGTGCCTGCCGGAGCCACTGAGGCCCCATCTGGAACCCCTGCGTGACTTCATTCACGCCCATTATGGCGAGGAACAGAAGAACCTGGTTGAGCACCTGGATTCCAAGCGTTTCCGGGATCTGCTGCGCGATTGGCGGGCCTTCCTGGAGGCCCCGGTCCCCGAAAGCTCCGTGGTGCCTAACGCCATGCGTCCGGTGATGGCGGTAGCCGATGACCGCATCTGGACCATGTACCGGCGGGTACGCAAGGAGGGTCGGGCCATGACCCCCGCCTCGCCCGCGGAGGACATGCATGAACTCCGCAAAAGCTGCAAAAAGCTCCGCTACCTGATTGAGTTCTTCGATAGCCTCTATCCGAAACAGGAGGTGCGTCAACTGGTGAAACTCCTCAAGGTGCTGCTGGATAATCTTGGCAAGTTCCAGGACCTAGCGGTTCAGGCCGACCACTTACGCGAGATGGCCCAGCGCATGCGCGACGAGGATCGGGCCAGTACAGACACCTTGCTCGCCATGGGCATCCTGGTGGGGGACCTACTGGAACATCAGCACCGGGCGCGGGAGGAATTCGCCGAGATCTTTGCCGGTTTCGATAGCGACGAACACCAGGGCCTGTTCAAGTCCCTGTTTGATGACCAGAAGCGGCAGGGGAAGGGCGCATGAAGATCATCGCTTCGTACAATATCAAGGGTGGCGTTGGCAAGACGGCGACAGCGGTCAACCTGGCCTATCTGTCGGCCAGGGAGGGTTACCGCACCCTGATCTGGGATCTGGACCCTCAGGGGGCCGCCACCTATTACTTTCGTGTCAAGCCCAAGGTCAAAGGTGGCACCAAGGCCCTGGTGAGTGGCCACCAGGATCTTGACGACCTCGTGAAGGGCACGGATTTCGAGCGACTTGACCTCTTGCCCGCGGATTTCTCTTACCGCAACATGGACCTCCTGCTAGAGGACAACAAGCGTCCGACCAAGCAGTTGCAGAAATTGCTCGCCCCCATGGCAATCGCCTACGACTATGTTTTTCTGGATTGCCCGCCCAGCATCTCCCTGGTATCCGAAAACGTCTTTCGCGCCAGTCACGCCCTGCTGGTCCCCATGATCCCGACCACCCTGTCGGCGCGCACCCTGGCTCAATTACAGGACTTCCTTGAGGGTCACGACGGCCTCGGCAAGACTAATCTTATGCCCTTCTTCTCCATGGTGGATCGGCGCAAGCATTTGCATTTACACCTCATGGAAAGTCTGCCTGAAAGTTTCCCCAGCTTCCTCAAGACCAGTATTCCCTATGCCACCGAGGTGGAGCGCATGGGTATCACCCGCATGCCTCTGCCGGCCTATGCTCCTTCGAGCAATCCCGTAACCCGGGCTTACGAGGCGCTATGGCAGGAGATCAAGGCGGGGATCAAGGGCTCGGCGATGTGGGCAACGGCGGGCTAGGATGCGAGCCCGAGCCCGTAAACCGCACCGATGGCTCCCGAGTCCTCAACCCAAGGACCTTAAATACTCGTCCACCGCGCGGTCGGGGCAGATCTGGCCCTGGCGCATGGCCTCGCCGTAGCGCTGGTGCCAGCCGTTGATCAGGGGTCTGGCCCTCAGCCATTCGGCGTGGACGATACGGGCCAGGGGCCCTCCCCGGTCAAGGAAGCCGCTATCCGCGAAGGCTCGCCCGGCGGCGGCGCGATCATAGTCCAGGCGGATGATGCGGGTATGCCAGCGGCCATGGCGCCATTCCAGTTGGCCATAGCTGGCTCGCGGGTCGCCATCGAAGGGTGAGCCGACCGAGCCCACGTTGAGGATGCCGATACCCTGAAATTGGCGGGTCAAGGGCCTGTGGGTGTGGCCCGTCACGAAGAGGTTCACGTCCAGGGGCACCTTGGCCAGGAGGTCGGCGTCCTGGGTCCGCGCCGAGATGCCGTCGCGGTTACCGAGGAGGGTTCCGTGGGTGACATGGACCCAGCCCCGCCCCGGCTCGGCCTCGAAGCAGAGATGGTCTGGCCAATCGGCCAGCCAATGCTCGGTTCCCGCGATCTGGGTACAGGTGAAATCAGCCAGGGCACGCAGGCGGGCGTCAATGGCATCCAGGGGTGGTTCGCGTCCACAGCGCAAGACCCAGACCTCGTGATTACCCAGAATTGGCAGCCAGCCCTGATCCTGACGCAATTCCTGGAAGCGCCTCAGGCAGGCGTCGCTGGTCGGGCCGCGATTGATGAGATCACCGGCCATAACGACCAGGTCCGGATTCCAGCCCAGGATATGGGCGATACAGGTCTCCAGGGCCGGGAGGTTGGCCTGAACGTCGGAAAATACCGCGACCCTCATGGGGTCGGGTCCCCCAGGAGGGCGCTAACCCGCGCCACCTTGGCGTCGAGTCGCCCCAAGGGGCCATCCCGCATATCCAGCTTGGCCGTGGCATAGACCCGCCGGCAGCCCTGTGCCGCCAACACCTGGTGGGCACGGGCGATCAGGGCCAAGGCGGACTCCAGGTCCTCGGTCTCGACGAGGGTGCCCATGGCGCCGAGCTGGTAGGGGTGACCGCTGGCGCGGATCATGGCGACCACGGGGGCGACGAAGGCCCCGACGCTTGCGCCCTGGTCCATGGGAAAGATGCCGAGGTCGAGAATGACCGACATGGGTTTTACCTCTGGGGACGGATGGTTCATCATTAGTTACGGGCGCTGGCGATAATCCCGCCGGTCCCTTTCTCGCGCCCCTCGGGGCCCCATTTCATTGCCGAGTTTCTGGATGTTGCAAGAACAAGAAGTTACCGAGCCAGACTGGGAAAGCCCGCTCACCTTGAAGCTGACCCCCGCCCTGCTCATGCATTCTCTCATGGCCACCGCCACCGCCGTCCACACGGGCTATGCGAGTTGCGTGGACGACAAGCTGGTGGTCAATGACCTGGTGTCCCTGGATGGTGCCGTAGGCAACTATGTGCGCCTGGTCGAGCAGGATTTCTACGAGGACGAGGACCCGGATACCGTCTGGCACGACTGGACCCTGGAGATTTCCATCGGCAAGATCCTGACCACGGCCCATTGGCAGATCCCTACCAATGCCTCCCCCATGGAGTGGGAGTGGACCGCTCGCGAGGCGGAGAAGGCCTTCGGCAGCGCCTGTATCCTCATCGGGCGGCGTGTCCGGCAGGGCCTGGTGGTCGATGAACCCGTGCCTATCGAACAACCTCATCCGCGCATGAGCCGACATTGAGCCCCGCGCTCGTTATCCCTCCGTTAACCCGCTTGAGGTTGTTTTCGACCTCGGGCTAGCAAATCCCCCTCTTCTCAATTTCAGCGAGGCCCAGCCCATGAACTTCAAGATAGATATCGGCATCACCCCGGAAGAGATGCGCAAACTGCTCGGTTTGCCCGATGTGGAGGCCTTTCAGCGGCAGATACTGGATGACATTCGTCAGCGCATGGTCGAGGGCGTCGAGGGTTATGACCCCCTCAAGCTCTTCCAGCCCTATGTGGCGGGCTCCATGGCCTCCTGGGACATGTTTCAAAAGATGTTTACGGCGGCGGTTGGGTCAAGCCAAATCAGCAAGACTGCGGATTAGACTGCCCCTGCCCGGCACGCCTCAGCCCAGCCGTTCCAGTTCCCGCTTGGCCTGGGCGCGGATGGTCTCCAGTTCCGCGATCAAGCGATTGACCGTGTTATCGACGTCGGCCTCGCTGTGCATCATGGGGCCGACGATGATGGAGCCGTCGATGGCATAGCCGTGCTGGCCGAGACGGATGCCCACCCCGGGCTCCGCCATGATGTCGAACAGGGCCCAGCCTGTATTGGGAAGATGGAGTTGGAAGACATGTGGCATGGGTTTGTCCAGTGCGTCCGATTCTGGCAGGGAGCCTCAGGTTGTCAATTCAGTCGTCAGATTATCGAGGCGTAGGGGTTGCTGGAGGGGCTCGCCGTCCAGACGGGGTAAGCCGTCCGCGCCCAGCAGCAAACGGCCCTGGGCGAACCATAGCACCACTTGCGGATAGATGCGGTGCTCCTGAATCAGTACCCGGGCCGCCAGCCTGGCGGCGTCATCGCCGGGCTCCACCGGGATCACCGCCTGGAGCACCGCCGGGCCGCCATCCAACTCCTCCGTGACAAAGTGTACCGTCGCCCCGTGCTCGCGCTCGCCGACCTCCAGGGCCCGCTCGTGGGTATGCAGGCCGCGAAACTTGGGCAGCAGGGAGGGGTGGATGTTGAACATTCGGCCCCGGTAATGGGTCACCAGGCCCGGGGTCAGGATGCGCATGAAACCGGCCAGGACCACCAGGTCGGGCTGAAAGCCGTCGATGAGGTCCATGAGGGCCGCGTCGAAGGTGGGGCGGTCGGGGTAATCCCGATGGCTGAGTACCCGCGTCTCGATAGCGGCCCGCCGCGCCCGTTCCAGCCCGAAGACATCCGCCTCGTTGGCAATGACGGCGCGAATCAGAATGGGCAGGGTCCCGTTATGGACCCCATCGATCAGGGCTTGCAGATTGCTCCCGCTACCCGAGATCAGCACCACCACGGAGAGGGGGCTGCTGCTCACGCCGCCGCCCCCTGGGCGAAAATGACCGCGGGCGGGCCCGAGCAGGCCTCGATACGGCCGAGAATCCAGGCGGACTCGCCCAATTCACCCAGCCGCTGGCAGGCCGGGCCCGCCATGGTCGCCGGGACGCAGAGCACGAGACCCACGCCACAGTTGAAGGTGCGCCGCATCTCCGCCGCCGCGACCCCGCCCTGGGTTTGCAGCCAGGCGAAGACAGGCGGCAGTTCCCAGGAGTCCAGGTCAATGACCGCCTGGGTACCTTCTGGCAGGACACGCGGCAGATTCTCCGGCAGGCCGCCGCCGGTGATGTGGGCCATGGCATGGACCGGCACGGCCTTCATCAATTCCAGAACCGGCTTGACATAGATGCGGGTGGGGGCCAGCAGGCGCTCCCCCAGGGTCATGCCCTCTAGGTCCAGATCGAGAGGGGCGCCACTGACCTCTAGGATCTTGCGGATCAGGGAATAGCCATTGGAATGGGGACCGGAGGAGGCAACGCCGACGAGGACATCGCCCGGTTGGACGCGATCCGGGGTCAGGAGTTGGTCCTTATCCGCTATGCCGACGCAAAAGCCCGCCAGGTCATAGTCCCCGGCGGCGTAGAGGCCCGGCATCTCCGCCGTCTCGCCGCCGGTGAGGGCGCAGCCCGCCAGTTCGCAGCCCTTGGCAATACCCGCCACCACGGCGGTGGCGACCTCGAGATCGAGCCGTCCGGTGGCGTAGTAGTCGAGAAAGAAGAGGGGTTCGGCCCCCGCGACCAGGATGTCGTTGGCGCACATGGCCACCAGGTCGATCCCAATGGTGTCGTGGCGACCCAGTTCCAGGGCCAATTTCAGCTTGGTGCCCACCCCATCCGTCCCCGACACCAGCACCGGCTGGCGGTATTTGTCCAGGGGTAGCTCGAAAAGGGCGCCGAAGCCCCCCAGGCCCGTCAGGACGCCGGGCCGGAAGGTGGCGGCGGCCAAGGGCTTGATTCGCTCCACCAAGGCATTGCCAGCGTCGATATCGACCCCGGCGTCGCGGTAACTCAGCCCGGGCTGGTTAGGGGTAGGGAGGTCCTGGGGCATGACGGGCTCCGATAATGAATCAAGGCGCATTCTAGCAGTTGGCCCTTGCCGCCGGTACTTGGACAAAGCTGCGCCCGTCGGAATAAAATCCTCGCCACTGCTCGCTTACCCAGGGGATGTTACGGCCTTGAAACTCAGGGATCTGCCCAACATCATCAGCTTTCTACGCCTGCTGGCGGTGATGCCCGTGGTGCTACTCCTCCTGGAGGGGGCCTTTGGCTGGGCGCTGCTGTTGTTTGTCCTGGCGGGCCTGTCCGATGGGCTCGATGGCTTTCTCGCCAAGCAATTCCACTGGCAGAGCCAGTTGGGCGGTATCCTGGACCCCTTGGCCGACAAGACCCTGCTGGTTGCCTGCTTTCTGGTTCTGGGGGCACTCAAGCTGATCCCCATCTGGCTCGTGGTGGCCGCCATCGGTCGCGACCTCATCATTGTCGGCGGTGCTACCCTCTATCACTTCCGGGTCGCGGAAATCCGGCCGGCGCCAACTTGGGCGAGTAAGCTCAATACCCTGCTGCAGATCGCCCTGGTAGTTGCCGTCATCGCCGATGCTGGGCCCATGCCCCTGCCTGCCTTCCTGATTGAGGCCCTGACCTGGGCCTGCCTCGCCACCATCCTCATCAGCGGTCTTCAGTATGTCTGGGTCTGGTCTCGCAAGGCGCGGGCCATGGGCCTGCACGAGGATTCTTGAGCCGCACCGCCCCTCCCGGGCATCAGACCACCCGGTTCTGATCCAACTCCTCCAGGTAGTTGCGGGCACTGCGCCCCTGGTCATAGTCCGCCACCGCCGCCTTCAGGACCTCGCGTGGTGGCGGCCGATCCAGGGTCGCGCCTATGGCCTGGGCCAGGGCCGCCACGTCCCCGACTGGCACCAGGGGGGCAATGCGACCCGAGTCCAGCAATTCCGCGGGGCCACTGGGACAATCCGTCGCCACCACCGGCGTACCCAGGGCCATGGCCTCGGTCAGGACGTTGGGCGAGCCCTCCCAGGCGGAGGAGAGGACGAAGAGGTCGGCCGCGGCCAGGAAGGGCAGGGGGTTGGCCTGGAAACCGGGGAGATCAACCTGGTGCTGAATACCTAGTTGCCGGACCAGGTCCGTCAGGGCCTGGCGGTCACTGCCCTCGCCGATGATGACCAGCCGGCAGGGGCGGTCCTGGCTCACCCGCGCGAAGGCCCGGATCAGGGTGGGGAAGTCTTTCTGACGTTGCAGCCGGCCGGCCCCCAGAATGACCGGCGGCCCCTCCTTCTGGAACCAGGGGTGGGGACAGAGCTCCGCGGCCAGCCGTCCCTGATCGGGGGTGATCACCGGATTGCGGATGACTCGGATAGCCTCGATCGGTAGTTGGGCGAGGGTCGCCGTATCCGCCGCCACGCCCTCGGAGACCGCCACGATGCGGTCGATGTGAGGGTAAAGCTGGCGAATGGGCCAATAGCGCAACTGGCGCTCCAGGGCCGAGCGCCCCTCCATGGCGGCGGACAGGTTGGTTCCCAGCCGTAGCACCAGGCGGGTGTCCGTACCCGCCAGCCCGCGCGCCAGCACCGCCGCCCGTCCGGCGCGATCCTTCACCGCCAACAAGGCCCGTGGCCTCTGCCGCCTCAAGTAACGCGCCAGGGCGGGAATCGCCAGGAGGCTATGACGGGTCCCCAGCGGAATCCGATTGATCTCCTCCGGCAGCCCGGCCAGGTGGGGCCCCTGGTCGCGAATCAGCAGCAGATCGACCTCCCGCCCTTCCGCCACGAAGCCCCGCATCAGGTTGACCAGCATTCTCTCCACCCCGCCGCTCCCGGAAAAGGAGGCGAGGATGGCGATAGTGGGGCGGTCGGTCAGGTGGGGGCGATCAGACATGAGGTGGGCTCTCGTCATGGGCGGGTAAGAATCTGGCTATGCTATATTCCAACCCTATTCGTCGTTGCCAACAAGGGCGCAGGCCGCCGGCTCAATGGAAAACCCTCGTAGCGTCTATTTTTTTGGCACCTGCCTGATCGACATGGTCTTTCCCCAGGCGGGCCTGGCGGCCATGCGCCTGCTGCGGCGGGAGGGCATCGAGGTCATCTATCCCCAGGGTCAGACCTGCTGTGGCCAACCGGCCTACAACTCCGGTTACGACGCGGAGGCCCGGACGGTCGCGCGGCGCCAACTCGATACCTTCGGCCGGGATATCCCGGTGGTTGTGCCTTCCGCCTCCTGCGCCGGCATGATGAAGGTTCAGTACCCCAAGCTGTTCGCGGGGACGCCGGACCAGGAGCGCGCCGAGGCACTGGCCAGGCGTGTGGTGGAATTGACGGATTTCCTGGCGCGGGTGCTGGATTGGCGGCCGGTCGACCGCGGCGAGCCGCTCAAGGTCGTGCTGCATCAGTCCTGCTCGGCGCGCCGCGAGATGGGGGTAGCCGACGCTGCCACGGACCTGCTGTCGCGTCTGGCCCACCTGGAGACGGTGGAACCCGATCACGCCTACGAATGTTGTGGCTTTGGCGGCACCTTCGCCGTCAAGCAGCCGGAGATCTCCGCGGCCATGGCGGCGGACAAGGCCGACGCCATCCTGGCCACGGGCGCCCAGGTTCTGGTCAGCCAGGATGGTGGCTGTCTGCTGAACCTGGGCGGCACCCTGGAGCGCCACTTCCCGGACTCGGCCGCCCAGTCCTCTCCGCGGCCCGCGGTCAAGCACATCGCCGAATTGCTGTGGGAGCGCACCCATGAGTCCTGAATTCCCCGTCCGCGTCAGCCAGGCCCTCGGCAACGAGCGGGTGCGCCGCAACATCCGGCGCACCATGGATGGGCTGGTCCTCAAGCGCCACAAGGCCTTCCCCGATGAACATGAACTGGCGGTACTACGTCGGCGCGGCAAGCTGATCCGCGGCCATGCCCTGGCCCATCTACCGGATCTGCTAGAGGATCTGGAGCGCAATTGCCAGCGCAACGGCATCCAGGTGCATTGGGCGGAGACGGCGGCGGAGGGCAATGCCCTGGTCCGCGACATCCTGCGCCGGCACGGGGCCGACCTGGTCATCAAGGGCAAGTCCATGGTCTCGGAGGAGATGGGCCTCAACCACTATCTGGAGGCCCAGGGCATTCGCGCCGTGGAGACGGACCTGGGGGAGTTCATCCTCCAGTTGGGGGACGAAAGGCCCTCCCACATCATAGCCCCGGCGATCCACAAGGACCGGGTGGAGATCGCCCAACGCTTCGCCGACCACTTTCCCGAGTACCCCTACACCGAGGAGATCGAGGGCCTGACCGCCATCGCCCGCCGGATCATGCGGGAGCACTTTGGCCGGGCCATCGCCGGCCTCTCCGGGGTCAATTTCGCCGTCGCCGAGACCGGCACCCTCTGCCTGGTCGAGAACGAGGGCAATGGCCGCCTCTGCACCACGGCGCCCCAGGTCCATATCGCGGTCTGTGGCATCGAGAAGGTCATCGCCCGCCTAGATCAGTTACCGCCCCTCCTGACCCTGCTGACGCGCTCCGCCACCGGCCAGCCCATCACCACCTACGTCAACATGATCAGCGGCCCCCGGCGAGAAGGCGAGCTGGACGGTCCCCGCGAGGTCCATCTGGTCCTGCTGGACAATGGTCGTTCCCGCATCCATGGCGATTCCCAACTGAGTTCCACCCTGCGGTGTATTCGCTGCGGCGCCTGCATGAATCACTGCCCTGTCTATTCCCGTCTGGGCGGCCACGCCTATGGCACCGTCTATCCCGGCCCCATTGGCAGCGTCCTCGAACCCCAACTCCAGGGCCTCGATGGCCTGGGCGAGTTGGCGGATGCCTCCAGTCTATGTGGCGCCTGTGGCGAGGTCTGCCCGGTGCGCATCCCCCTGCCGGCCCTGCTGCGACGTTTGCGCGCCGAGGGGGTGCGAGGTCGCAAGGGCTCCCAGGTGGTTGGCCAAGGCAGCCGCCGCAAGCCCCTGCATCGGCTGATCTGGGCCCTGTGGCGTTGGGTCAACGCCTCCCCGACCCTTTATCGAAGTCTGACGGGTCTGGGCACCCGGCTGCGCTGGCTGGTGCCCAAACACCTGGGCCCCTGGACCCGGACCCGGTCCGCGCCCCCCATTGCCCCCCGCAGTCTCCATGAGTTGGCGCGATCGGAGGGCTTTCGGGGTGAATGAATGCGAAATGGCTGCTAATGATCAGGGGCTCGGCCCCTTTTCCCCTCCTGGCCCTTGCCAGCCGCTGGCACCCTACCTAAGCCATCGGGCTCCGACACCTTTATTGCTGGCCGCTGATTCTCGCCATGAGTGACCCCCGCGCCGCCATCCTGTCTCGTTTGCGCGCCCGGCACCCGGTCGCGCGCCCCCTGCCCGAAAATCCAGTGCGTCGCTTCGCTTGGTCCCCCCAGGAGCGGCTGAGTCGCTTCCGGGAGGCCCTGGAGGCGGTGCGCGGCGAGGTGGTTCTGGTTGGCGCGGACTGGCCGCTTCGCCTCTTCGCCTGGCTGCGCGCCAGGGACGCCAGCAATCTGCGCTATGCCCCCGGGACCGAGCTGGGCCAGGAACTGGAGCAGGGTTGGCCCGACGGCGAGGCTATACGCCTGATTCCTCATCGCGAACCGGTAGAGACCTGCCGACAGGATCTCTTTGCCAACACGGATGCGAGTCTGACCGGCTGCCTCGGCGCCATCGCCGAGACCGGCTCCCTGGTCCTCTGGCCCAGCGTCCAGGAGCCCCGCCTGCTGTCGCTGGTGCCCCCCATCCATGCCGTGGTGCTGGACGCCCGCCGCATCCGCTCGACCTTCCACGAATTCCTAGTAGCGGAGGACTGGGTGGGGCAGGGCCTGCCCACCAATGCCCTGCTGATAACCGGCCCCTCCAAGTCGGCGGATATCGAGCAGACCCTGGCCTATGGCGTGCATGGCCCCAAGGAACTACTGGTCCTGGTGCGACAGGACCCCGGCCTGGCGGGCGGTGCCTGATCCTGGCGCCGGATCGTATCCCCCCAGGCCCCTCAAACCCCCGGAACGACCCCATGACCGAAACCCCGTCTCTCGCTGCCCCTTCCCGCGCCACCCCGGAGACCCATCAGCGGGGTCTGGACAAGGTGGCGCGCATCCCCGTCAAGGTGGAGTCGGCGGTTGAGCCCCTGCGCAAGCCCGCCTGGATTCGTGCCCGCGCCCCCATCGGGCCGGGGGTGACCCGCATCAAGCGGCTGCTGCGCGAGGCCAGGCTGACGACCGTCTGCGAGGAGGCCCAGTGCCCCAACCTGGGCGAGTGCTTCAATCATGGCACCGCCACCTTCATGATCCTGGGGGATGTCTGCACCCGCCGGTGCCCCTTCTGCGACGTGGCCCATGGTCGCCCGGCGCCCCCTGATCCGGATGAGCCCGAGCACCTGGCCCAGTCCATCGCCGTCCTGGGCCTGGACTACGTGGTCATCACCTCCGTCGATCGCGATGACCTGCGGGATGGTGGCGCTGGCCACTTCGCCGCCTGTCTGCGCGCCATCCGCCGCCGCGCCTCGAGCACGCGTCTGGAGATCCTGGTGCCGGACTTCCGCGGCCGGGAGTCCCTGGCCCTCGACCAATTCACGGGCGACGGCCTGCCGGGCCTTTTCAATCACAACCTGGAGACGGTGCCCCGCCTCTACACCCGGGCCCGCCCCGGCGCCGACTATGCCGGCTCCCTGGCCTTGCTTGGCGCCTTCAAGGTGCGCCATCCCGCGATTCCCACCAAATCCGGCCTCATGCTCGGCCTCGGCGAGGAGGAGGACGAGGTGCTGGCGGTCATGGCCGACCTGCGCGCCCAGGGTTGCGATATGCTCACCCTGGGCCAGTACCTGGCCCCCAGCCGCTCCCATCTGCCGGTGTCCCGCTACTGGACCCCGGATGAGTTCGCCAGCCTGCGCCGCGCGGGCGAGGCCCTGGGTTTTGTCAATGTCGCGAGTGGCGCCATGGTGCGCTCTTCCTACCATGCCGATCGCCAGGCCACCGAGGCCCTGGCGGGGTTCAGCCCCGAGTCCGCGGCCTGATCCTGGCCTAGTTTGGCGCTTGGCCCCTTTAAGGCAGCATCCAGTTCACTGGGCCGTAAGAGCTGGCTCCCGCGACGAACGGTGAGAATGACGACGCGGTCGCCAACACTGTAGATCACGCGATAGGCCCCGAAGATCATCTCCCGAATTCGGCTAATACCCACCTCCGGGACCATGCGTCCCCGTTCGGGAAAAGCTCCTGGCAACAATCAGATTCCCCTCGCGCTCCTTGACCTAGATCAAGGCGAATTCCCCAGCCCTCTATAAATTCGCCCGTGGGTGAGTGCGACGCGCGCCATGAAGAAGCACAAAGCAACGGGGCGCGGGGGACCGGGAGCGGTAAATCAAGGACGCGAACAAGGGTGCCGACGTGCCTGCCCAAAGTCCGAGTATCGCCTCTATCCGGTTCCAAGCAGCCGGGAGAGCCTGTTCCACCTCAAAGGAGAGCGTCAATGAAAATCAGCCGCCAAGGCCGCAAGGTCGCTTGGCTTTTCAGTACCCTGGCCGGCGTGGCCCTGTTGCTGGCCTACGGGCCTGCCCAAGCGGACCGCCCGCCCGGCCAGGTCGGGGTCGATTGGGGCACACCTGCGGGCCAGGAGTGCGTCGATTGCCACATGACCGAGAACCCCGGCCGTACCCATTCAGCCCCCCTGCCAAACAACCGTTGAAATTACCGATGCCTAGCGGACAAACCTAGCACGATGTGAGAAGATCCGCCCTCAACAATGGGCCCCAAGCGCGGGGCGACGGCGGCGCGGACATGCACCTCAGCGATCACGACCTCAAACAGCTCGACGAAGACTACCTGCGCGGCTTGCCGGCGGAGTCGTTGCGGTTGTTGTCGGGGAAGTTGCTGGCGGACTTGAAGGAAGCCCATGACCGGCTGAACCAGAATCCATCGAATAGTTCGCGCCCGCCGAGCACCCGCCCCCCCTGGGCGAAGGGCGACGGCGGTGAAGACGAGAAGAGCGCGCCCCAGGACGCTGTGGTCGAAGCCGAAGCCCCCACGGAGCCAGCCCAAGCCGATGCGGCGGCAGGCCAGGATGTCAAGCCGGGCAGCACGGGGCCTGAGGGCGAGGCGAAGCCCCGGGACGAGGCCAAGCCAGGCCGACCAGGAAGGCGCAAGGGCGCGCCCGGTGTCAGCCGCACGCAGCAGTTGCCTGTGGATGCCGAGGAACGCCACCGGCCCGAGACCTGCGCGGCCTGCGGCGCACCGTTGGGCGAGGAACTGGAGTACCGCCCTTACACGGCCCGTTTTGAGTTGGATGTGGTGCCGCCCGATGGCGCCAA